>JBBSJO010000071.1:0-18237 GCA_038257185.1 Rhodobacterales bacterium | reverse complement strand
GTTGTCGGGGAAATAAGGATCGGCTGGCCCGTCTGCGACCAAGCCGACTGAAAGGGCGGCGTTTAGCATCATCAAGCGTCGTCGCAAGGCAGATGCATCGGATCGTCTGCGGCCCCGGCCACCAGAAACCCCCGGTAGCGCACCATCGGCGCCTTTGTCAGCGGGGCCAACAATGCGACATCGAAATGGAACTTGCCGTCAAAAGCGAACTCGCGCGCGATCGACACCGGAAGCAACCAGTCTGGCAGGCGGATCGGCCCGATGCGCCCGTCTGTCACCGGATAGTGGAGCGCGCCGTCTCGCACCTCCAGTCCAATCAGGAAGCTGAACGGCCCAAACCTCTCGCGAAGGCCAGTCGCATCCAGGGAAAGGTGGGACCGAAACGCGTTCCCACCGAACCTGCGCAGCCATGTCTCGCCATGCGGTTTGACCGTCTTGATCACCGCGACGGGGACATCGGTCGCGTCAGGCGGAAACCGGAAGATCGCGCAGAGCAGCCGGGACCATAGGCCAGCGCCCCGGCGGACCTCGCATCTTCCTTCCCATCGTGAAACATCGAGCGTCAGATGGGTTGCCCGGACCTCTTCGGGCAGTGCATCGAAGGCAGGACCCAGCACGTGCGGGAAGATGTGCGACGTCGGCGCGACGACGCGCTCTGTGACCACGCGAAGATCCGCCATCGCAGCTTCCGCCTCTGCCAAGGTTATCACCTCGAGGGCGGGGCCCGCACCGACCGGCAGATCGGCGCGGCGCAGCAGCGCGCGGGCTGCCACGGCCGGGATGAAGGGTCCGTCGCCCTCTTCGGCCAGAAGGGGATGAGGCAGAACGATCCCGATTTCTTCGCGGCCACCATCCTCAATCAGGTTCTGGGGGGCGGGGGATTCGAAAGTCGGCTGATGGACGAAGTACGCGAGAAGCGGGGCCTGACCTACGGCGTCTATTCCTACCTGCTGCCCCGTGATCTGGCGGAGACCTACATGGGCTCGGTCAGTTCCGCCAACGACCGCATCGGGCAGGCGATCCAGGTGATCCGCGACGAATGGGCCAAGGCCGCGACCGAAGGCATCACGCAGAAGGAGCTTGAGGACGCCAAGACCTTCATCACCGGCTCCTACCCGCTGCGGTTCGACGGCAACGCGCCGATCGCGAGCATTCTCGTGGGGATGCAGTTGATCGGTCTGCCCATCGACTATATCGCCACCCGCAACGACAAGGTGGAGGCGGTGACGCTGGAGGACGTCAAACGCGTGGCGGGCGAGTTGCTGACGCCGGACGACCTGCTTTTCGTGGTTGTCGGACAGCCTGACGGCGTGGAGACGACGCTGTCCGAGCCTGTTGCAGAATAGAGGCGCCAAGGCGCCACGGCATGTTTGGTCCTGACCCTGAGACAGGGTCAGGACGTGCCTCCGGCGGGAGGTTTATCTGGCAAGATGAAGGGGGAAGGGATTACTCCCCGTAGGGGACCCAGACGTTTTTGACGTCCGTGGCCGCCTGCAGGAAGGCGTGGCCTTCGCCGTCCTTGCCGATCCAGTCACGCTCGAACCCGTTGTTGACCCAGGTGCGCTTGAGGTTCTGGGCGGAGGCCTTTTCGACAATAGCGCTCAGTTCCGCCGCCCCAAAGGACCAGACGGCATCGATGTCCATGTGGCGCGCCATCGGCTCGGCGAGGTCGGCCTGCGCGCCAGTCAGGATGTTCACCACGCCCGCAGGCACGTCGGACGTTTCCAGCACCTGGATGAAGTCGGTGGCGGCCAGCGGGAAAGGCTCGCTCGCGGCGAGGACCACGCGGTTGCCCATGGCGATGGCAGGGGCCATGCAGGAGATCAGGCCAAGCAGCGGCGCCTCCGCCGGGCAGAGCGCGCCGATCACGCCCACGGGTTCCTTCATCGCCAACGCCACGCCCCGGATCGGGACGCCGTGGACCTGGCCGTCGTACTTGTCGGCCCAGGCTGCGTAGGTGAAGAGGCGGTTCATGCTGGCCTCGACCTCCCTGGTGCCGGTCTTGCCGCCCTGCATGTCGTCGAGGCGCCTGGCGAATTCGGCCTGACGGGCCGCGAGGTTTTCGGCGATGTAGTAGAGGATCTGCGCGCGCAGGTGGCCGGTGGTCTTCGACCACCCTTTGGCGGCCTGCGCCGCTTCCACCGCGTTGCGCACGTCCTTGCGGTTGGCAAGGCTCGCGTGGCCCAGCAGCGCGCCGGACTTGCCCCAGACGGGGGCGGAATAGCCGCCGTCGGGCCGCGCCTGCTTGCCGCCGATGTAGAGCTTCGCCGTGCGGTCGATGGGATCGGCGGGGGCGCCGTCGCCGGTGAAGGCCTCGATGTCCTTCAGCTTCTTGGGCGTGCCCTTGGGGCGCGTGTATCCCGCCAACCCCTCCCAGCCGCCTTCGCGCCCGAAGCCGCTCTCGCGCACGCCGCCGAAACCGGCGGCGGCGTCCATCAGGTTGGTGCCGTTGATCCAGACGATCCCTGCGGCGAGCTTGGGCGCGATATCGAGGGCGAGGTTCACATTCTCGGACCAGACCGTCGCCGCCAGCCCGTAGCGGGTGTTGTTGGCAAGCTGCACGGCCTCCTCGGGTGTGCGGAAGGTGGTGGAGACGAGGACGGGGCCGAAGATCTCCTCCTGCATCAGCGTATCGGCGGGGTTGAGGCCGGTGATCAGCGTGGGGGGGTAGTAGCAGCCGCTCTCGGGCATCGGGGTGTCGGCAACGAAGCGTTCGCCGGCGGTATTGGCGCTGACCATGTCGCTCACGGTTTTCAGCTGCACCGGGTCGACCAGTGCGCCGACATCGATGCTCTTGTCGAGAGGATTACCCACGCGCAGCTTTGCCATACGGGTGCGCAACTTGGTGTAGAAGGCATCGGCCACGGGTTCGTGGACCAGCAGACGCGAGCCCGCGCAACAGACCTGGCCCTGGTTGAACCAGATCGCGTCCACCAGCCCCTCGATAGCGGAGTCCAGATCGGCGTCGTCGAAGACGATGTAGGAGGACTTGCCGCCGAGCTCCAGCGTCAGCGCCTTGCCCGACCCGGCGGTGGCCTCGCGGATGCGGCGGCCCACGGCGGTGGAGCCGGTGAAGGCGATCTTGTCCACCTTTGCGGCAACGATCATCTCGCCGACCGCGCCGTCGCCGGTCACGATGTTCACGACACCCTTGGGCAGCCCCGCCTGACGGCAGATGTCGGCGAAAAGGAGCGCCGTGAGGGAGGTATACTCGGCGGGTTTCAACACCACGGTATTGCCCATGGCGAGCGCTGGCGCGATCTTCCAGGCCAGCATGAGCAGCGGGAAGTTCCACGGGATGATCTGCCCGCAGACGCCGAGCGCTTCCACCTCGGGCAGTTCGCTTTCCATCAATTGCGCCATGCCAGCGTGGTAGTAGAAATGCCGTTGCGCCAGAGGCACGTCTATGTCGCGCGCCTCGCGGATCGGTTTGCCGTTGTCGAGCACTTCGAGCACGGCGAAGAGGCGCGCGTGCTTCTGCAACAACCGCGCCAAGGCATAGAGATAGCGCGCGCGGCCCGGGCCGCCGAGCTTCTCCCAAGTCGGCTGCGCCTTGCGCGCCGCCTTCACCGCCGCGTCCACATCGGCCTGCGTGGCCTGTGTCAGCGTCGCCAGCACCTCGCCCGTCGCGGGGTTGGTGCTGGCGAAACTATCACCGGGGTTGGTAAAGTCGCCATCGATGAAATGCCCGAAACGGCCACCCTGATCCACGAGCCACGCCAGCGCGTCGGCGGCGGACTCCGGGGCGGGGCCGTTGTCCATCGTTTCGAAGATCTGGGAAACCGTCATGTCTTCACCCTTTTCCAAATACCGCTGCACACCACCCGCGAAACACGCTCAGCTCGTGGCATGGCGATACCCTGCCGAATAGCTGCCCGTCACGTGATGCTCCAACTGCCGCTCGATGTCGTTCAACAGCGATGACGCGCCGAAGCGGAAGAGGGCGGGGCGCAGCCAATGGTCGCCCAGTTCCTCCTTGATCAGCGCCAGATAGGTGATCGCATCCTTGGCCTTGGAGATGCCGCCCGCAGGCTTGTACCCGACGCGCACGCCTGTGTGATCGAAATAATCGCGGATCGCGCGGATCATCACGAGGCTGACGGGCAGGGTGGCGTTCACGCTTTCCTTGCCGGTGGAGGTCTTGATGAAATCCGCACCGGCCATCATGCAGACGAGGCTCGCGCGCGCCACATTCCTCAACGACCCGAGTTCTCCCGTCGCAAGGATCGCCTTCACATGCGCCTCGCCGCAGGCGGCACGGAAGGCGCGCATCTCGTGATAGAGCGCCTGCCAGTCGCCCGACAGCACGTGCCGACGGGAGATCACGATGTCGATCTCGGATGCCCCTGCTTCCACGCTCATCTCGATCTCGCGAATGCGCAGTTCCAAGGGTGACAACCCTGCGGGAAAGCCGGTGGAGACGGCGGCGATGGGGATATTCGTGCCCTCGAGCGCGCGTTTCGCGGGCGCAATCATCTCATGGTAGACACAAACCGCCCCCACGGTGATCGGCCCCATGCCGAGCGCATCGAGCAGGGACTGCGCCACCGGCTGGCGCGCCTTGGCGCAAAGCCGTTCCACGCGGCGGGCGGTATCGTCGCCCGACAGCGTTGTGAGGTCGATGCAGGTGATCGCGCGCAGCAGCCAGGCAGCCTGATGGTCCTTCTTGACCGACCGCCGCGCGGGCAGGGACGCGGCCCGCCGTTCGATGGCGGAGGTATTGGCCTGCACCCGGCGCACCCAGTCCATGTCCAGATCCATGCCATTGTTACGCCGCTCTGTGACCTGCGGCAGGTGGTTGGTGCTCTGCGTGGTGTCGGTAGGGGTCGGGTCGGAAATCTGGGTGGCCATGGGGTGCCTCCGGGCGGGGATCAGAGACCCAAGGTGCCATGGGCGGCGGTCCCTTGGCAAGCGGGACTGCCGCGCCGTCACTTGCGCGAAACCTGCACGATTCGGGCGGAGCCCCTGCACCGGGCGCTGTCAGAAAAGGAACAACGAGAGCAGTGAGAGGGGCAATCAATATGAAAACGTTTCTGATCCGGGGCGTACCGATGGCGATGCAGCATGACGGCTGGTGGCTGAGCGGATCCGCGACGCCACCGGGCGACCGGGCGCGGGCTCCCGGCCGGGGCCTGCCGCAGATGGGACGGGCGGGGCTTCTGCTGGCACTGATCGCGTTGGGCGATTTCCTCGTCTGGCAGGTGGCGCCGGGCCTGTCGCTGGCGGTCTTCGGGACGCTGATCGTGGCGGCAGCGCTCTGGCTTGCGGCCCCGCGCGTCAGCCTTCACACGGCGGCGCTGGTCGGCGGCGGCAGCCTGCTGGCGATGCTGCCGCTGGTGGAACTGGTGCAGCCGCTGTCCTTCCTGATCGCCGTGACGGGGGTCTCGGCGATGCTGGTGCTTCTCGCCGGGGTGAGGATGCGCGGGTTGGCGCTCGCCGTGGTCAGGCTGTGGCCTATGGGGATCGTCCAGACAATTGCCGATGCAACGGCGACGTTCCGCAGGCCGCGCGGTGGTGCGATGGCAGACCGGTTGCAGGGTCTCGTTCTGGGATGGCTGATGCCCCTGTCGCTAGGGCTCGTCTTTGCCTGGCTGCTGGTGCAGGCCAACCCGATCGCGTCGCGCTGGATCGACGCTCTGGCGCAATTCCAGTTCGACCTGCCGGTCGGATCGCGCATGGCGTTCTGGCTGCTCATCGCCCCATTGATCTGGACCTGCCTGTCGGTGACGGGCATGGGCGAGCGGCTCGCGGCGGCACTCCGACCGCAAAAGATGGGGCCAGCGCCGCTGGGCGTGATCAACGCGGCCTCGGTCACCCGTGCGCTGGTGCTGTTCAACGCAGGTTTCGCCCTGCAAACCGGCATGGACGCGATCTATCTTTACGGGGGCATCGGCCTGCCGGAGGGGATCACTTATGCCGAATACGCGCATCGCGGGGCCTATCCGCTGGTGGTCACGGCACTGCTTGCAGGCGGATTCGCCTTGCTGACGCGCCGCTGGACCGATGGTAATGCCATGCTACGGGGGTTGCTGATGCTCTGGGTAGCGCAGAACCTCGCGTTGGTGGTTTCTTCGCTTGTGCGGCTCGATCTCTACGTGGGGGTCTACGGCCTGACGCATCTGCGGGTCGCGGCGGCGATCTGGATGGCGCTCGTGGCCGGCGGGTTGGCGCTAATACTCTGGCAGGTCTGGCGCGGGCACCGCAACGGCTGGCTTATGTTGCGTGCAGGCGCGATGGGGGCGGTGGTGCTTTATGTCTGCGCCTGGGTCAGCTTCGATGCGATCATCGCGCGCTACAACCTGACCCATCCGGTGCGGCAGGACATCGCATACCTCTGCAACCTCGGCGACGCCGCGAAACCCGTCATCCTTGCGGCCGAACGGGCGCAGGGCCGGACGATCTGCCACCGCCGCACCTACATCCGCGCGCCGCGTGACTGGCGCGAATGGGGGTTTCGCAATGCCCGTGCCCGCAATAGCCTTGCGCGCATGATGACCGAGAACCGCCCATGAGCACCGAAATCCTGATTATCGACGACGATCCCCAGATCCGTGAGGTGTTGCGCATCGCGCTGCGCCAGGCGGGCATGACCTGTACCGAGGCGGGCGACGGGCCGGAGGGGCTGGCCAAGGCGCGCTCGGGCCGCTTCGACCTTGTGGTGCTCGACATCGGGCTGCCGCAGATGGACGGGCTTGAGGTCTGCCGTACTCTGCGCAGTACCGACGACACCCCCGTCCTGTTCCTGACGGCCCGCGATGACGAGATCGACCGGGTGCTGGGGTTCGAACTGGGCGGCGACGACTACGTGACGAAGCCCTTCTCGCCGCGCGAACTGGTGGCGCGGATCAAGGCGATCCTGAAGCGGGGCAACGCGGCGCCAACGTCCGGCCCGCAGACATTCAGGCGCGGAGTGCTGGAGATCGACTCCGGTCGCCACCAGTGCAGCATCGCGGGTGAACCCGTGGCATTGACGGCGCGGGAAATGGGCATCATCGCGCACCTGATGGCCCGGCCCGACCAGGTGATCCCGCGCCCCGCGCTCACGGACGCGGTCTATGGCGCGCATATCCACGTCTCGGACCGGACGCTGGACAGCCATCTGCGCAACCTGCGGGCCAAGCTTGCGGCGGCGGGCTGCGAGGATGCGATCGAAACCGTGCACGGCGTGGGCATCCGGATGGGTCCGTGCCGCCGCGCGTGAGGGCCAAGTGGCGTCCGCCGCTGACACTGATCATCGCGGGCGCGATGGCAGGGATCGTCGCGGTGCCGCTGGTGGGTCTGGTGTGGTTCCGCTTGGCAGGCAACATCCTCGGCTGGGCAGAGACCGCCTGGCTGATCGGCTGGCTCGCCATGGCTTCCGCCGCGATCCTGGGGTTTCTGCTCTGGCGGCTGGTGTTGCGCCCGGTGACGGCGTTGACCGCGCACGCCCGCGCGGTGAAGGCGGGGCGCACAGACGCGCCTGTGCCCGCGCACTTCGGCACGCCGGAGTTCCGTGATCTGGGCCAGAGCGTGGTCGACATGGGCGAAACCCTGCAGAACCGCAACGCGGGCCTGCGTGCCTATGCCGACCATGTCACCCACGAGCTGAAGTCGCCGCTGACCGCCATCGTCGGGGCCGCGGAGCTTTTGCAGGAGGGGGATGCCCCGCCCGAGGACCGCGCCGCCCTGGCCCGCACGATCCGCGAGGCGGCGCGGCGGATGGAGCATCTTCTGGCCGACCTGCGCGCCCATGCCGCCGCCCGGCAGGAACGGGCAGGCGGCAAGGCGGTCCTGTCGGAGGTGGTCAAGGGTATCGAAGGCGTTGCGGTCGTTGTGGAACAGGACGGCACCGTGCCGATCCCTCCCGATGACCTGCGGGCGTTGCTGACCCAACTGGCGCAGAACGCCGTGGCGCATGACGCGGACCAATTGACAGTGGGATGGGTTCAGGGCTTGCTGAGCGTGTCCGACAACGGGAGCGGTGTGCCACTGGGCAACCAGGGCCGCATCTTCGATCCGTTCTTCACCACGACGCGCGAGACAGGAGGCACGGGGATGGGGCTGAGCATCGTGCGCGCGCTGGTGGAGGCGCATGGCGGCCAGATCGCGCTGGTGCCGGGTGCTGCGGGTGCGCGGTTCGACATCACGTTCTGAGGGTCGCGGCGGGAATCGGACTTTTTGAAAAAGTCCGACCGTTTTCTTTCAAAGAAAACGATACTTCCGTCGATCTCTCAACTTCCCCGATAGGTCGAATAGCCAAAGGGCGAGAGGAGCAGGGGCACATGATAGTGCGCCTCCGCATCCGAGATGCCGAAACGCAGCGGGATGACGTCGAGAAATCGCGGTGCTTCGGGCGGTGTCCCGACCCGGTCGAAATAGCCCCCGGCCTCGAACTCCAGTTCATAGGTGCCCGGCACGCATTTGCCCTTCGGCAGGATCGGGCTGTCCGTGCGCCCGTCCGCATTGGTCTGCATCGCGGCAAGCCTGACGCGGTTCGCCCCGTCGATGAGGTAGAGCGTAACCTGAAGCCCCGCCGCTGGCTGTCCCCGCGCGGTGTCGAGCACATGGGTTGTCAGGTATCCGTTGGCCATTGCGGCGTCCTTTGATCGGGGTTCCGGCAAGAATAGGCGGTGCTGAGGGGGCGTCAATCCTTCCGGTTTGTTCAGAAACGAATCGTTCTGTCCCTGATTCGCACTTTTTTGCACCAAGTGATTCGATTTTGCTTTGACCTGCGAATCATCCTTTGTCTATATGTGGGCCGTGAAACACCAGAAGGGGGTCTGACGGCCCCTGGACATAAATCTGGGGCAAGACGGGGGATGTACTTGGGCTTTCGGCGCTTGCCGGGCCCCATATGCACAGGAAAGACCCGCCCCCTGAATGACCGAAATCGAATTCAGATTGGCCAGCGCCTGACAAACAAGACATAAAAAACGTATCAGCGCGTTCAGCAGCCTTTCTGGCAACGGGTCGCCCCTTAGGGAGCGGCCCGTTGGCTTTTTGCGGACCAGAGCTGAATTGCGCCCGCGAGAGGTTTTGTGCAGGGTGAGCGCGAAACGGTCAGGACCCTCAGATGAACCGCTATCCCAGAGATTTCCGTGGCCACGGCGCCACCCCGCCGGACGCGGCCTGGCCCGGCGGCGCGCGCATCGCGGTGCAGTTCGTGGTGAACTACGAGGAGGGCGGGGAAAACTGTCTGCTGCATGGTGACGCCGCGTCGGAGGCTTTCCTGTCCGAGATCGTGGGGGCCCAGCCCTGGCCGGGGCAGCGGCACTGGAACATGGAATCGATCTACGACTACGGCGCGCGGGCCGGCTTCTGGCGGCTGCATCGACTTTTCACCGGCGCGCGGATCCCCGTGACGGTCTACGGGGTGGCAAGCGCCCTGGCGCGTGCGCCCGAACAGGTCGAGGCGATGAAGGCTGCAGGCTGGGAAATCGCCAGCCACGGGCTGAAGTGGATCGACTACAGGGACCACACGCCTGAGGCGGAGCGGGCAGACATGGATGAAGCAATCCGACTGCATACCGAGGTCGTGGGCGCAGCCCCGCGCGGCTGGTACTGCGGGCGCACCTCGGTGAATACCGTGGCGCTGGCGGCGGGAACGGGGGCGTTTGACTACATCTCGGACACCTACGACGACGATCTGCCCTACTGGATGGAGGCGGATGGGCGGCAGCTGTTGATCATCCCCTATACGCTCGACTGCAACGACATGCGCTTTGCGACGGCACAGGGGTTCAACTCAGGCGACCAGTTCTTTGCCTACCTGCGCGACACTTTCGACGCGCTCTACGAAGAAGGCGCCGACGGGCGAGCCAAGATGATGTCGGTCGGACTGCACTGCCGGTTGGTCGGGCGGCCGGGGCGGATACAGGCGCTGAAGCGCTTCGTCGATTACATCCAGGGGTTCGAGGGCGTCTGGACCCCGCGCCGCATCGAGATCGCCGACCACTGGCGCGCGACCCACCCCCCCGAAACCGGGCAACTGCGCCCCAGCCGGATGACACGGGACGATTTCATCGCGCGCTTCGGCGGCGTTTTTGAACATTCGCCCTGGATCGCGGAACGCGCCTTCGATCTGGAACTTGGGCCGGCCCACGACAGTGCGGCGGGGCTGCACAATGCACTGGCGCGCATGTTCCGCTCTGCCAGTCCCGCGGAACGGCTCGGCGTGCTGACAGCTCACCCGGACCTCGCAGGCAAACTGGCAGCAGCGAAACGGCTTACGGCGGACAGCACGGCGGAACAGGCCAGCGCGGGGCTGGACGCCCTGACCGATGCGGAGCGGACCCGTTTCGAAGAATTGAACACGGCTTACGTCGCCAAGCACGGGTTTCCCTTCATCATCGCTGTCAAGGACCACGACAAGGCGGGCATCCTGCGCGCGTTCGAGGCGCGCTTCGCCAACGACACCGACACCGAATTCGCCACCGCCTGCGCGCAGGTCGAACGCATTGCCCGTCTGCGGCTGGAGACTCTCTTGTGACCTATGCCTTCCCCCCCGGTGGCCTGCCGGACCAATCCCAAAGTCCCGAGTCCAGCGCCGTCTTCACCGAGGCCTACGCCGTGATCCCTGCCGTCACGCAGCGCGACATCGTCACGAGCTATCTGCCCGGCTGGAAGGCCATGCGGATGTGGGTGCTGGCGCGGCCCCTGTCTGGCTTCGCCGAGACATTCTCGCAATACGCGGTGGAACTGGCCCCGAACGGCGGGACGGACACGCCCGAAACCGAAGAAGAGGCACAGTCGGTAATCTTCGTCGCTGGCGGCAAGGTGACGCTGAACATCGACGGCACCCGCCATGCGCTGGAGGAGGGCGGCTATGCCTACCTGCCGCCCGGCACCGTCTGGACGATCTGGAACGACGGCGACGGTGCGGCGCGCTTCCACTGGGTCCGCAAGCGCTACCAGCCCGCCGAAGGTGTCGATACGCCGGAAGCTTTCGTGACTTCGGACAAGGCGGTGCCCCCGACACCGATGCCCGATTGCGACGGCGTCTGGGCCACGACCCGTTTCGTGGATCCCTCCGACCTGCGCCACGACATGCACGTCAATATCGTCACCTTCCAGCCCGGCGGCCTCATCCCCTTTGCCGAAACCCACGTGATGGAACATGGGCTCTACGTGCTTCAGGGCAGTGCCGACTACCTGCTGAACCGCGACTGGGTGCCGGTGGGGCCGGGCGATTTCATGTGGCTCCGCGCCTTTTGCCCGCAGGCCTGCGTGGCGACCGGAACCGAACCCTTCCGCTACCTGCTCTACAAGGACGTGAACCGTCACGCCCCGCTATGACCCGGGAAATCCGGGTCGAGCCGCTGACGGCCGAGGCCTTCGCGCCTTTCGGCGACCTGCTCGACGCGCGAGGGACACCGGACAAGATGATCAACGCCGGTCTCTGCGCACGCCACCATGACCGCGCACGGCTGGACTTCGGCGCGGATGGCCGCGCGGGTATCAGCATCTTCGAGGCCGAGGCCCGCAGCCTGCCCTATAGGCTCGACCTGCTGGAGCGGCACCCGGAGGGCTCGCAGGCCTTCCTGCCATTGGCCATGCATCCCTTCCTCGTGATCGTCGCCCCGGATCTGGATGGCGTCCCCGGCGTGCCCCGCGCCTTCATCACGCTGCCCTGTCAGGGGATCAACCTGCACCGGGGCACATGGCACGGTGTGCTTACGCCTTTGGCAGCACCCGGGCTTTTCGCCGTGGTGGACCGGATCGGGGATACCGCGAACCTTGACGAATACGCATTGGACCCGCCCTATGTGGTACAGGCAGATCCTGCCTGACCGGATTGTCCCGTCAGAGGGCGACCAAGCAACAAGGGACAAGACCATGACAGATGCCTCCATCGGCACGCCCGAACAACTGCGCGACCCGAATTACACGCCGCCGCTGGCGCGCGCCATACCGCTGGGCATCCAGCACGTCCTGGCGATGTTTGTCAGCAACGTCACACCCGCGATTATCGTGGCGGGCGCTGCGGGCTTTGGCTTTGGGTCCAACTCGCCGGACTTTCCGCAGCTTCTGTATCTCATCCAGATGTCGATGCTCTTTGCCGGGGTGGCGACGCTGTTGCAGACCATCACCATCGGCCCGGTGGGTGCGGCGCTGCCTATCGTGCAGGGCACTTCCTTTGCCTTCATTCCGATCATGATCCCTCTGGTGGCGGGCAAAGGCGTGGACGGCCTTGCGGCCCTTTTCGGCGGCATCGTCATCGGAGGGCTGTTCCATGCTTGCCTCGGGCTCTTCATCGGCAAGATCCGCTTCGCGCTGCCGCCATTGGTGACCGGCCTCGTCGTGACAATGATCGGCCTCGCACTCGTGCAGGTCGGCATCCAGTATGCCGCAGGCGGCGTGCCTGCGATCGGCACACCCGAGTACGGCAGCCTGCTGAACTGGTCCGCGGCCCTCGTGGTGATCCTCGTCACGCTGGCGTTGAAGTTCTTCACCCGCGGGATGCTCTCGATCTCCGCCGTGCTGGTTGGGCTGATCGTGGGGTATTTCTATGCCGTCGCGGTCGGCATGGTCTCCTTCGGCGGCGACCGGGGCGTGATTGCAAGCTGGAACAACGCGGCATGGCTGGCACTGCCCGACCCCTTCCGCTACGGCGTCGAATTCTCCGCCGCCGCGATCATCGGCTTCAGCCTGATGGCCTTCATCTCGGCCATCGAGACCGTCGGCGACGTCAGCGGCATCACCAAGGGCGGCGCAGGGCGCGAGGCGACGGACAAGGAGATCGCGGGCGCGACCTATGCCGACGGCATCGGCACGGCCATCGCAGGCGTCTTCGGCGGGTTGCCCAATACATCGTTCAGCCAGAACGTCGGCCTCATCGCCATGACCGGCGTGATGAGCCGCCATGTCGTGACCATCGGCGCGATCTTCCTGATCCTCTGCGGTCTGGTGCCCAAGGTGGGCGGCGTGATCCGCACCATCCCCATCGAGGTACTGGGCGGCGGCGTGATTGTCATGTTCGGCATGGTGGTGGCCGCGGGCATGTCAATGCTGTCCGACGTGGACTGGAACCGCCGCAACATGGTGATCTTCGCGATCTCGATCTCCATCGGTCTCGGGTTGCAACTGGAACCGGGCGCGGTCCAGCACCTTCCCGACACCGCGCGCGTCCTGATGACCAGCGGCCTCCTCCCCGCCGCCCTCATCGCGATCATCCTCAACCTCGCCCTGCCGGAAGAACTTGCCGAGGAATCGACCGAGGAAGTCTCGGGCGGCATGGCGGGCCACGGCACCGGCCGGTTGCCACATTGACAGGAGGCACCCTTCCCCTGCTTCATCTTGCCAGATAAACCTCCCGCCGGAGGCTCCCGCACGAAGACGCGGGGGCCTGCCCCGAGATTGGAGAACCACGCATGTACGACATGGCCGCCATCGCCTCCTGGATCGAATTCGCGGTCCGCTGGGTCCATGTGATCACGGCAATCGCCTGGATCGGGTCGTCCTTCTACTTCATCGCACTGGACCTCGGGTTGCACCGTGACCGCAACCTCGCCTCCGGGGCGGACGGAGAAGAATGGCAGGTCCACGGCGGCGGCTTCTACCACGTGCAGAAGTATCTCGTCGCGCCCGCGCAGATGCCCGACGATCTGGTCTGGTTCAAATGGGAAAGCTACTCGACCTGGCTCTCGGGATTCGCCCTGCTGATCCTCGTCTACTACCTCGGCGCGGAGTTCTACCTCGTCGATCCGGCGGTTGCCGACCTCGCGATCTGGCAGGCGGTTCTGATCTCACTTGCCTCGCTGGCCTTCGGCTGGGTCGCCTACGACCTGATCTGCAAGAGCCGCTTCGGCGATGACAACACGCGGCTCATGCTGCTTCTCTATGTGATCCTCGTGGGGATGGCATGGTTCTATACCTCCGTCTTCTCCGGCCGCGCGGCGCTGCTGCATCTGGGGGCCTTCACCGCCACGATCATGTCCGCCAACGTCTTCTTCACCATCATGCCGAACCAACGGATCGTGGTGGCGGACCTCAAGGCGGGGCGGAAACCGGATGCCAAATACGGCAAGATCGCCAAGCAGCGCAGCACCCACAACAACTACCTGACGCTGCCGGTGATCTTCCTGATGCTCTCCACCCATTACCCGCTGGCCTTTGCCTCCTCGATGAACTGGCTGATCGCGGCGCTGGTGTTTCTCATGGGTGTCACGATCCGGCATTACTTCAACTCGGTCCACGCGCGGCAGGGCAACCCGATCTGGACCTGGCTCGCCACGGCACTGTTGTTCGTTGCAATCATCTGGCTCTCCACCGCGCCGATGTTCCGCGCCACCGAACCGGAGGCGGCCCGGGGGGCCACCTTACGCTTTGCCGAAGCGCCGGGGTTCGACCGGGTGCACGACATCGTGCTGGGCCGCTGTTCCATGTGCCACGCGGCGGAGCCTGCATGGGAGGGGATGCATTGGCCGCCCAAGGGGGTGCGGCTGGAGACCGAGTACCAGATCGCGCAAGCAGCAAAGGAGATCTATTTGCAGGCCGGCGTCACCCACGCGATGCCACCTGCAAATCTCAGCGGTATTCAGGCTGCCGAGCGGGCCGAGATCGTCGCCTGGTACCGGGCCGCCACCCGCTGAGAGGGGTGGAGGGGGCCTCCACCTTACAAGGCCGCTGTAGGGTGGATGCAACGTCCACCGACGATGGCGAATCGGGTTCAGAATCGCCCGCGCCCATGCTAAGTCTGGTGGCATGTCATTTCCCAACCCCAAAATAGGCGATACTGCGCCGCTTATCCGCCAGCTCGACGAGTCCGCCATCAACCGGATCGCGGCAGGGGAGGTCGTGGAACGTCCCGCCTCCGCCGTGAAGGAACTGGTGGAAAACGCGCTCGACGCGGGTGCCCGGCGGATCACGGTGGACTACGCCGACGGGGGCAAGACACTGATCCGCGTGACCGACGACGGCTGCGGCATCGCGCCGGGAGACCTCGCGCTGGCCCTCTCGCGCCACGCGACCTCCAAGATCGACGGGTCGGACCTGCTCAATATCCACACCTTCGGCTTTCGCGGAGAGGCACTGCCGTCTCTGGGGGCCGTCGGGCGGCTGACCATCGCGAGCCGCGCGGCGGGACACGACGGGGCCGAGATTACCGTCAACGGGGGCAAAACGGCAGCGATCCGGCCCGCGGCCCTTGGCGCAGGCACGGTCGTCACACTGAGGGATCTTTTCTTCGCCACGCCGGCCCGCCTCAAGTTCCTGCGCACCGACCGCGCCGAAGCGCAGGCGCTGATCGACGTGATAAAACGGCTGGCGATGGCGGAGCCCTTCGTGCGCTTCGTGCTGCGCGATATCTCGGGCGACGGCGAGGGCCGCGAGGTGTTTCGTGCGGAGGCCGAGCAGGGCGATCTCTTCGATGCGCTGCATGGCCGCCTTGCCCGCGTGCTGGGCCGCGAGTTCGCGGAAAACGCCCTGCCCATCGACGCCACCCGCGAGGGTTTGCACCTGACCGGATTCGCCGCCCTGCCGACCTATTCGCGTGGGTCTGCGGTGGCGCAGTACCTCTTCGTCAATGGCCGCCCGGTCCGCGACAAGTTGCTGGTGGGCGCATTGCGCGGCGCGTACCACGACTTCCTCAGCCGCGACCGCCACCCGGCGGCGGCGCTCTTTCTCGATTGCGACCCGACGTTGGTGGACGTGAACGTGCATCCCGCCAAGTCTGAGGTCCGCTTCCGCGATCCCGGCGTGGCACGAGGGTTGATCGTCTCGGGCCTGCGCCACGCGCTGGCCGAGGCGGGGCATCGCGCCTCCACCACCGTGGCGGGCGCGACTCTGGGCGCGATGCGGCCCGAACAGACCGGCGCGCGGGTCTACCAGATGGACCGCCCCGGCCCTATGGCGCGCGCGGCAAGCTACGCGGCACAGGCACCCGGCTTTGCCGAAACGAGCGGCGTCTGGGGCAGGGTGGAGGCTCTGGCCGACGACGTCGTAAAAACGGCGGAGGAGGCGGTGGAGTATCCGCTCGGCACCGCGCGGGGGCAGGTGCACGAGAACTACATCATCGCCCAGACTGCCAACGGCATGGTGATCGTGGACCAGCACGCAGCACATGAACGGCTGGTCTATGAGAAGCTGAAGCGCCAGATGGCCGAGAACGGTATCGCCGCGCAGGCTCTGCTGATCCCCCAGATCGTGGAACTCTCGGCAGGCGACTGCGCGCGGCTGCTTGATCTGGCGGATGACCTCGCGCGGCTGGGACTGGGCATCGAGGCCTTCGGCGGCAGCGCCGTGGCGGTGCGCGAGACGCCCGCGATTCTGGGCACCGTCGATGCCCGCGCCATGCTGCTCGACGTGCTCGATGAACTCGCCGACCAGAACGACAGCACGCTGGTGCAGGCCCGGATCGAGGCGATCCTGAGCCGCGTCGCCTGTCACGGCTCGATCCGCTCGGGCCGCCGGATGCGCGCGGAAGAGATGAACGCACTCCTGCGCGAGATGGAGGCGACTCCGCATTCGGGCCAGTGCAATCACGGGCGGCCCACCTATGTGGAACTGAAGCTGAGCGACATCGAACGGCTTTTCGGGCGCACATGATCGAGATTGCCGGACAGACCTATGCCTGGGGCGACCCGCTTGTGATTGCAGCCCTCGCAGGCGCGGCGGTGCTGGCGCTGATTCTCTTGCTGCTCGTCATGGCCGTGCGCGCGGCAGGAAGGTCGGCGCGGATGGCGGCGCCGCTGTCCCAGCAAATGAACGTGCTCGGCGGCCACGTGCAGCAACTGGGTGCGGGGCAGGAACAGTTGCGCGGCGGCTTGCAGACCGTCAGCGATACGCAGGCCAACGCGCAGGCCCACATGATACACACGGTGGAATCCCGCCTGAACCACGTACAGCTTCAGATGCAGGAACGGCTGGCGGAAAACGCCGCCCGTTCTGCCCGCGCCATGGCGGAACTTCAGGAGCGCATGAACGAGACGCTGCACGGCTCGTCGCAGCAGACCACTACCAGCCTCACCCAGTTGCAGGAGCGGCTGGCCGCGATCGACAAGGCGCAGGATAACATCACCAAGCTTTCGGGCGACGTGCTGTCCCTGCAGGACATCCTCAGCAACAAGCAGCGGCGCGGCATGTTCGGGGAGATTCAGCTGACCGACATCGTGTCCAAGGCGCTGCCCACCGACAGCTACGCGATGCAGCACACGCTCTCGAACGGCAAGCGCGCCGACTGCCTCGTGCACCTGCCCAACCCGCCGGGGCCCATCGTGATCGACGCGAAGTTCCCCTTCGAGGCGTTCGAGATGCTGGCGGCGGCGGAGGGCAAGGAGGACCAGAGCCGCGCCCTGCGGGCCTTCGGCGCGGCGGTGCGGGTGCACATCAAGGCGATCTCGGAGAAGTATATCATCGAGGGCGAGACAGCGGATGGCGCGATCATGTTCCTGCCGTCTGAGGCGGTCTATGCCGAGTTGCACGCCCGCCTGCCGGAAGTCGTGCGTGCGGGCTTCGACGCGCGGGTCTGGATCGTGTCGCCGACGACCTGCATGGCCACGCTGCATACGATGCGCGCGATCCTCAAGGATGCGCGGATGCGCGAGCAGGCCGGCGCGATCCGCAAGGAACTGGGGATGCTGCACGGAGACGTGGAGCGGCTGGTGACGCGGGTCGGCAACCTTGACCGGCACTTCGGGCAGGCGCGCAAGGACGTGGAAGATATCATGGTCAGCAGCGAGAAGGCCGCCAAGCGGGCCGGGCGGCTGCACAACTTCGATTTCGAGGAGCTGGCAGGAGACGATGCGGCGACGAGCGTCGTGCCACTGCCCAAGCCGGGGGAGTAGGGGGCGCGGGCGTTGCCGCGCTCAGATTCCCACGAACTTCTGTACGATGCGGGGCAACCAGCCCTTGAACCGCAAGGGTGCGTCCGTCACCGCGAGGCAGATGCAGGCCTCTCCCGCATCTGCTGTGGGCGTATGGGTCACGTCGCCATCTGCGATCTCGATATCCCCGCGCCCGAACTGCGCGCCCTCGTCGCGGAAAGCCCCTTGCAGAACCAGTGTCATCTCCACGCCGCCATGGCCGTGGTCAGGCATCGCCACGCCGCCCGGGATATAGAGGAGCCGCGCGCTGGCATCCTGCGTGGTGGGCAGGATCGCCTGTTTCACACCCATGCCCACCGGGCGCCAGCGTACGGCTTCCAGGTCGCCCCCGACGTAGTCCTGCACCGGGCCGGGCAACACGCCGCGCGGCAGCGGCGGTGCCTCGGGCGCGGCTGGCATTTCGATCCGGGCCAAGGTACGGGGCAGGCTGTCGGCC
>JBBSJO010000070.1:0-18330 GCA_038257185.1 Rhodobacterales bacterium | reverse complement strand
GGTCAGTTTCACCGGTGAACTGGGGTGGGAGTTGCATTGCGCCGAGGCCGATCAGGCGGCGCTCTTCGCCGCGCTCATCGCGGCGGGGGAGGCCGTCGGAGCGGGCCCCGTGGGCAGCCGCGCGCTGATGTCGCTTCGGATCGAGAAAGGCTACGGGTCCTGGGGCCGCGAGTATTCGCCGGAGTACTGGCCGCAGGAGGTCGCGCTGGAGCGGCTTTGCAAGATGGACAAGGATTTCCTCAACAAGGCGGCGGTGGAGGGCACGCTGGCCAAGAAAGCGCGAGAGCAACTGGTGGTGCTGGAGCTGGACGCCGTTCAGACGGAGGCCTCGAATGCGGATGCCACGGGGGGCGAACCGATCTTCAAGGATGGCAGGGGCATCGGGCGCGTGACCTCGGGGGCCTATGGCTATTCGGTCGGTCGGTCGCTGGCCTTGGGGTTCGTGCGGGACGCGGGACTGGGCGACGAGGTGGAGGTCATGGTGCTGGGTCGGCCGCACAAGGCGCGGGTGCTGGCGGAGCCGCCGTTCGATGCGAAAGGGGAGCGGTTGCGGGGATAGGTGCCAGGAAGGGCCGCTCCGCGCCCTTTCCGGCAATGACCAATCAGCCCGCAGAAGGATGGATGTTCACGAAAACCGACCCCCGCAGGTCTGTAGGGGGGCACGTCTCTGCAATCTGGCCTAGCAGAGGAGAGTTGATTTTTCTGAAGGCTGTCTGCATCGCCCAAATGTACTCGTGTGCCAAGATGACGTTTCGTTCGGATGGACTTAGGTCTTTTGCGAAAGACAGACCGCTCAACAAATCGACGAACCGTTCGGCGGCGCGTTTGGCAAGGTGCTCGGCAAGGTGTGACACCCCTGAGAAGGCTTGGTTCCCGAAGACCGGCACAGAAATATTCAGGTTATTGTCCATAAGGCCGTTGTTCAGAGCCTGCTGCGGTGGTTCAGCGATATCCCCGTTGAGAAAATCCAGGAATCTGCGTGGCCAGTGCTGTTGCCGCAGGTTGTTCAGCATGTCCTTGGTGTTCTCTGACCAGACCAAGGTAAGGGTCGCGCCACCGCAGCAGATCTCGCTTGCCCCGATGGCGTCCTCAACGGGAGGATAGACTGCCCAGAAGACCCCACGCCAATCAGGGAAACCGACAGTCAGTCGAGTATCGGGAATATCGATAAGGTGTCGAAGTTGAGCCCACAGCAACCCGTCCATGACCCTTCCGAAAAAGACGGCATAGAACGAATGCGACGAGCCATTTGCGGCGAGCTCTTGTGCCAACGCTTCAATGTCCTACTGCGCGCCGGAAAGGAAATCCGAAGTCGCCATGGCCATTTGTTCCCGTTGCGGGCAGATTTCAGCCGGGCCGAAGCGGGGAACCTTGGATCGCACCAGATCATCTTGCCGTTCCAATACATTTTGCTGGACCAGTTCCGTCAAGGAGGCTTCGGATATGGAGATTCCGGCGCGTTCGAGGGAAACGAGACTGGTCCATTCTTTCGCCTTGAACAAAAGTCGCCCATTCTGCTCGCTTCGAACCAGGGCATGAGGGGTTTTTCGAGCGCCAAGGCAGAAGCAGTGGAGTGACCAATTTGCCAGATCGTCGAGATTCTTCACGATAGCCTCCTTCGGTCGTCAGCCTGTGCAAGTCCTCGTCGAGATGTCGTTTCAAGGCAGGGTCAGCTTCGTCCCACATGAAGGTCCACTCGTCACAATGGCCTGATCTTCAATTGCGTGATCCGGTTTCCTTCCCGCGCCAGCACCTCGAACCTGAACCCGTGGAACGAAAACACCTGCCCCGCGGTCGGGATCATCTGCGCCTCGTGGATCACCAGGCCCGCCACCGTATTGGCCTCGTCGTCGGGCAGGGCCCAGTCGGTGGCGCGGTTTAGGTCGCGGATGGTCATGGAGCCGTCGAGGATCAGGTGGCCGTCTTCCCCCGGTTTCAGGGTGTTATCCGCGTCGGGGTCGAATTCGTCGGTGATCTCGCCGACGATCTCTTCGAGGATATCCTCCAGCGTGATCAGCCCCTGAAGGGTGCCGTATTCGTCCACCACCAGCGCGAAATGGGTGCGACGGCGCAGAAACTGTCGCATCTGTTCGTCGAGGGTGGAGGTTTCCGGCACGAAGTAAGGCTTCATCGCCACGCTGGCCACGTCGAACTTCTTGAGTGCTGCGGCGTCTCCCTCAGGGCCACCGATCAGCTTGTACATCGCGCGCAGCAGGTCCTTGGCGTGGATCACGCCGATGATATTCTCGGGATCGTCGCGGTAGACGGGCAGGCGGGTGTGGTTGGAGCGCAGGCATTGTTCGAGGATCTCTGCAGGCTCGGTTGCCGCGTCTATCATCTCGATGCCGGAGCGGTGCAGCATGATCTCCTCCACCGCGCGTTCGCGCAGGTCGAGCGCGCCAAGGATGCGGTCGCGGTCCTCCTTTTCCACCACGCCCTCGGAATGACCCAGTTGCAGGGCCCCCGCGATCTCTTCGCGCACGGCAAGGATGTTGGTGTCGGGATCCGCGTTCACGCCGAACAGCCGCAGGATGCCGCGCACCAGGAAGCGTACGGCCGCGACGATGGGCGAGAAGACGGTGATCACCAGCAGGATGGGGCGCGAGACGAGGGCGGCGGCGCGTTCGGCATTGGTGATGGCATAGGTCTTGGGCAGCACCTCGGCAAAGATCAGCACCAGCAGCGTCATGACCAGCGTCGCCAGAGCCACGCCGGATTCGCCGAAAGCCCGCGTGAAGAGCGCGGTCGCCATGGAAGCGGCGAGGATGTTCACCAGATTGTTGCCGAGCAGTACCGACCCGATCAGGCGCTCGTTGTCCTCGGTGATCTTGAGCGCGCGCTCGGCGCCGCCGGACCCCTTGTCGGCCTGCGTGCGCAGCTTGCCGCGCGAGGCGGCGGTCAGCGCGGTTTCAGAGCCGGAGAAGAAGCCAGACAGGATCAGCAGCAACAGGATGATGCCCACGCTGCCCCAGAATGCCCCATCCAGGATTGCGGTGCCCGATTCCATTTGCAAAATAGTCCTGTTTGTTGAGTGTCATCTGGTTATGGCCATGCGGGCGCAGGCAATCAAGGGGAGCGCGCAATGCTTCATCACGATCTCGGACAGCTGGACGGCCCGCTTATCCTCTTTGGCGGCCCATATTCGAATCGTCAGGCGCTTGAAGCGCTGCTGGAGGTCGCCCGGTCGCAGGGCCTGACCGGGGCCGACATGATCTGCACCGGCGATGTCGTGGCCTATTGCGGCGATCCGGTTGGCACGGTGGACCGGGTCAGGGCGGCGGGGATCACGGTGGTGGCCGGCAATTGCGAGATACAGCTAGCTGCGGGCGCACCGGACTGTGGTTGCGGGTTCGAGGAGGGCACGGCCTGCGATCTGTTGTCGGCGGGATGGTTCGGTTTTGCCTCGCAACGGGTCACAGGCGAACAACGCGTCTGGATGGGCGGGTTGCCGGGGATCGTGACCTTCACCCATCAGGGCGCGCGTTATGGCGTGATCCACGGCGGGGTACGGGATGTGGCGCGTTTTGTCTGGTCCACCACGCCGCAGGCCGTGTTCGAGGAAGAATGGAATCGGGCGGAGGCTGTCGCGGGACCTCTGGACCACATCGTCGCCGGGCACTGCGGGGTGCCCTTCATCACCAAGACCGACCGGGGCCGATGGATCAACGCAGGTGTGATCGGGATGCCGCCCCATGACGGCGCTCAACAGACCCGCTATGCGGTGGTGGACGGGGGAGAAGTATTTGTCCATCGCCTGAGCTATGACGTGCAAGGCGCTGTATTGGATATGGAAAATGCGGGTCTTAGACAGGGGCATCACCGCAGTCTTGTGACCGGCTACTGGCCGTCGGAAGACGTCTTGCCGCCGACCTTGCGGGTGCCGTCCTTTGCCAACGGGTGATGGTCCAGCACCAGGGATGACAGCCGCTCTTCCAGCACGTGGGTGTAGATTTCGGTCGTGGCCACGTCGGCATGACCCAGCATGGTCTGGATCGCCCGCAGATCGGCGCCATGCGCCAAAAGATGGGTGGCAAAGGCATGGCGCAGGGTGTGAGGTGTGACCTTGGCAGGGTCCACACCGCCCGCGACGGCGAATTCCTTGATCAGCAGGTAGAAGCGGTGCCGGGTCAGGTGCCCCGACACCCCGCGTGAAGGGAAGAGGAACCGTGAGATTGGCAGACGCTTCTCCCTCAGCGCCTCGTCGAGTGCGTCGCGCTGAACCAGCCACTCGGTCAAGGCCGTGCGGGCCGGTGGCGACAGCGGCACCAGCCGCTCCTTGCCGCCCTTGCCCATGATCAGCAGCAGGCGCGGATCGCCCCGCGCCGCCGAGATCGGCAGGCTCACCAGTTCGCTGACCCGCATCCCGGTCGCATAAAGCAGTTCCATCAGGCAGATGTTGCGCAATTGGTCCGGCAGGCTGCGGCCCGAAGCGCGGGCGGCGTCCAGCAGGCGGTCCACCTCCGCCTCGCTGAGGATCTTGGGCAGGCGCTTGTCCTGACCGGGGCCTGCAATCTGGATCGCGGGATTGTCGCTGCGCAGACCTTCCTCGAAAGCAAAGCGGTAAAGCTGCTTGATGGCCGACAGCCGCCTTGCCCGTGTCGACTTGGCCAGCCCCTGCGCCTCGCAGAACACCAGATACCGCTCCACATCGCCCCGCGTAGCGCGGGCAAAATCGAGCGACTGGCGCGCGAGCCAGCCGTCGAAATCCTTCAGATCGCGGCCATAGGCAAGCTGGGTATTGGTCGCGGCACCAAGTTCGGCGGCCTGCGCCTCGATGAAGGTGGAGATCCAGTGGAACGTAGGGCTCTGCATGACGCTCATCGCACCAACAGCAGGGTCTGGAGCGCAGCGCGGCGCGCGGTGTCTTCCAGCCCCAGCGCCCGCAGGGTTGCCAAGGCATCGCGCAGGGCACCGGCGTCGCCCTGCACGCCGTCGTTGAGCAGGTCGAGCAGGATCAGAATGCTCTCGCCAAGTCGCTGTTCGCGGGCGCGGCTGACCAGATCGGCGCGGGCGGGCGCATCGGCAAAGGCATCGTAGATGGCCGCCTGCATTGCGTCCGTGGGTCGCTGCGCGGGTGTGGCGCCCAAGGCGATGGCGATGGCCAGTGGCGATGCGTTGGTTCCGGATGCAGCGGCTGTGCGTTCGTAGGAAGGCGACAGCAGACCGACCTCGGAGGCAATGGTCGCCGCGCCGCCCGTCAGGTCGAATTCCGCCAACCGGTCGGCGTAGAGCGCGGCGAAGGCGACCTCCAGCCCGGCTTCCCGCATCGCGGTCCAGACCGATGGCAGGGTCTTTGACACCGCTTCCGGGCTCCCGGTGCCAAGGGCGGTATCGAAGCGCTGCAAGGCCGCGACGCGGTCCCAGATGCCGCCCGATGCCGCCGGTTTGCGGTCGGTATAGAGACCCAGCAGGTGGTTGTCGGGCAGCGCTCCAACTCGAGTCAAACGCTCTGCCGCCTCGACTTGCGCTTTCCAGCCCGCCACATCGCGCAGGTCGGCGACGGCGAAGGCGCGGGGCAGGTTGCGGGTGGGCAGGGGCTCTCCAATGGCCTCGAAAAGGCGGAACGCCAGCGGGTCGATCTTGCGCGGAGGCCGCAGGGAGGCGGCGCCGTCGAAGGTATCGGGGTTCAGGAAACGGTTCATCAGCGCCAGCGTGTCGGGGTCGAGCAGCCCCAGTGCCTCGGCAGATCCGAAGGTCAGCACCGCGTTATCCCATTCCCCCGATCGCGCGTTGCAAAAGATGCGCACGGCGTAGTCGCGGGTGAGGTGGGGGTTGCGCTGCAGGGTGGCACAGGCGCGGTCCTCGGTCCCGGTCAGTAGCGAAATCTGCATCCAGAGATCGAAATGGTCGGGCGAGGTGGCAACACCGGCCTGTTCAATCAGCGACAGCGCCGGGTCCAGTGCCCCCAGCACCACCAGTTTGCGTACCCGCGCGAGAGCCAGCGCGTCACCCTGTGCTGCGCGGTTCTGTGGTGCGCGGGATTCGGTCAGCAGGACGGTGTATAGCAGAGACTGTGCTGCCGGCAGGCGCATGTCGGGCAGGGCATCGATCTGTTCAATTACCTTGTCCACATCGCTCCCGACCCAGAGATCCGGGGGCAGCCCCGTGACGCTGGGCGGCACCAGTCCGATTTCACGCGGGCTGCCTTCGCCCAATGCGGTCACGGTCACGCCCGGCGGCAGGGCGTTCTTTGAAGTCGCGGGTTCATCCGCTCGTGGAAGGGCCACGGGTTGCGCGCCCGTTGCGGGTGACGGCGTACGCGATCCGAGCCAGTCGATGACCGAGAGGGGTGCAGCGGTGGCATTGTCGGTGCCTTGGGCTTCGGCAAGGTGAGCCGACAGAGCAGATAGCCACACCGCGGCACATGACGCTGCCGCCAGCCGACCTGTTCTGATAAGCACCACGGTATTACTGACCTTCCAGGGTAACGGGCTGGCGAGTCTCGATCTGCGCAGGCGCAAAATCCGCACCGAAGAACGGGCCGATATATGCATAGCCGACAAGCCCGACAAATCCGATTACCAAAAGGAATATCAGTAGCTTGAAAAGTCTACCCATCAAAAATGCCTGCCTGCTTTGTTCGTGTTTTGCCCATTCTATATATGGCCTTTTCAGCAATATCACGTCATTCACATGACAATGAGCGGAATTAAGCAAACCCAGGCCGGTGACGCCACGGTACCTTCGCCTTACCGTCTGAACAAGACGGTGGTGATGGTTGGTATGATGGGGGCCGGCAAGACAGCCGTGGGCAGGGCCGTGGCTGCGAAGCTCGGGGTGCCGTTTCTGGACAGCGATGCGGAAATCGAGACGGCGGCGAATCTGACCGTGCCCGAGATTTTCGCCCGCGACGGCGAGGCCTTCTTTCGCCGCCGCGAGACGGAGGTGATCGCACGACTTCTCGACTCCGCGCGCTGTATCCTGTCCACCGGCGGCGGTGCCTTCATGGCGGAGGTGAACCGGACGAATATTTCACAGCGCGGCGTGTCGGTCTGGCTGAATGCGGACCTCAACCTGTTGTGGAACCGGGTGCGCCACAGGGAAAACCGCCCGCTTCTGCGGACGCCCGACCCGCGCGGGACGCTCGCCGCACTTTACGAGACGCGGGTGCCGATCTACCAAATGGCCGACCTCACGGTGCCGAGTGCGCCCCACCTGACCATCGACGCCATGGCGCGGCGGGTGATCGAAACGCTGCTGACCCGCCCCGACGTGCTGGAGAAACATGATGCGTGAAACGGTCAGCGTACCCCTGCCGGGGCGGGAATACGACGTGGTGATCGGACCAGGGTTGTTGGGGGAGGCCGGTGCCCTGATCGGCCCGCTGCTGACGCGGCCCCGTGTCGTGGTGATTTCAGACGAGACGGTGGCGGGGTTGCATCTGGATCGCCTTCGGGCGGGTCTGGCCGCGCAGGGCATCGCGTTTGAGGCCCTGACCCTGCCGCCGGGCGAGGGTACGAAAAACTGGGCGATGCTGCAACGCTGCTGCGATTTCCTGCTGGAGCAGAGGGTGGAGCGGCGCGATGTGGTTCTGGCGCTCGGGGGCGGGGTCATCGGCGATCTGGTGGGTTTCGCCGCCGCGATCCTGCGGCGCGGGGTGCGCTTCGTGCAGGTGCCGACCTCGCTTCTGGCGCAGGTGGACAGTTCGGTCGGTGGCAAGACCGGGATCAACACAGGCCACGGCAAGAACCTGATCGGGGCGTTCCACCAGCCCGCACTGGTGCTGGCGGATACCGCCGTACTGGACACCCTGCCGCCGCGCGATTTTCTCGCGGGCTATGGCGAGGTTGTGAAATACGGGCTGCTCGGCGATGCGGCCTATTTCGACTGGCTCGAAGGGCAGGGCCCGGCCCTTGCCGCGGGCGATGTGACGGCGCGGATCGAAGCGGTCCGCCGCGCGGTGCAGATGAAGGCCGACATCGTGACCCGTGATGAGACGGAGCAGGGGGAGCGGGCGCTCTTGAACCTCGGTCATACCTTCTGTCACGCACTGGAGGCAGCGACAGGCTATTCCAACCGGCTGCTGCACGGCGAGGGTGTGGCGATCGGCTGTGCGCTGGCCTTTGAGTTGTCGGCACGACTGGGGCTTTGTGCGCAGGAGGACCCCAGCCGGGTGCGCGCGCACCTCAAGGCGATGGGGATGAAGACCGATCTGGCCGATATCGAGGGGGATCTGCCCGACGCCGAAGAGTTACTGGACCTGATGGGTCAGGACAAGAAGGTGGTGGACGGCCAGTTGCGGTTCATTCTGGCGCGGGGGATCGGGCAGGCCTTTGTCACGTCAGACGTGCCGCGCGATGCGGTGCTTGATCTGCTGCGCGGCGCGTTGGCGTCACGGTAGAACACGCCGCCCGCGACAGAACGCAGACGGCAGTTTCAGAAATCAGAACGGGATCTCGTCGTCCATGTCGCGGGACGATCCACCGGAACTCCCGCCGCTCTGTGACGGGCCGCTGTCGTAACCGCCACCGTAATTGTCGCCCGACTGACCGCCACCATAGTCGCCGCCACCGCCGCCTGCAGGGCCGTCACGGCCATCGAGCATGGTCAGCGTGCCGTTGAAGCCCTGCAATACCACCTCGGTTGTATAGCGGTCCGCACCCGACTGGTCCTGCCATTTGCGGGTCTGCAACTGGCCCTCGATATAGACCTTGGAGCCCTTCTTGAGGTATTGCTCCGCGATACGCACGAGCCCCTCCTGGAAGATCGCCACTGAGTGCCATTCGGTCTTCTCGCGGCGTTCGCCGGTGTTCTTGTCCTTCCAGTTCTCGGAAGTGGCAATGCGCAGGTTGCAGACCTTGCCCCCGTTCTGAAAACTGCGCACCTCGGGGTCGCGCCCCAGATTGCCGATAAGGATCACCTTGTTCACTGAGCCGGCCATGTTGCCCCCTTTGACAGTACCAAAAGACAGCTGCGAATCCGCATCTGTCGGTTCCGTGATCTTATAACTTGGTTAACAGGAGGTTTCCAACGTCCTGTCTGATGGCGCAGGCGCGAAGAAAGGATGGCGCGCGAGGCGACTTTTGGTATAAGATGTGCAGGTCAAGGGATGAGGCGCCAGTCAGCATGCAGAAATCGGGTTTCGGATTGGCCGCAGTTGCCGCCATGGCACTGTGTACAGGCACCGGTGCTTCGGCCGACATTTTCTCGTCCAAGAATCGCAGTGCGCTCTTCAAATCCCAGAAGCAGGTGCTCGATAACCGCGCAGCGGCGCAATATTCCTCCTCGGTCCGGTTGCAGCCTCCAAAGGTCGTGACCCCCACGAAATGGGACGATCAGACGCCTGAATACCGGGGGAAATATCGCGGCATCTATCTGGAACTGGCCCGCGCGGCGGCGAACCGGCACGGAATCCCCGCGGACCTCTTCCTGCGGCTGATCCAGCAGGAGAGCGGATGGAATGCCGGGGCCAAGTCCCACAAGGGGGCGATGGGGCTGACACAGCTGATGCCCGGCACGGCCCGTCTGCTCGGCGTCGATCCCTATGATCCGACCCAGAACCTCGAAGGCGGAGCCCGCTACCTGAAGCAGCAGTACCAGACCTTCGGCACCTGGCGGCTGGCGCTCGCGGCCTATAATGCGGGGCCGGGAGCGGTGAAAAAACACGGCGGCGTGCCACCCTACGCCGAGACGCGGAACTACGTGCTGGTCATCGCAGGCAGTTAAACCCGTTGTTTCCACGTATTCTACAGCTTCTTGGCTTTGCTCGGCAGGTCCGACCTGCACGGTTGTTGATTGACCGTAAGCCCTAGGCTGGAACCTATCCCCTCCCTTGCTTGTTGTAGTCCCAAGGCGCGTACCGAGCGGTCCCTCCGCTCACCGCAACGCCCATATAACAAGCAAGGAATGTACCGATGTTCGACTCTGTGAAGAAACTGACCTTGGCAGCAGGCGTAAGCCTGATCGCCCTTACCGCCGCAGCTTCGGCTCAAGAGGCCCTCAAGATCTCAAAGATCGATGTTGAAGCCTCCTATTCTGCAGCTCAAGACAGCAACGCAGCATCATTCTATCCTGATATCGCAATCGACCTGCGAACGGCCATCGCCGAGCGCGTGCCGACCAGCGACGATGCCGGAGACCCCACAATTTCGGTGGATGTGCGCAAGATTTCTCTGGACGGCGCCACCATGCTGCCCGAAACCCAGGAGTTCAACGAACTTGAAGGCGTGGTGTCGATCGAAAGTGGGACCGGCGATATCGGTGGCCTCGCCTTTCCGGTCAACATCAAGGCCGTGAGTGGCGATATGGCAGCACCCGAAGGTTACATCGTAATGCCCCCCTCCGACGGTGATTTCTATGTCGCGATGGTAAACTTTTTTGCCGATCGCGTGGCGGAAGAACTCGCTGGCATGAACACCAGCGGCGACGGCGTCAGCAAATAAGTGACTTGGAAGTTTTCAACCGACCCGACGTCCCTTCGGGATGGTTGAAACTGCAGGCGCGGACCGTTTCCCCCCGGTCCGCGCCATTTCTCATTCGGCGGCGTGAACGACCTCTATCACCGGCTCCATCTCGTCGAACTTGTCCTGGCTCAGATGGCATTTCACCTGATGTCCCTCCGCCATCGTCCGCATCGGCGGTACTTCCGTTTCGCAGAGATTGCCCGGCACCTGGGACTTCCAGCGGCATCGCGTTTGGAAGGGGCATCCCGGCGGCGGATTCATCGCAGACGGAATATCACCCTCCAGCACGATATGCTTCTTCTTCACCCGAGTGTCGGCAATCGGCACCGCCGACAACAACGCCTCGGTATAGGGGTGGTAAGGGGGAGCAAAGACCTGGTCAGTGGTGCCCAGTTCCACCACGTGGCCGAGGTACATCACCATTACCCGGTCGCTGAGATAGCGCACGATGGAAAGGTCGTGGCTGATGAAAAGCAGCGTCGTCTTGTGTTTGCGCTGGATTTCCATCAGCAGGTCGGTCACCGCCGCCTGCACAGATACGTCGAGCGCAGAGACGGGCTCGTCCGCCACCACGATCCGCGCATCTCCTGCAAAGGCCCGCGCGATGCCGACCCTCTGCTTTTGCCCGCCCGACAGTTGTCGCGGCATGCGCGTCGCGAACTCGCGTGGCAGTTTCACCAGGTCGAGCAGTTCCAACATCCGCTGCCAGCGTTCCTTCTCGTTCTTGCCGATCCTGAAGATTTCCAGCGCCCGCACGATCTGCCGCCCCACGGTCATCGAGGGGTTCAGCGTGTCGAAGGGGTTTTGGAACACCATCTGGATGTCCGCCACGTTCTGCGTGGTGCGTTCTTCGATGGGCACGTCACCGATGCTCTGATTGTCGAGCAGGATCTGGCCCGAGGTGGCGGTTTCCAGTCCCATCAGCACCTTGGCAAAGGTGGATTTGCCGCAGCCCGACTCGCCAACGATCGCCAGCGTCTCCGATTCCCGCGCCTCGAAGGTCAGGGTTTCGTTGGCCTTCACCACCTTGGTGTCACCTCCTCCGAACATCGCGTTGGCCGCGACCTGATAGTATTTCTTGAGGTTCTCCATTCGCAGGACGACGTCGCCGATGGCGCCCTTCTGCTTGACCTCAGCCAGTTGCAGCGGCGCGTGCCAGTCGATCTCCTGAACGCGCAGGCAGCGGGTGTGGTGACGGTCGTTGCCGGGGACGTTCTCCATCGGAATCGGCCCCGCATCACAACGCCCGGCCTGGAAATAATCGCAACGCGGCCCGAAATTGCACCCCTGAGGCCGCTCATGGGGCAGGGGGAAGTTGCCCGGAATGGCGATCAGAGGTTTGGCGTTCTTGTCCGCCCCCGGCAGCGGGATCGACCGGAACAGGGCCTGGGTATAGGGGTGCTGCATGGTGTCGAAGACATCTTCGATGGAGCCGCGCTCCACCGCCTCGCCGGAATACATCACGCAGATCCGGTCGCAGGTCTCCAGGACCAGCCCCAGATTGTGCGAGATGAACAGCATCGAGGTGCCGTATTTCTTGCCCAGATCCTTGACCAGTTCGACGACCGCCGCCTCCACGGTGACGTCCAGCGCCGTGGTGGGCTCATCGAGGATCAGCAACGAGGGCTCCGACATCAGCGCCATGGCGATCACGATGCGCTGCTGCTGGCCGCCCGACAACTGGTGCGGATAGGCCTTCAGGATGCGCTCGGGGTCAGGGAGTTTCACATCCGTGACCACCTGCAACGCGCGGTCATAGGCGTCCTTCTCGCTCATCCCGGCATGGATCATCGGCACTTCCATCAGCTGCCTGCCGATCTTCATCGCCGGATTCAGGCTCGCCATGGGTTCCTGATAGATCATCGCGATCTCCGACCCGCGTATACCGCGCAATTCCGCGTCGCTCATCGTCCCCAGGTCGCGCCCCTTGAACTTGATCGACCCGCCCACGACCCGCCCGTTCTTGCCCAGATCCTGCATCACCCCCAGCGCCACGGTGGATTTGCCGCAGCCTGATTCCCCCACCAGCCCCAGCGCCTCGCCGGGCATCACGGAGGCCGAGAAATCCATGACCGCGGGGATCTCCCGCAGCCGCGTGAAAAAGGAAATCGACAACTTGTCGATCTCCAGGATCGGGCCGTCATACGCCGCTTTCGCCATTACTCTTTCTCCTTCTTGGAGCGGCCGGTCGCGGAAAGATCATCTTCCCTCTTTTTGGCCTTAAATATTCCCGGGGGTCCGGGGGCAGAGCCCCCGAGCCCGCTCTCGTCAATCGCGCAGCGATTCTTCGCGCAGCCCGTCCGCCAGCAGGTTCAACCCCAACACCAGCGACAGAAGCGCCAGCGCCGGAGCGATTGCCGCATGCGGATAGAGCGACAGCAACCTGCGCCCGGCGTTGATCGTACTGCCCCAGTCGGGGCTCTCCGATTCCAGCCCCAGCCCGAAGAAGCCGAGGGTGCCCAGAAGGATCGTGGTATAGCCGATCCGCAGGCAGAAATCGACGATCAGCGGCCCCCGCGCGTTGGGCAGGATCTCCCAGAGCATGATGTACCAGGGCCCTTCGCCCCGCGTCTGCGCCGCCGCCACGTAATCCCGCGTCTTGATGTCGAGCGCCAAGCCCCGCACGATCCGGAAGACCGTGGGCGAGTTCACGAAGACGACTGAGACGAAGACCACAAGGATGCCGGGATCTATGTCGAAGAGATCCGCGAACCGCGGGATCCCTGGAATGCGGTAGGTGCCCGCGTCCACGATGTACCCGTTCGTCGTGACCAGCGAGAGGTAGAGCCAGCCCAGGACCCCCAACACCACTATCAGCAACGGCGTCCGGAACGTCGGCTGTGTGTAGTATCGCGAGTTCAGCAGGATCGTCACGAAGATCAGCGGGAAGACGAACAGGAACACCGCCATGTAGTTCGGGATGCCTGTCAGCACGATCTCCGGTGTCACCAGCAGGTAAAAGAGCAGGATCACCGGAAAGGCGAGGATCAGGTTCGCCAGAAAGCTCAGGATCGTGTCGAGCCTCCCGCCGTAGTAGCCCGCAGGCAGGCCCAGCGTGATCCCGACCATGAAGGCAAAGAGCGTGGCTAGTGGTGCGATCTGCACCACGACCCAGGACCCCTTGATCAACCGGCTGAAGACGTCGCGCGCGAGGTTGTCTCCCCCCAGCAGGAACCACTGGAAATCGGTCGGTTCGGCCCGCGCCAGCGGCGAGCCGGGCAGGGCGTTCTTCATGCCGGATACCTGGCTCAGGCTGTTGTGGGTGATCAGCATGTCGAAGACACCGCCGAAGATACCCGTGAAGACCCAGAACATCACGATGGCGAAACCGATCATGCCCACGGTGGAATCGAAGAGTTTGCCGTAAAGTCCCAGCTTGCGCTTGTAGGTGATCGACAGAGCGAAGGTCACGGCCAATGCAATCCAGACCGGCAGGAACTGCCGCGACATGCCCCCGATGATCCCCGCATCCGTGCCCATGACCATGCCGCCCAGAAGGTAGAGCGCGATGATGCCGACCGCGACCCAGAAAAGCCCGTTGACGGTCAGTCCGATAAGGCCCGACACCCCGCTATTGGCCGCCAGCGTCCCGTCGGCATTGACCGAGCGGGTGTCGGAGGACACGAAGAACGATGCCAGGATCTGGACAACGATCATCACCGCCAGCAATCCGATGGCGCCCAGGAAGAAGAAGTTCAGGTAGCTCAGCGAGCCTGTCCATGTCAGTTGTTCCATGTCCATTCTCCCTCAAGAAATGCGGATGCGCGGGTTGAGATAGACGTAACCGACATCCGAGATCAGCTGTGTCACCAGAACCACCACGACCGAGACCACCGAGACCGCCAGCAGCAGTTCGATGTCATTGTTGGAAGCCGCCTGCACCAGCAGCCAGCCGAAACCCTTGTAGTTGAACAGCGTCTCCACGATCACCACCCCGTTCAGCAACCAGGGGATCTGCAACATGATCACCGTGAAGGGCGCGATCAGCGCGTTGCGCAGCGCGTGCTTCAGCACGATGTCACTGAACTTCACCCCCTTCAGGCGCGCCGTGCGGATGTACTGCGCGGTCATCACCTCGGTCATCGAGGCCCGCGTCATCCGCGCGATATACCCCATGCCGTAAAGCGAGATCGTCAGCACCGGCAGGAAGAAGTTCCAGAAGTCGGCGTCATCCATAGCCGAGGTCGCGGACCCCAGAAACAGCGTCTTGCTGTCAATCCAGCCCATCTCCACCAGCCATGGCGAGAGACCGTATTTCGACGACGCCAGCACCGCGATGAAGATCACCCCCGACACGTATTCCGGCGTTGCCGTGGTGGCGATGGAGAAGGTGGAGAGCGACCTGTCGAGCTTCGATCCTTCCTTCATCCCCGCCAATACCCCCACGATCAGCGCCGAAGGCACCATCAGCAGCAGCACGCAGAGCATCAGCTTGCCCGTCAATGCCAGCCGGGTTAGCACCGTGGCGCCCACAGGCTCCTTGAACACCGTGGAAAAGCCCCAGTCGCCCTGCAGGATGCCGCAGCGTGTCGGGCGCTCCTCCGGCGGGGTGCCCTCGTTGAAGCAGCGGCCGTAGATCTTGCCGTCCTCGGATTCCGTCACCCAACCGGGCATGACGCCGAGCCATTCGCCGAACTTGTCCCAGGTCGGCTGCAGGTAGCCCCGCTTGCCCAGATAGCTCGCCACCGCCTCGTCCGACATCCGGAAGTTGCCTTGGGTCTTGGCGAGTTTTTCGAGGTTCGGATAAAGGTTTGTCAGCCAGAACACGATGAAGGTCAGGCAGAGCGCCGTCAGCAGCATCACGCCCAGACGGCGCAAGATGAATATTCCCATGAAGTGCCCCTGTTGCGTGGCGCGGCGGGTTGATCCTGCCGGTTATGGATCGGCCTTGCGGCCTTTGGTCTGTAATGCGTATCGCGCTTTCAAGGTGTGGCCTGTCATAGACACCGGCATCGCCCGTTCTGGCGATGATCACGTGGTCCCGAACAGCCCCCCCGATTGTTCTTGTGCCTATGAGGCATGAACCCGGCGCGCAGGTCAATGTCAGGTTCCGCCTTTCGGTATAAAGTTTGCGACATTATCGATGTCTGAAAACGACAACCGGCTCTGGCCGCGCCTCAGACCCGCGCAGCTTGCTGGGGGTCTTGCCCGTATGCTGCTGCATGAAGCGCGTGAAATAGGCGGCGGAGCCGAAACCGAGGTAGCGGGCGATATCCTGCGCCGGTTGCTTTGTCTGCCAGAGCAACTGGCGGGCCTCGTGAAGCACCCGTTCCGTCAGGAGGTCAGCGGCGGTCTTGCCCGTCGCCGTCTTGACCGCGCGCGTGAGGTGGGTGGGCGTGACGCCGAGCTGTGCTGCGTACTCCCCCATCGTCGCGCCCGACCGATAGCGGGCGCCCATCAGCGCGCAATAGGCTGCCGACAGGCGGCCTGCGGCATTGCGGCGCGCGGGCAGGTGTTCCTCCAGCATGATCTGGCGGCGGAGCCAGACCGACATCAGTGCGGCATGCGCCTCCAGGGCGTCCTGCCGCAGTGGACGGCGGGCCTGTTCCTCGCGCTGTGCCGCTTCGATGATTGCGGTCAGCTCGTTCTGCACATGCACCTCGCGGATGCGCAATTGACGCGGAATTTCAGGCAGGCGCAGCGGTGTGCCGACGGGAATGCCCACCATCTGGGCCACAGCCTGTCGCCCCAGATCGAGCGCAAAGAGCGCACCCGCAGGCACCCAGAGCACATTGTGCGCGCCCACCCCCCGGCGCAGCCCGTCCAGCAGAACGCGGCCCTGACCCCTTATGGTCCAGATCAGCAGGTGCTGCGCCCGGTCATGCGCCAACGTCAGGCGCCAGTCCTGACCTCCGGTGAGCTGCGCCAGCGATTGAACGGTGATATCGGTGGACGTCATGGGAAAAGTCGCAATCGGGAAAGTTGATCGCAGGCTTGCACAGAGGATCGCGCCGGTAAAGTCGGAAAATGAAAAGCGTCAGATCGGGCTGACCCGATGCCAACCGGCCATCCTGCTGCGCATCCATGTCCTTTGGCGCTTGGCAAAACGGCGCGTGGCAATGGTAGCGGCCTGGCGGGCGGCGTCGAGGGTCATCTCGCCGTCCAGATGCGCCATCAGTTCCGGCACCCCGATGGCGCGGTGCGCGGGCAGGGTGGGGTCATAGACCGGGCGCACGGCGGCAACCTCTTCCAATGCGCCTTGAGCCAGCATCGCATCGAAGCGTCGCGCAATGCGGGCGTTGAGCCACTCCTTGGCCACATCGAAGACGATGGGAAAGGCGTCAACGATCGGCAGGACCGGCGGCGCGGTGTCACCCTGCCAGTCAGCCATCCCGCGCCCGGTCGCCTGCTGCACTTCCCACGCGCGCTGCACCCTTGCGCGGTTCTGGGTATCGATCCGAGCGAGTGTCGCGGAATCGACCCCGCCCCGAAGCGCCTCCAGCGACAGCTGATCCCCTTCCATCCGCAGAGTGGCGGGGGTGGCCGGTATCTCGGCCAGTCCTTCCGTCAGCGCGTTGAAATAAAGCCCCGTGCCCCCGGTGACGATGCAGCGCGTGCCACGCGCCAGCAGCGCCGTCACCTCGCGGAGCCAGTGACCGGCGGAGTAGGCATCGGTCGACGCAATGTGACCGTAAAGCGCGTGAGGGGCCATGGCCTCCTCCTCTACCGAAGGGCGCGCGGTGATCACGCGCCAGCACGCGTAGACCTGCGAGGCATCGGCATTCACGATCACGCCGCCCTGACGCGCGGCGATTTCCAGGGCCAGCGCCGACTTGCCCGAGGCGGTCGGCCCCGCGATCAGGACCGGCAGGTTCGGCGGTATCGTGCTGATCAGGTCGGCGTATTCGGTAAGGTGGGTCATTTCTGTCCGATGCGGGCGAGGGTGCATTGATCCTTCCCCCCATTTGCGACACTTTGCGGCGGATTGAAAAGCTTAAGGGAACGCCATGTCCGACACCGCCCCCGCACCCGCCTCCAAAACCGCCTTCCGCCGGGTCATGCTGAAGATTTCCGGCGAGGCGCTGATGGGTGATCTGGGATACGGGCTGCATCCCCCAACGGTGGAGCGGATCGCCCGCGAGGTGCAGATCGTGCACGATATGGGGGTGGAAATCTGCATGGTCATCGGCGGCGGCAATATCTTTCGGGGGCTGCAAGGCTCCGCGCAGGGGATGGAGCGGACGACTGCGGACTACATGGGGATGCTGGCCACCGTGATGAACGCGCTCGCGATGCAGTCGGCGCTGGAGATGCTGGGCATCCACACCCGCGTGATCAGCGCCATCACCATGAACGAGGTCGCCGAACCCTACATCCGCCGCCGCGCCGTGCGCCACCTTGAGAAGAAACGCGTCTGCATCTTCGCCGCCGGCACAGGCAACCCCTATTTCACCACCGACACGGCGGCGGCGCTGCGTGCAAACGAGATGGCCTGCGAGGCGATCTTCATGGGCAAGAACGGGGTGGACGGTGTCTATGACAAGGATCCGAAGAAGTTTGCGGATGCCAAGCGATACGACTCGGTGAGTTACGACGATGTGCTGCAAAAGCGGTTGGCAGTGATGGATGCCTCGGCCATTGCGCTGGCGCGCGACAACAACCTGCCGATCATCGTCTTTTCGCTCGATCAACCCGGCGGTTTCAAAACCATCCTTGCGGGCGAGGGCATCTATACGCGGGTGCAGGGCTGAACACAGTTCGTTGGTAAATGGCGTTTCAGCCGCGATGGCATTTAGGGCCGGATCGGCCATTTTGCGCCGACGGCACGAGGTGACGCTAGGGCAATTCCCCTAATGAGTGTATTCAGGCAGGGCGTATTTCGCACAAACTGCTGAAAAAGGGGACATTTTATGGAGAACCAGTTGCGGGCGATTCTGGCCCAGAACCAGATGTTGGCCACCCGGCTGTCTTCACTTGAAAATCTTGT
>JBBSJO010000069.1:0-18655 GCA_038257185.1 Rhodobacterales bacterium | reverse complement strand
ATGGTGGGGTCGATGGCGGTGAATATCATCGCCTGCTTCATCTCGGTCTGGCCGACGATAGCGGAGAAAGGGAACGGTTTTCTCATGCGGTCTCCAGTTGTTTCAGCGGTGATGTGCCGCCCCATGTGCCGGTATCGGACAGGAGCGTAAAGCGGGCATAGAGTTCTTCGTTGAACCAGCCTTCGTCGCGGACGGCCCGGATCGCAGCGGCATGGGGACCGGAGCGCGCGAATTGCGCCATGCGGGCGGCGTCGGGCCAGATCGAGAACGTGACCTGATGCAGCCACGGGACCTCGCCGACGCCGATCTTGAAGATGACGTTGGGGTCCTGCCCGATCACGGCCGAGATATCCGGTACCCGCCGCCAGAACCGCGCCAGTATCCGCGGCCTGATCGTGGCCCTGGTCAACGCGGCCAGAGGGCCGGGTGGTGCGGAGCCGGAGGGCTGAAACGGGTTTTGTCCCGCCCATGCGCCCCGCACGGTATCGGCGGACATGAACACGGTCCAGCTTTCGCAGGCGCGGGCGCGGTAACGTCCGTAGATTTCCGCCTGGTCGATGCTGTCCCTTGCGTTTTGCGCGTCGGGCCATGTCGCCAGGATCGCATAGACCGAAGCGTTGGGCAGCGGTGTGAAACCCTCGCCAGTGCCCGATCCGCAGAGTTTCCAGAACCCGATGCCAGGGATGCGTGCCATAGGCCCACGCGCCAACCCCATCATCGCAAACGCCCAAATGCGCGACGGAACGGAATTGAACCGGAAGAAGCTGAAGCTGACGACCTGCGGCATATGGCTGGAACCCCAATGTGTAAATTTAATCTGACACATATTCCTTGCATTGTGAAGATGCATGGCCCTAGAATTGTAAACTAAACTAGACACGCCTCACGTTGGATTTTGCCGATGCCTGCCGTTCCCCCGGACCGTGATCGCCGCGCTATCGTCATCGGTGCGGGCCTTGGCGGGCTGGCGGCAGCGATGCGGCTGGGTGCCAAGGGCTATGACGTGACGGTGCTCGACAAACTGGACCGGGTCGGCGGGCGCGGTTCGTCGATCACGCAGGACGGCCACCGTTTCGACCTGGGGCCCACCATCGTCACGGTGCCGCAGGTTTTCGAGGACCTCTGGGCCGAATGCGGCCGGGATTTCCGGGCCGACGTGGATCTGCGCGCGCTCGAACCGTTCTACGAGATTCGCTGGCCCGACGGCACGAAGTTCCGCGCCTGTTCGAACCCTGTTACGATGCTGGAGGAAGTCGGGCGCATCAGCCCAAGCGATGTGCCCGGTTTCGAGCGGTTTCTGCGCGATGCGCGAGAACGCTATGTCGTGGGGTTCGAAGGCATGGTGGCCAAGCCGATGCACCGGTTGCGCGACACGCTGAAAGTGCTGCCCACCTTTGCGCGGCTGCGCGCGGACCGGTCGATCTACGCCCATGCCGCGCGGCGCGTGAAAGACGAACGCCTGCGCATGGCGCTGTCGTTCCATCCGCTGTTCATCGGGGGCGATCCGATGCATGTGACGTCGATCTATGCGCTGGTGGCCCATCTCGAGACGCGCTTCGGCGTGCATTACGCCATCGGCGGAGTGCAGGCGATTGCCGATGCCATGGCCAAGGTGATCCGCGCGCAGGGCGGGCTGATCCGGCACAATACCGTTGCCGATGAAATCGTCGTTGAGGGCGGCGCCGCGAAAGCCGTGCGGCTGGCGGACGGTACGGTGTTGCAGGCACCGCTGATCGTCAGCAATGCCGACGCCGGCCATACCTACGACCACCTGCTGCGCAACACCCCCAGGCGCCGCTGGACACCTTCCAGATTGGGGCGCAGGCGCTGGTCCATGGGGCTTTATGTCTGGTATTTCGGGACCAGGGGAACGGCGGACAAATGGGGCGATGTCGGCCATCACACCATCCTGAACGGGCCGCGCTATACCGGCCTGTTGCGTGATATCTTCATCAAGGGCAAGCTCAGCGATGACATGAGCCTTTATGTGCATCGACCGTCGGTCACGGACCCCGGCGTTGCTCCTGCCGGGGACGACACGTTCTATGTCCTGTCGCCGGTGCCGCATCTGGGTTGGCGCAACCCCGTGGACTGGGCATGCGAGGAACCTGTCTACCGCGCAAAGGTGGCGGCAGAGGTGGAAAAGCTGATCCCGGGCTTTCAGGAGCGCATCACCACGGAACTGGTTTTCACGCCCGAGACTTTCCGCGAACGATACCTCAGTCCGCACGGCTGCGGCTTCTCGATCGAGCCGCGCATCCTGCAGAGCGCCTGGTTCAGGCCACACAATGTCAGCGAGGAAGCGCGAGGGTTGTTCCTGGTCGGCGCGGGCACCCATCCCGGAGCGGGACTGCCGGGTGTCATCTCCAGCGCCGAGGTCCTGGGCAAGCTGGTCCCGGACATGGAACGCCCCGCGCCCCGGGCAAGGTTGGCCGCCGAATGATGGATCCCGACGACATGAACCACTGACGCGAGGCGGTCCGGACGGGATCGTTGTCCTTTCACGCCGCCTCCAAACTGCTACCCGCGTCGGTGCGCGATCCGGCACTGGCGCTTTATGCCTTCTGCCGTCTCGCAGATGACGAGGTGGACGAAGGGCACAACAAGAGCCGCGCGGTGCTGGAACTGCGCGAACGGCTGGATCAGGCCTATGCCGGGCGGCCCCGGAACGCACCCGAGGACCGCGCCTTTACTGCCATCATCGAGGCGTTCGACATGCCCCGCGCCCTACCTGAAGCTTTGCTGGAAGGGCTGGCCTGGGACGCTGTCGAAAGGCGCTACGGAACCCTGTCGGAGGTCCGCGACTATGCAGCGCGGGTGGCGGCTGCGGTGGGCGCGATGATGTGCGTCCTGATGCGGGTCCGGGATGCCGATGTACTGGCGCGCGCCTGCGATCTCGGTGTGGCGATGCAGCTGACGAACATCGCCCGCGACGTGGGCGAGGACGCGCGTGCGCGCCGCATCTATCTGCCACTGGACTGGCTGGAAGAGGCCGGGATGGATCCCTCCCACTTCCTGCGCGACCCGGCAGCCAGCCCCGCAGTGCGCCGCATGGTGCAGCGGCTGCTGGCGGAGGCCCGGCGGCTCTATCTGCGCTCGGAAGCCGGTATCGGATCGTTGCCCCTCAAGACGCGACCGGGGATTTTCGCAGCACGTTACATATATGCGGCTATCGGGTCGGCGATAGCGGGCAACGGGTTCGACACGGTTCGCAACCGCGCCCGCACCAATGCGCCGCAAAAGCTGGCGCTCATCGGTGTCGCCGCCGCGCGCACGGCGGGCAGCATGGTTCTGCCGCAGTCCGCCGTCCTCTATGCGCCACCCCTCGACGAGGTGCGTTTCCTGGTCGATGCCGCAGCGACAAACACGCCGCAGGCGCGTCATTGGGGGCAAGGGCGTACCGGCGCGCTGCTGTCGGTCCTGGCCGAACTCAAGGTACAGGAAACCGCCCGGCAGAATACAAGTGGGGTGGCGGCGGAATAACGGCTGCGGTATCACAGAGAAATGGACTTCACTCTATTTGCGATCTTTCTGGCGTCGTGTTTCGGGGCCGGTGCGACCGGCGCCGTTTTTTCGCCCGGCCTGTGGTACGAACGGCTGAACAAGCCCGACTGGACGCCCCCCAACTGGGTGTTCCCGGTCATGTGGACGACGATCTATCTCCTGATCGCCTTTGCCGCCGCGCGGGTGGCCGGGATGCCCGGCAGTGCCTATGCCTTGGCGTTCTGGGCAGCGCAGATTGCGTTCAATGCATTGTGGACACCGGTATTCTTCGGCCTTCGCCGTCTGCGGGGCGCGCTGATCGTGATGGTCTTTCTCTGGCTATCGGTGCTGGGGTGTTTCATCACCCATTGGCAACTGGACTTCTGGGCGGGGCTGGCGATGCTGCCCTATCTGGCATGGGTCAGCGTTGCCGGGGTCTTGAACCTGTCGGTCGCGCGTATGAACCCCGAGGTCGAACCGCTGGATCTCTCGAAACTCTAGAAATTCCATCTGGCCCGGCGCGGCACGCGCATGGCGAGCATCGGTTTCACCCACGCCGAACGATAGCGGTTCAGGTCGAGGGCTTCGTGGACGCCCTCGACCACCTCGCCCCCGATCTGCGTCTGCACGACCGAACGAGAGTAGAACGGCGCATCCAGCATCGGGCGGATCTGTTTCGGCGTGACGCCGGGATCGGCGCGGGTTTCGCGGCGCAGCGCCCATAGCGTGCGGCGAAAGGGGGCAAGGGGTGGTGCATCCATAGCCCGGGCCGATCCGTCCGGCGCGAATGCGATCGCCGCGGCAAGCGTCGATCCATCGCGCCTTTGCGCATCATAGAAGCACGTGGCCCCGTCGCGGGTCGGGTAACTCGCCCAGGTCCAGCTCCGAAAATCGTCCTCCAGCGGGCGGGTGCCGAAATTTGCATCGAAATAGCCGTGCCCTTCGAATTGCCAGCCCGTGGCTTCCAATGTCACGCTGATCCGCGCGATGGGCGCAAAGGGCCGCCATACATGCGCGTCATCGGGCGTGAGCGGCAGTTCGACGCCGGTGATCCCCGAGGGCGTGAGCGTGATCCGACCGCGCATCCGCGAGATCAACGGGAGCGAGGAGACCTCGTTCACGTCAATTACCAGTTGCTCCCCGGTCCAGCGGATCGAAGACGGTCCGACCTGCAGCGCGTCGCGCGACTGGCGCAGGGCGCTGCGTCCACGGTCGGTCATGGCGAACCGCCCGCCGCGGCCATAGGTCGCCACGTTGATGCAGCAATGATTCGCCGGATCGCCGCGCCCCGACCACGCGTACCAGGGCGAAAAGACCGACCCTACGAAACCGATGACCGAAACGGCACGGGTGCCGTCGTCGCTGACCCCGTCGATATACCACCAGGCGTATCCGCCTGGCGGGACGGCGACATCGAAGGCAGGTCGGCCAGAATCGCCTCTGCCGCGTGCCGGGCGGAGAGCGTCGCCATCGGTACACCCGGCCCCGGATGCACTCCGCCGCCGGTCAGATACAACCCCCGGATCGCCGTGCGTGCCGTCGCGCGTCTGAACGCCGCCATGATCCCCTGCGGCGACCGACCATAGAGCGCGCCCCCGGATCCCGGAAAGAGGCGGGCGAAATCCTCCGGCAAGCTCATTGTCTCCGGCCCCGGGGGTGGGGAAAAGGTCAGACCGAAGCGGCCGAGGCGGTCGAGAATCAGTTTTTGACATGTGGTCTTCGCTTTCTCGTCAGGACCGGGGGAGGGTGAGGCGGGCAGGGCGGGCGCGTTCAGGATGATCTCGAACCGCTCCGGCCCGTCGGTGGCATTCGGGCCGAACCGGTCCTGCGCACAGACATAGAGCGTCGGGTCGGTCTGTAGCCGGCCCTGCGACAGCGGTGCGTATTCGCTGCGCGGATCATCCGCGAAGAATACGTTATGGGCCGACAGCTCCGGGCCGTGCGGGCGGGCTGCAAAGCTCATCACCGCCGCGGAAAGACTGCGCGGCTGAGTGGCAGCGGCAGAGACAATGTTACGCGCGGCTGGCCCAAGCGAGCCATCCGCCAGCGCCCCCGGATCGCCGTTGAAGAGGACCGCATCCGCCGGAATGCGCTCCTGCGCGGTATGTACAGCGCAGGCGGCTTCGCCGCGGGTTTCGATCCGGGTGACATGGGTGCCGTATCGGAAAACCGCCCCTTTGGTCGCAGCGCATCCCGCAATGGCCGTCGCCAGCCGGTGCATACCGCCCGCGACATGCCAGACCCCCTTGGATTCCGCATGCCAGATCAGAGAGAGCAGTGCCGGAGAGGCGGTGGGCAAGCCACCCACATAGGTGGCATAGCGCGCGAAGAGCTGTGCCAGTCGCGGATCGGTAAACTGTCGGCGCAGGCACTGCGCGAGGCTTTGATGTGGCGCGATGGCGGGGATTAATCCGGGCCGGTCGATCACGGCGCGGGTGAGGCTGGCCAGGGTCGGCCGCGTTGCCTGCATCATCGGTGCGTCGAACGCGGTGAACAATCGTCGCGCGCGATCCGAGAACGCCATGAACTCCGCCGCCGCCCGCGCGCCGAAGGCATGGTGGACATTGTCGTGGCTGGCAGCCGGATCCCGCATCAAATCGAGTGTGGTCCCGTCGGGCCAGAAGTGCCGCGCCAGGATGTCCTGCGGCTCCAGTGTCACGTGATCCCCGAGTCGTTCGCCGACGTCGGCAAAGAGGCGCTCCAACACCGGCTTCATCGTCAGCACAGTCGGTCCTGCGTCAACCGGTCCCACCGCCGTGGGGAGGGTGCGCATCTTTCCGCCGGGGGTGGCGTGGCGCTCCAGCACGGTGACGCGCAGCCCTTTGTGGGCAAGGCGCAAGGCCGATGCCAGACCACCGATGCCCGCACCGATGATGACCACGTGAGGGGCAGTTTCGGTCATCGCGGCGGCACCCTTTCTCAAAGCAATGGATTGACAGGCAGTTCCAATGTGTCCACTTTAGTTTACATATAGTGTGTCCGAAATGAAGTACAACTGTGATAACGGAGATCGGCGATGGCCTTTGCGGACCGAATCGAAAGCGCGATAGCAAGTGCCATCCGTCGCGGACAGGCAGCACCATCGCCGGGCAAGCTGGCCTCGGCCCTGCACTATACCGTCAACCCCGGCGGCGCGCGGATCAGACCGACGATTCTGCTCAGCGTGTCGGCCGCCTGCGGGGACGACAATCCGGGACTGGCAGATGCGGCAGCAGCGGCGCTGGAACTGATCCACTGCGCTTCGCTGGTGCATGACGATCTGCCTTGTTTCGACGATGCCGACACGCGGCGCGGTAAACCGGCGGTGCATCGCGCTTTCGGCGAGCCGCTGGCCGTGCTGACCGGCGACAGTCTGATCATCATGGCGTTCTCGGTCCTCACCCGGGCCGCGGCGCTGGATGCGCCCCGGGCGATCCAGTTGCTGGAGGTGCTGGCGACACGGACGGGCATGCCCGACGGCATCTGCGCGGGACAGGGCTGGGAAAGCGAAGAGGTCGTGGACCTGTCCGCCTATCACCGGGCCAAGACGGGCGCGCTCTTCATCGCGGCAACGCAGATGGGTGCAATCGCCGCCGGGCAGGACGGCGATCAGTGGGAGGAATTGGGCGCGCGGATCGGCGAGGCGTTCCAGGTCGCCGACGATCTGCGTGATGCGCTCTACGACGAGGAAATGCTGGGCAAGCCCGCCGGTCAGGACGATCTGCATGGCCGTCCCAATGCGGTCAGCGAGTTGGGCGTGCAGGGGGCCATCGACCGGATGAAGGATATTCTGGCGGGTGCCATTGCGTCCATACCGCGCTGCCCCGGCGAGGCGCGGCTGGCCGGCATGGTCACCGCGCAGGCCGAGGCGCTGACACCCATCAAGTGGCGCGCACGGCAGGCCCGGACAGTGCCCGGCGAATAGATGACCGACACGCCCGCAGACCCGGCCCATACGCGACCCGGTCTGGCGGGCTGGACGTCGCGGCTGATTGCGTCGCGGCGGTTTCAGAAATGGGCGGCGGGATCGGTCCTGACCCGGCGGCTGGTGCGGCGGGAGGGCGAAGCGCTGTTCGAACTGCTGTCGGGTTTCTGCCGTTCGCAGGTTCTGATGGCGCTGGTGCAATTCGGGATTCCGCGCATGCTGCTGGACGGGCCGCTGATGCCTGCCAGTCTTGCGGCGCGGTGCAATGTGCCGAAGGATCGCATGGACATCCTGCTGCGCGCTGCGACGGCCCTCAAGCTGTTGAAACCGACGCGCGGCGGCCGGATCGGGCTGACCCGGCGCGGCGCCGCGCTGGTTGGCGTCCCCGGGCTGGAGGCGATGATCCGGCATCACGACATCTTCTACCGCGACCTTGCCGATCCCGCCGCGTTCTTTCGCGGCGAGATACAGACGGAACTGGCTGCATTCTGGCCCTATGTCTTCGGCGGCCAGATGGAGCCGCGCGCCGCCGCCGCCTATTCCGACCTGATGGCGCGGAGCCTCGAGCTGGTGGCCGAGGACACGTTGCGCACCGTCGATCTGTCGGGCATCCGCGCCTTGCTGGATGTCGGCGGCGGATCGGGTGCTTTTCTGGAAACGGTCGGCGCGGCATATCCCGACCTGAAGCTGATCCTGTTCGACCTGCCCGAAGTCGCGCCTGCGGCAGAGCCGAGGTTCCGCCGTGCAGGCCTTGAGACGCGGACAGAGATAAGGTGCGGGTCGTTCCTCAACGATCCGATTCCCCTCGGCGCCGATGCGATCAGCCTGGTGCGGGTGCTTTACGATCACAGCGACGAGACGGTTCTGGCGCTCTTGGGCAAATGCCACGCGGCGCTGCCTGCCGGGGGGCGCCTGATCATATCCGAACCGATGTCCGGCGGCACCGCGCCGGACCCCGCGGGGGATGTCTATTTCGCGCTCTACACGCTGGCGATGCAGACCGGAAAGACCCGCTCGGTCCCGCAGATCAAGGCGCTTTGCGCTGCGACGGGGTTCGAGATCACTGCCACCCCAAAGTCACGGCGGCCCTTCGTCACATCCTGCCTGGTTGCCCAAAAATTAAACAAGGCGCCGAATGTGTCAATATAAGTTGACAGATAAAAATGTCCTATCTACCTTACATATTACAGAAACAGATGCCCGCTGAGTCTTGGTTCAGCAAGCGGCGCCGATACGGGAGGGGGATAACATGCACACCACAGCCGTCATCCTGAAAGGTCCGAAAGATCTTTGCCTCGACAGCCTGACCATCACACCGCCGGGCGAGGACGATCTGGTGGTGCGCATTCACCACTCTGGTATTTCGACGGGCACGGAAAAGCTTTTCTGGTCCGGGCATATGCCACCCTTCCCTGGCATGGGGTATCCTCTTGTGCCCGGCTACGAGGCATCCGGCGAAGTCGTCGAAGCGCCTGCGGGCAGCATGTACAAGTCCGGCGACACGGTATTCGTGCCCGGCGCGAATTGCTATGAAGGGGCCTTCGGTCTCTTCGGTGGTGCGTCGGAAATGCTGGTCAGCAGGGCCGAACGGGTGACGAAGATCGATGCCGGACTGGGCCCCGAGGGCGCGCTGCTGGCACTGGCCGCAACCGCGCGCCATGCGATGGCGGGCCCGGGCAAGGCCGTGCCGGACCTGATTGTCGGTCATGGCGTTCTGGGACGGCTGCTGGCACGTCTGACGATTGCCGCAGGGGCACCGGCGCCTGTTGTCTGGGAAATCGACCCGACTCGTCGCACCGGCGCCAAAGGGTACGAGGTGATCGATCCCGATACCGACACAAGGCGCGATTACAGATCGGTCTATGACGCATCGGGTTCCGTCGCGGTATTGGGAGAGCTGATCGGTCGCATCGCGAAGGGCGGCGAAATCGTGCTGGCCGGGTTCTACACCGATCCCATCAGCTTTGCCTTTCCCCCCGCCTTCATGAAGGAGGCGCGTTTCAGAATAGCCGCCGAATGGACCAGGGACGATCTGAGCGCCACACGCGCCCTGGTTGAAAGCGGGACGCTGAGTCTGGGCGGGCTGATCACGCATACCGCCAATTCGACGGATGCCCCGGCGGCCTACGAGAAGGCATTCGGCGATCCTGCCTGCCTGAAAATGATACTGAACTGGAAGGACGCGTCGTGAAAGACGAAGTGCCGAACCTCAAGGATTTCGACAAGCGCCTGCGCGACGAAGCGGCGATGGAGCCCACGCTGGCGGTGCCGCAGGGCGAACCCACCAGCAAGACGCAAATCATCGCGATCTACGGCAAGGGCGGGATCGGCAAATCGTTCACGCTCGCCAACCTCAGCCACATGATGGCCGAGCAGGGCAAGCGCGTGCTGCTGATCGGCTGCGATCCGAAATCGGACACCACGTCGCTGCTTTTCGGCGGCAAGGCCTGCCCGACAATCATCGAAACCTCCGGCAAGAAGAAGCTGGCGGGCGAAGAGGTCAAGATCGGCGATGTCTGCTTCAAGCGGGGCGGCGTGTTCGCAATGGAGTTGGGCGGCCCCGAGGTGGGGCGCGGCTGCGGCGGGCGCGGGATCATCCACGGTTTCGAGTTGCTGGAGAAGCTGGGGTTCCATGACTGGGACTTCGACTATGTGCTGCTCGATTTCCTGGGCGATGTGGTCTGCGGCGGCTTTGGTCTGCCGATCGCGCGTGACATGGCGCAGAAGGTGATCTTGGTCGCCTCCAATGATCTGCAATCGCTTTATGTCGCCAACAACGTCTGCTCGGCGGTGGAATACTTCCGCAAGCTGGGCGGCAATGTCGGCGTGGCCGGGCTGGTCATCAACAAGGATGACGGGTCGGGAGAGGCGGCGGCCTTTGCCAAGGCGGTCGAAATCCCCGTTCTGGCCTCCATCCCGCAGGACGACGACCTGCGCAAGAAGTCTGCCAACTACCAGATTGTCGGCACCAGTGCATCGCAGTGGGGAGACCTCTTTGCCAGTCTCGGTGACGCGGTTGCGGGCGCACCGCCGGTGCACCCCACGGCACTGGATCAGGACGGGCTGCTCGCGCTGTTCGATGCAAAGGACACGGGCGCCGACTACACACTGGTGCCCGCCACCGATCAGGACATGCGCGGCAAGAACGCGGTGGTCCGGGAAACCCTGGAAGTGGTGTATGATGATGCCTGAAAAGCAGGGATATGAGGTGGCGTTCAATGCCGCGGGCACGGTCCAGGTGACCGAGGCCGACACCAATATCGCTGTGGCGGGCGGCTGTTCCTCGGGCGAAACGCTCAAGGCTGCCGCGCGCAAGGCAGGCAAGTCCGAGATTCTGGACCGGTACGCACGGGACTATCCTCAAGGCCCCCACGACAAGCCGCAAAGCATGTGCCCTGCCTTCGGGTCGCTGCGTGTGGGTCTGCGTATGAAGCGCACCGCCACGATCCTCAGCGGATCGGCCTGCTGTGTCTATGGGCTGACCTTTGTCTCGCATTTCTACGGCGCACGGCGGTCCGTGGGTTACGTGCCGTTCAATTCCGAAACTCTGGTCACGGGCAAGCTCTTCGAGGATATACGGGAGGCCGTGCATGACATCGCCGACCCGGCGAAGCTGGATGCTGTCGTGGTTACCAACCTCTGTGTGCCGACCGCGTCGGGCGTCCCCCTCCGGCTGTTGCCGTCCGAGATAAACGGCGTGCGGATCGTTGGCATCGATGTGCCCGGTTTCGGTATCCCGACACATGCCGAAGCAAAGGATGTGCTTGCCGGTGCCATGCTGAACTATGCACGGCGCGAGATCAAAGCCGGCCCGGTTGCCATGCCGGCAGCGGGGAAATCCGACCGGCCCACCGTCAGTCTTCTGGGTGAAATGTTTCCGGTCGATCCGATGGTGATCGGGCAAATGCTGGCGCCGTTGGGCCTGGCCGCCGGCCCTGTGGTGCCCTGCCGGGAATGGCGCGAGCTCTATGCGGCGCTGGATTGCGGAGCGGTTGCCGCCATCCATCCGTTCTACACCGCATCGGTTCGCGAATTCGAAGCCGCGGGCAGGCCGGTTGTCGGATCGGCTCCCGTGGGCCATGACGGTACCGCTTCCTGGCTTGCCCGGATCGGTGAGGTTTTCAATCTGCCCGCAGATACCGTAGCCGCCGCGCAGAACCAGTTTTTGCCGGCGATCAGGCAGGCCCTTGCGGCGACCCCGATCCGGGGCACGATCACCCTGTCGGGGTATGAAGGCAGCGAATTGCTGGTCGCGCGGCTGCTGATCGAAAGCGGTGCGGATGTGCCCTATGTCGGCACCGCCTGCCCGAAAACGCCGTGGTCCGCCGACGATGCGGCCTGGCTTGAGGACAAGGGCGTCAAGGTCAAGTACCGCGCCTCGCTGGAAGATGACTGTGCAGCGATGGAAGCGATCCGGCCTGATCTCGCCATCGGCACCACGCCGGTCGTGCAGAAGGGCAAGGAGCTGGGAATACCGTCGCTTTACTTCACCAACCTGATTTCCGCGCGTCCCCTGATGGGGCCAGCCGGTGCCGGATCGCTGGCGCAGGTCGTCAATGCCGCGATTGCCAACAAGGCGCGGATGAACGACATGCGCGCCTTTTTCGAAGGCGTCGGGCAGGGCGATACTGCCGGCGTCTGGGAAGGGTCGCCGAACCTGCACCCGTCCTTCCGTGCGCAGAACATGAAGAAACTGGAACGTGCTGCGAAAGCCTCCAAAGCGGCGGAGATGATATAGTGCTTGTCCAGGATCACGATAGAGCAGGCGGATACTGGGGCGCGGTCTATGCATTCTGCGCCGTCAAGGGGCTGCAGTGCGTGATCGACGGTCCTGTAGGTTGTGAAAACCTGCCGGTCACCTCGGTATTGCATTACACCGACGCGCTGCCACCCCATGAATTGCCGATCGTTGTTACCGGCCTCGCGGAAGAGGAAATGGGGTCAGGCACCGAAGAATCCATGAAGCGCGCCTGGGGTGTGCTTGACCCGGCCTTGCCGGCCGTGGTCGTCACCGGTTCGATCGCCGAAATGATTGGCGGTGGTGTGACCCCGCAAGGCACCAACATTCAAAGGTTTCTGCCGCGCACGATTGATGAAGACCAATGGGAAAGCGCTGACCGCGCGATGACCTGGATCTTTACCGAGTTCGGCATGACCAAGGGCCGCATGCCTCCCGAGAAGAAGCGCGAAGAAGGGGCCGCTCCCCGCGTAAACATCCTCGGGCCGATGTATGGCACGTTCAACATGCCTTCCGACCTGGCCGAGATTCGCCGTCTTGTGACCGGCATCGGGGCAGACATCAACATGGTCATGCCACTGGGCGCCCACGTCGCCGAAATGCGCGGGCTGGTGAATGCGGACGCGAACATCTGCATGTACCGCGAATTCGGACGCGGACTGTGCGAGGTGCTGGGCAAGCCCTATCTCCAGGCACCAATCGGCATCGACAGCACCACGAAATTCCTGCGCAAGCTGGGTGCGATGCTGGGACTCGATCCCGAACCCTTCATCGAGCGCGAAAAGCATTCGACCATCAAGCCCGTCTGGGATTTGTGGCGGTCGGTCACGCAGGATTTCTTTGCCACCGCGTCCTTCGCCATCGTCGCGAATGAGACTTACACCCGCGGCATACGCAAATACCTCGAGGACGACTTGGGGCTGCCCTGCGCCTTCGCCGTCCCGCGGCTGCGCGGAAAGAAGACCGACAACAACGACGTGCGCGCGATGTTGCATGAAAAGCGTCCGCTGATCGTCATGGGGTCGATTAACGAAAAGATGTACCTGGCCGAGATGAAGGCGGGCATGGGTCCGGCACCTTCATTCATCCCCGCTTCGTTTCCGGGGGCCGCGATCCGCCGGGCCACGGGCACGCCTTTCATGGGGTATGCCGGGGCCACCTATCTGCTTCAGGAAGTCTGCAACAGCCTGTTCGACGCCTTGTTTCATATCCTGCCGCTGGCCACGGATATGGACGCCACGCCCGCCACGCCGACACCGCTTCGCCGCGACTTCCCCTGGGACAGCGATGCCCAGGCGCGGCTGGACGAGATTGTCGCGAGCCATCCGATCCTGACACGCATTTCCGCCGCCAAAACCCTGCGAGACGCCGCCGAGAAACGCGCGCTCGAGAACGGGGCAGAGCGCGTTTTCCTGGAAATCGTGGAAGGTCTTCAACCAGCTTCGGGAGGAGCCAGATGACAGATTCAACAAGCACCCATGCGCCGTCCATCGCTTCGGACGCCAAGCGCCACCCTTCGTCGAACGGAGAGTACATGTTTTATTTCTCGCTTATTTTCCTGGCCGCGCTGCCGATCTGTGCAATCCACTGGATCTTCTCGGCGCTGAAGGATGGCAGGCTGCCGCGGAAGGGCCCGGTGCGTCGCGCCTGGAGCGAGGCACAGACGATAACGCCCCAGATTTTCTGGGCGTAACCAATACCCCGGCCAACAGCCGGGGTTCAGAGGTCTGCCGCTCCCCCCCGGAGTGGTGGATTAGGGCAGGGGATGAGCCCCTGTCGTAACCCAGCCGCGGGGGGTGCGCGGCGTCAGTACATTTTTTCAGGAGAAAACCATGGCTGATAAAACTGACCTGAGTTTCACAGGTCTTACGGACGAGCAAGCGCAGGAGTTGCACTCGGTATACATGAGCGGGTTCGTGATCTTCACGGTCATTGCCGTCATCGCTCATGTGCTGACGTACATTAAACTGCCCTGGTTCGCCTGGGGCTAAGGAGGACATCTCATGGCACAGTTCTACAAGATCTGGCTGATATTCGACCCCCGTCGCGTTTTCGTGGCACAGGGTGTGTTCCTCTTTTTGCTGGCGGTGATGATTCACCTTGTCCTGCTCAGCAATCCGGAGACCAACTGGCTGAACCGCGCCTTCGGAGACGCGGCTGTCGCCAGCGAATAGCACAGCTATCCCGACAACGCTGCGGGCGACGTCCCTTTTGTCGCCCGCAGCAAACAACAGCAGCAAATTGAACACGCGGTCGCCCTTGAGGCGCCGGTGTGAACGGGAGAGAGAAGATGGCACTGCTCAGCTTCGAAAGGAAATACCGGGTCCGCGGCGGGACCCTGGTTGGAGGCGATCTGTTCGATTTCTGGGTCGGTCCCTTCTATGTCGGCTTCTTTGGCGTCACGACGATATTCTTCGCGGCGCTCGGCACGATACTGATCTTCTACGGCGCGACCCTGGGGGACACCTGGAATCCCTGGCTGATTTCAATAAACCCTCCCGCGCTCGAAGTCGGGCTGGGGTTCGCCCCGCTGGCCGAAGGCGGGCTTTGGCAGATCATCACATTCTGCGCGACGTTCGCATTTCTCAGCTGGATGATGCGCGAGGTCGAAATCGCCCGAAAGCTGGGCATCGGCTATCACGTGCCCTTTGCATTCGGCATCGCGATCCTGGCCTACGTGACGCTGGTGATCATCCGCCCGGTGCTGCTCGGTGCCTGGGGCCACGGCTTTCCCTACGGCATTTTCAGCCACCTCGATTGGGTGAACAACGTCGGCTACGCCTATGGCAACTTCCATTACAACCCGGCGCATATGGTCGCGATCACGTTCTTCTTCACTACCTGTTTCGCGCTGTCGCTGCACGGGTCGCTGGTACTCTCCGCCGTCAATCCCGGCAAAGGCAAGACAATCGCCACCCCCGATCACGAGGACACTTATTTCCGGGACCTCATCGGCTATTCGATCGGGCCGCTCGGCATTCACAGGCTGGGCCTCTTCCTGGCGCTGAATGCCGTGATCTGGAGCGCGATCTGTATCGTGATCTCCGGCACCATCTGGTTCGACACCTGGTCAAGCTGGTGGGACTGGTGGCTTGAACTGCCCTGGTGGGCTGATCTGTAGGAAAGGTAGATAAAAATGGCTGAGTATCAGAATATCTTCACGCAGGTTCAGGTTCAGGGACCGCCCGAAATGGGCATGAACCCGACCGGCTCCCTCGCGCGGGATCGCACCAAAGCGACACGGTTCTCGAAGCTCTTGGGCAGCTTCGGCAACGCCCAGCTGGGGCCCGTTCACCTGGGCACCTTCGGTGTCGTCTCGCTGGCCACCGGCTCGATCTGGTTTTTCATCATCGGGCTGAACTACCTGGCCCAGGTCGACTATTCCCCGGCGCTCTTCATTCGCGAATTGTTCTGGCTGTCCCTTGAACCGCCGGGGCCCGAATACGGGCTGGGGTTCGCCCCGCTGAACGAAGGCGGCTGGTGGATTATCGCGTCGTTCTTCCTGCTGATTTCGGTAATGTCCTGGTGGATCAGAACATACCTGCGGGCCGAGGAGCTGGGCTTGGGCAAACACGTCAGCTGGGCATTCGCCAGCGCGATCTGGTTGTTCCTGGTCCTGGGCCTGATCCGGCCGATACTGATGGGGTCGTGGTCAGAGGCCGTTCCCTATGGCATATTCTCGCACCTGGACTGGACGAACCTTTTCTCGCTGACCTACGGGAACCTCTTCTACAATCCGTTTCACGCACTATCGATCGCCTTCCTCTACGGATCGGCACTGCTGTTCGCGATGCATGGCGCGACCATTCTGGCGGTCAGCCGATACGGCGGCGAACGCGAGATCGAGCAGATCGTCGACCGTGGCACTGCCTCGGAACGCGCAGCCCTCTTCTGGCGCTGGACCATGGGTTTCAACGCGACGATGGAAGGCATTCACCGCTGGGCATGGTGGTTCGCGGTACTGACGACACTGGTGGGCGGCATCGGTATCCTGCTGACCGGGACCGTCGTGGACAACTGGTTCGTCTGGGCTCAGGAGCACGGCTATGCCCCGCTCGACTGAACCTGCCACTCCATCGAGGAAAAGGAATGAGAACATGAGCGACAATCACGACTATCTCAGGACCAGCTCCGGCAACACTTTCAGGCTGCGCGCGGACGTGCTGGCCCTGATGCTGAAAGGGGCAGGATACGCCTTTGTGTTCTGCCTGGCGGTCTGGTTCTCGGTCTATGCAATTTTCTGGATCGGCACGAAGCTGCCCGAGGAATCCCGCGAGGTCGAAGACCCGACACCGTTCTCGTTTGACCTGACGCTCCAGGACGACGATCGGGCCTGAGCATACTGCCGGCGGGCCTTAGCCGGGCCTGCCGCAAAAGAGTTCGGGCACCTGGTCCCTTGGGTGTCCGGAAACGTCGGGGTCTCGACGCCCTGACACTTCCTGTTGGCTACGGGAGGCAGATGCCGGCAGCCCCTCGGGGTCTGCCCATCTGTTTCCCGGCCGGCAGGCCAGCCGAAACGTCGAGAGCAAAGCGTCGAGAAAGGACCGTTCGCATGACCCGTCCCGCAACCCCGTTACTGGACCGCATTGCAGGTCCATCCGATCTGAAGAGCCTCAGCGATGCGGAACTGTTGCGCTTGGCTGACGAACTGCGCGCCGAAGTGATCGCGGATGTCGCCCGGACGGGCGGCCATCTTGGATCCTCCCTGGGAGTTGTCGAACTGACAGTTGCTCTGCACAGCGTGTTCGACACCCCCCGCGACAAGCTGATCTGGGATGTCGGTCACCAATGTTATCCGCACAAGGTACTGACCGGGCGGCGCGACCGCATGAGCACCCTGCGACAGGAAGGCGGCCTGTCCGGTTTTACCAAGCGCAGCGAATCCGAGTTCGATCCTTTCGGAGCGGCACATTCCTCCACCTCAATCTCCGCCGCGCTCGGCTTTACCGTGGCGCGGGACATGGGCCAGCCGACAGGCGACGCCATCGCTGTGATTGGCGACGGTTCGATCAGTGCCGGCATGGCTTACGAGGCGATGAACAACGCCGGCGCCGAAGGGCGGCGGATGTTCGTGATCCTCAACGACAACGAGATGAGCATTGCGCCGCCCGTGGGAGCGATGTCGAAGTACCTCTCCAGCCTTTATGCCTCGCCACTTGGCAATCTGCAGAACATCGCAGAAGGCTTCGAGGCGGCGCTGCCCGGCCCGCTGCGCGACCACGCGCGACGCGCGCGTCAGATGGTGACCGGTGTGGTAGGGGCCAGCGGCACCCTGTTCGAGGAGTTGGGGTTTCAGTACATCGGCCCGATCAACGGCCATGACATGACACAACTGCTCGGCGTGCTGCGCTCCGCTCGCACCCGTGCGACGGGGCCGGTTCTGATCCATTGCTGCACCGTCAAGGGCAAGGGGTATGCCCCCGCCGAAAACGCGGCGGACAAGTATCACGGCGTCGGAAGCTTCGACGTCGCCAGCGGTGCGCAGGCCAAGAAGGGGGCGAACGCGCCCAGTTACACCAAAGTGTTCGGCGAGGCACTGACCCGGCTCGCGGAAACCGATGCGCGCATCGTCGGGATCACCGCCGCGATGCCCTCGGGCACCGGCATGGATATCTTCGGCAAACGGTTTCCCGCCCGCATGTTCGATGTGGGGATTGCCGAACAGCATGGTGTGACCTTTGCCGCCGGCCTTGCGGCGGGCGGGTTGAAGCCGTTCTGCGCGATCTATTCGACATTCCTGCAACGGGGCTATGACCAGATCGTGCATGACGTTGCGTTGCAGAACCTGCCCGTCCGCTTTGCCATCGACCGCGCCGGGCTGGTGGGTGCCGACGGCGCCACCCATGCGGGCGCGTTCGATGTCGGATACCTCTGCGCGCTGCCGAACATGACGGTTATGGCCGCCGCGGACGAGGCCGAACTGGTGCATATGATTGCCACTGCCGCCGCCCATGACAGCGGACCGATTGCATTCCGCTATCCGCGCGGCGCAGGAGAAGGCGTTGAAATTCCCGAACTGGGAACCGTGCTGGAAATCGGCATGGGCCGCGTGGTCCGCAAGGGCTCGGATGTGGCGATCCTGTCATTTGGTGCGCATCTGGGCGAATGCTTGAAAGCTGCCGACCTGATGCAGGCGCAGGGCGTCAGCGCCACAGTGGCCGATGCCCGTTTCGCCAAACCGCTGGACCGTGCGCTGATCCGCAAGCTGGTGAAACAGCACCGTGCGCTGATCACCGTCGAACAGGGTGCTCAGGGCGGCTTCGGCGCGATGGTGCTGCATGATCTGGCCCACGACGGCCTGCTGGACGGCAATCTGGCGGTGCGTACCATGACCCTGCCCGACCGGTTCATCAATCAGGCCGCACCCGATGCGATGTATGCCGATGCCGGCCTCACAGCGACGGACATCGCCGCCACTGCCCTGCAGGCAATGGGCCGCACGCCGGTCACGACTTGAGCCCCGTGTCTTCGTTCCAAATGGTCATTAAAGCCCGGGGGGCAAGGGGGCTGGCCCCCACTGCGGCTGCGGT
>JBBSJO010000068.1:0-18703 GCA_038257185.1 Rhodobacterales bacterium | reverse complement strand
GGCCGCCAAGGTCGGGCGGTTGATGGAAGTCATCGTGGACGAGGTGGACGCCGAGGCCGCCACCTGTCGCACCAAGGCGGACGCGCCCGAGATCGACGGGAATCTTTTCATCGACGAAGGCTTCGAGGGGCTGACGGTGGGGGACATCGTGACGGTCAAGGTGGAGGAAGCGGGGGAATATGATCTGTGGGGGTCGCTCCACAGAGGTTAGACGCCTCATCCCGGCCGATCTGTTTCGATTGATCCTGTTTCCTGACAGTGGGCCGCCCGCCCTGACTTTACCATACACTGTCGTATATATCGGCCACTTTTGGCCGATGTAGTGGACCCACGATATTTCAGCACTACATGTACCCCATGAACACGACGGGTTCCGCTAATCCTCTTGCAAATGTTCCCCCTATGTTCTACATATTGGCTACGGCCAGAACAAAGGAGGCTGCCCATGTCCTTCCAACCGCAATTCCCCGGCATCTATTCCCCCGCTCAAGGGGCCATGCCGGTACAGGACGATCTGCCATTGAACCAACCGCTTCCCGCGACGGAGAAGCAGGTCAGCTATGCGCGCATTCTCGCCTCCAAATCCGGCACGCCCCTGCCGAAGGGGATTGAAAGGGACCGCATCGCCCTTTCAAAGTGGATTGATGCGCACAAGGTGCCCGCTGCGCAGGGTCAGTTCGCCAATTACCCCTCATCCCGCCAGGTGCAATTCGCAGAGCGCATCGCGCGGCTGAAACGCCGGGAAATTCCGCAGGAATGTTTCCGCGACCGCACGCTGATGTCGCGATGGATCGACGGCAACAAGCCGCGCTGACAGGTGACTGGCGGCGTGTGCGCCCTATGTGACGCGGAATGAACGATCGGACCGAAGTTCTTTACAACGCAGAATGTCCCGTCTGCAGTCGAGAGGTGGCACATTACGCGCGGCTCAGCCGTAAAGATGCGTTGCCGATCACCTATGATGACCTCACTGACGCGGAGAGGCGGGCCGATTGGGGCATTTCGGCCGATCAAGCTGTGCGTCGGCTGCACGTGCGCAAGGCGGGCCGCACCTATGTCGGACTGGATGCTTTCATCGTGCTCTGGCGCGAAATCCGCCAGATGCGATGGCTTGCCCGTCTCTTCAGCCTGCCGCTGGTGCATTGGGCGGGGTCGCGCATCTACGACAACGTTCTTGCCCCGACGCTTTATCGGCTCCACTGCCGTCGTCAGCGAAATAAGTCGATATTGCGGTGATCTGCCGCAAGGTCAGGTGTGGAAAAGTAACACTTCGCTGCTAGCATCCTGGCATGGCCTATCCCTACTCCCGCTCTGAGACCATCGCCGACGGTGCCGTGCACGTGGCAGGGCTGGCCTTTGCCATTCCGGCGACCGTGCTGCTGATGTTTCAGGCGGCGCAGTCTGAAAGCGGGATCATCCACGCGGCACTCTATGGGGGGTGCATGATCTTCGCCTTTGCGGCGTCCGCGATCTACCATCTCTCCCCTTTTGACCGGCTGCGGCCCATGTTGAACCGGATCGACCATGCGGCGATCTATTTCAAGATTGCAGGCACCTATACACCGCTGGTCGGCGTGATCGGATCGGGCTTCGCTTATGGTGTACTTGGGGTGGTCTGGGCGCTGGCGGGTCTTGGCGCGATGGCCAAGCTCTGGTTCTGGCGTACCGACGGACGCGGATCGCTGGCACTTTATCTCGCGATGGGCTGGCTGTCGGTCCTGCTGATCTGGCCATTGTGGGCACATCTGCCGACCGCGGCGCTCGTGCTGATCGTGGTGGGCGGGCTCACCTATACCGCGGGCACCATCGTGTTCGCCCAGAAAGAGCTTCGGTTCCAGAATGCGATCTGGCACAGCTTCGTGCTGATCGCCTCGATCTGCTTCTTCGCAGCGATCGCGTTGAGCCTCTGATCCGTAGCCTTACTGGCGCACCAGTTTCTCAAGCGCGCTGCCCCCGGCCCAGGTGCCATGCATGTCGCCGTTGGGCATGACCACATATACCACCGGGTCGGCCTGCCCCCAGTTCACCATCACAACCTGACCCTCGCGCACACCATTGCCCGAATAGGTCCGGTCCCCGACGGTCCAGTTGATCTGCACCGCGCCGTTGACCTCTGCCACAACCGCCTGACCACCATAGGCCGACCCGTCGGGGTTGCGCCCCTCGGCACGGTAGGGGCCGTTGATATCTACACTTTGCGCCAAGGCCGGGAGCGCCGCGAGAAGGGCAAAGGCTCCGGCAAGGCAAAGACGGCGGGACAGGTGCGCGTGTCTGGTCATCGGGAAACTCCAAGGGAAAAGGAACCGACGCGGCATGCGGCAGCGCCAGCATTCCATTACCACAGATGACCCGTTCCAGAAACAGATTTGCGAAGGGTGTCAGAGCCCCGCGACGGTCCTGCGCACCACTTCGAGCCGTGAAGCATTGGGAGGGTGAGTGCCAAGAAACTTGTCACCGGGATCGGGGATGCGGGAGAAGAACGCCGCACCGCGCAGAGGGTTGTACCCGGCGCGCGCGGTGATGATCGTTCCCAAAGCATCCGCCTCAAGCTCGAAATCCTTGGAATAGGTGCGTGCGCCCACCTGCGCCCCCAGACGCTGCGCTGATTCCACCGCGGATGCATTCCCGCCGCTGAGCGTGGCCAGACCGGCAAAGATCACCGCCCCTGCCACGGCGTTCTGCTGTTGGCGGTTGATGTGGCCCGCGATGTGGTGCGCGGCCTCGTGGCCCATGACGAAGGCCAGTTCGTCCTCGTTGCGGGCATCCGCAATCAGCGCCAGGGTGAAGGCCACCACCGGGCGGCCCTGTCGGTCGACGGTCTGGAAGGCGTTGGCGGGCTGGCCGGGGCGGTCGTCCACCACGATGTTGAAGTCGCAATTGACCCCTGACGTGCGGGTACGGCATTCGCGCTCGGCCACCGGCTCCAACGTCTGCACCACTTGCACGAAACTGCGCGCAGCATCGTTGGCCGCTACCATGGCGGAATTGTCTGCCCCCGGCACGTCAAGGGTCTCGACCGGCGTGACGTCGCAGGCGCTCAGCAAGGCAATCGCGGCGAGGGCGCCAAGGGTTCTCATGATCATGGGGGTCACATCTCCGGCAGATGGCTTAGGCTCTTGTTCTATCACGATGGGGGCGTGGTGCCACCCCGATCACATCACTTTGAAAGCCATGCTTGCATTGAACTGCCGAACCAATAGGGTGCGGTGCATGTTTACCATCGAGCACGAATTCGACGCGACCGTGATCACGCTGATCGACGAAGGCAACCGCCCCCTGCGGGAGGATGTGACCGTGCAGGCCTTCGCCGAGGAGATCACCTTCGAACAGTGGGACCCGCGGACCGACCGGATCAGCAAGATCACCCTGTCGCCCGAGCAGCTGCGCGATTTGACGGCGGCGCTGAACCTGCCCGAAGGCATCTACCACAGCGCCCCCTGAAGGAACTTCCATGGCCACCGGCACGCAGATCAAGACCTATTTCGAGGGCACCTGGCACGACGGCGACCTGATGGTGATGAAGGCCGCCGATCACGGCGCCTGGCTGGGCACCAATGTCTTTGACGGGGCGCGGCTGTTCGACGGGCTCGCCCCGGACCTTGAGGCGCATTGCGCCCGCATCAACCGCTCCGCCCGCGCGCTGATGATCACGCCCACGGTGGAGACCGCCGAGATGGTCGAGATCATCCGCGAGGGACTGAAAAGCTATCCAAGAGATACGGCGGTCTACATCCGCCCGATGTATTGGGCGCTCGAGGGCAACGATCTGGCCATCGTGCCGCTGGAAGGGGCGACGGGCTTTTGCGTCAGTCTCGAGGCGATCCCCATGGCCCCGCCGGAGGCCGCGACGACCCTGACCCGCACGCGCTTTCGCCGCCCGGTGCTGGAGGACAACGTGGTGAACGCCAAGGCCGGGTGCTTGTATCCCAACAACGCCCGCATGATGGTCGAGGCGCGCGCGAAGGGTTTCGGCAACGCGCTGGTGGCCGATGCCATGGGCAACGTCGCCGAAAGCGCCTCGGCGAATGTGTTCATGGTGCGGGACGGAGAGGTTTTCACGCCGATCCCGAACGGCACCTTTCTTGCAGGGATCACACGGGCGCGGCACATGAAGCACATGGCGGCTGACGGGATGAAGGTGCACGAATGCGTGCTGAGTTTCGAGGATTTCCATGCCGCCGACGAGGTGTTCCTGTCGGGAAACATGATGAAGGTCACCCCGGTCAAGGCATTCGATGACACGACCTTCGAGATCGGTACCAACGGCAACCCGGTGACGCGCCGGGTGCGGGAGATGTACTGGGACTGGGCGGCGTCGGAGCGGGCCTGATGCGGCGATTTCGTTAACCGAAATCGACCCAAGATTTTTCAGGAATTCCGCACACCCCGCAGTTGCGGCGTCAAATCCCAATTGCAAGGCGACCCCCGCCGCGTCATGATCGCCACGCCCGTTTCGGGCACAGCAGGGAGAAGGCGATGCGCAAGTTTCTGGTGGTGCTGGATGACAGCAGGGAATGCCTGAATGCGATGCGCTTTGCTGCGCTGCGTGCCGCGCATACGGGCGGCGGCGTCATCGTGCTGTCGGTCATTCCGCCGGACGAGTTCAACCACTGGATCGGCGTGGCGGACATCATGCGCGACGAGGCCCGCGAGCGTATCGAGGTACATTTCGAGGTCTTCGCCAAGTGGATGCGCGACAAGCAGGGGGTCAACCCGGAACTGGTGATCCGCGAAGGGGTGCCGGTCGATGAGATCATCGCCCATGTGGCGGAGGATCCCGATATCGGCGTGCTGGTGCTGGGGGCCAGCGCGGACAAGAAAAAGGGCCCCGGCCCGCTGGTAACCCAGATGTCACGCAGCGCGGGATCCTTGCCGATCCCGATCACCATCGTGCCGGGCGACATGAGCAAGGAAAGGATCGAGGCGATCACCTGAGGAATGGCCCGTCTTTCGTCAGGCCGCGGCCGAGCCTGCCGATATCCGGAACAAGGTCAATCGAGATCGCCAATGGGAAGGTATAGTGCTGCCCTGGCGGGTTTCCGGCCCGATCCTGCATGCGCCGATGAGACAGGGCGCTTGTTTCCCGCGCTCCCTATCGCTTTTCCGGAAAGGCTTGAAACACAAGGCACCCCTCTTCGCGTTTGAGCCGAAGGCGAAAGGCAGCACCGGTGATCACGCTATATCCCGAACCGCTTCAAACGGTATTTCAAAGGGTGAATCGACACCGGCATTCCGGTGCCAACGACACACCCTACGCCATTTTAGAATCGTTCCAAACCTTGACTCGCGGCCCCCCAGCCCGCATATCGAAGGTAAGCCCAAACCGAGGAAACGACATGTTCATCCAGACCGAATCCACGCCCAATCCGGCGACGCTGAAATTCCTGCCCGGTCAGACGGTGCTGGAGGTCGGAACAGCCGATTTCCCGACGGCGGACACGGCGGCGGGTTCACCCATGGCCACGCGCCTGTTCGCGGTCGAGGGTGTGACCGGCGTGTTCTTCGGCATCGATTTCGTGACCGTGACGAAGGCCGACACCATCGAGTGGGACCATATCAAGCCCGCACTGCTGGGCGCGATCATGGAGCATTACCAGTCCGGCCAGCCGGTCATGGGCTCCGATCACAAGCCGTCCTCGGGTCATGCAGCGCATGAGGGCGAGGACAGCGAGATCGTGGGCCAGATCAAGGAACTGCTGGACAGCCGCGTGCGCCCTGCCGTGGCGCAGGACGGTGGCGACATCACGTTCCACGGGTTCGATCGCGGCGTGGTCTACCTGCACATGCAGGGGGCCTGCGCGGGTTGCCCCTCTTCCACGCTGACGCTGAAGATGGGCATCGAGAACCTGCTGCGCCACTACATCCCCGAGGTGACCGAGGTACGCCCGGTTGCCTGACCGACCGCTGGTTCTGGCATTCGACACATCGGCCGCGCATTGCGCGGCCGCTTTGCTGTCGGGCGATGAGGTGTTGGCACATGCCGAGGAACCAATGGCCAAGGGTCAGGCCGAGCGCCTCCTCATCCTCTGCGAGGAGATCCTCGCTGCGCGGGGTCACCGCTGGCAGGACCTGCAGGCCATCGGGGTCGGCATCGGTCCGGGCAATTTCACCGGCATCCGCATTTCCGTCGCCGCCGCGCGAGGGCTGGCGCTGGGGCTTGGCGTTCCGGCGGTCGGGATTTCCGCCTTCGATGCCCTGCGCTATGGCACGCCGGGCCCCTGTGCCTGTGCGGTCGATGCCCGCCGGGGGCAGGTCTTTCTGCAGGTATTCGACGGGGATCATCCGCGCGACCCCCTGATCTGTGACGCGGGCGACCTGCCCCTGCACGACGGCCCCCTGATTGGCGCAGGTGGGCAACCCCCTGCGCATCCTGTGGCCGAGGCAATGGCCCATCTGGCCGCCACGCGCTATACGCAGAACCCGCCTCGCCCCGCCCCGCTCTACCTGCGCCCCGCCGATGCTGCCCCGGCCCGCGACGCGGCTCCGGCTATCCTGCCGTGACTCCCGCTACCTTGGCAGCGCTGCACCGCGCGGCCTTTGACCGGGACCGCCCCTGGAGCGCGGATGAATTCGCGGACCTCATAAAGGGTCCATACGTGGATATCTTCGTGCAACCGCACGGCTTTGCCCTGACCCGCACGCTTGCCGGGGAAAGCGAACTTCTGACGATTGCTGTCGATCCCACACATCAGCGCCGGGGCATCGGGTCCGAACTGATGTCCGCATGGCTCGCCTTTGCCCGCGCGCGTGCCGAGACCGCATTTCTTGACGTAGCGGCAGACAACCGCCCCGCGATAGCCCTCTATGAAGGCTCGGGATTCGAGACCGTCGCGGTGCGGCGCGGCTATTATGCGCGCAGCGGCACGGCGGCGGTGGATGCCTTGATCATGCGTTGCACGCTTACCCTTGGTCAGGCGCCAGATTCCGCAGCCGTTTCCCCAGAAAGCAGTTGACCCTGCCCCCCCGCTGCCCCCTAAATTGCACCAGATCACTTGATCGCGGGCAAGGGGCCGCTGCTGGCCCCGCCCCAATTCATAAACACGGGAGAAACTGCATGACCCTTATGACCAAAATACTCGGCGCTGCCGCAACCATCGCGCTGAGCGCCGGTGCCGCACTGGCCGAGCCAGCGCTGATCTTCGACCTTGGCGGCAAGTTCGACAAGTCGTTCAACGAGGCGGCCTTCAACGGTGCCCAACGCTGGGCCGAGGAAACCGGCGGCAAGTTCGCCGAAATCGAGATGCAGTCCGAAGCCCAGCGCGAGCAGGCCCTGCGCCGCTTTGCGGAATCCGGTGCGAACCCAGTCGTGATGACCGGATTTGCATTTGGTGACGTGCTGAACGAAGTGGCCCCCGATTTTCCCGAAACCGACTTCGTCATCATCGACATGGTCGTGGACCAGCCCAACGTGCGGTCGGTCGTGTTCAACGAGCATGAGGGCTCCTATCTCGTCGGCATGATGGCGGCACAAGCCTCCAAGTCCGGCACAGTCGGCTTTATCGGCGGCATGGACATCCCGCTGATCCGCAAGTTCGCCTGCGGCTATGCCCAGGGTGTGATGGCCGTGAACCCCGACGCCAAGGTGATCGCCAACATGACCGGAACCACCCCGGCTGCCTGGAACGATCCCGTGAAAGGTTCAGAGCTGACCAAGGCGCAGATCAGCCAGGGTGCTGACGTGGTTTATGCCGCTGCCGGCGGCACCGGTGTGGGCGTGCTCCAGACCGCCGCCGACGAGGGCATCCTGTCCATCGGCGTGGACAGCAACCAGAACTACCTGCACCCCGGCAAGGTCCTGACTTCGATGTTGAAGCGGGTGGACAACGCTGTCTATCAGGCGATGACGGACGGCCCCGGCATGGAGAAGGGCTTCAACGTCATGGGGATCGCCAACGAGGGCGTGGGCGTGGCGATGGACGACAACAACAAGGACCTCGTCACGGCCGATATGCAGGCTAGCGTGGATGAGGCTTCCGCCAAGATCGCGGACGGCTCGCTGGAAGTGCATGACTACATGTCCGACGATAGCTGCCCCGCTCTGAGCTTCTGATCGTGAGCGAAAGCAATGATACGGGGCGGCAGGCAACTGCCGCCCCGGCTATTGAACTGAAAGGCATTTCCAAGGCCTTCGGCCCCGTGCAGGCCAACAAGGACATCTCGATCCGCGTGATGCCCGGCACGATCCACGGCATCATCGGCGAGAATGGCGCGGGCAAGTCCACGCTGATGTCGATCCTTTATGGTTTCTACAAGGCCGACGCCGGCGAGATTTTCATCGGCGGCAAGAAGGCCAACATCTCCGACAGCCAGGCCGCTATCGCGGCGGGCATCGGGATGGTCTTCCAGCATTTCAAGCTGGTCGAGAATTTCACGGTGCTCGAAAACATCATCCTCGGCGCGGAAGACGGATGGCAGTTGCGCCCCTCGCTCGCCAAGGCGCGCAAGTCGCTTTTGGAGTTGGCCAAGGACTACGGATTGAACGTGGAGCCCGACGCGTTGGTCCAGGACATTGGCGTGGGCATGCAGCAGCGGGTGGAGATCCTGAAGGCCCTGTATCGACAGGCCGATATTCTGATCCTCGACGAACCCACGGGCGTGCTGACCCCGGCAGAGGCCGACCAGCTTTTTCGCATCCTCGGGCGGCTGCGCTCCGAGGGCAAGACGATCATCCTGATCACCCACAAGCTGCGCGAGATCATGGAGATCACCGATACCGTCAGCGTCATGCGGCGCGGCGAGATGACCGCGACCGTCAAGACGGCCGAAACCTCGCCCTCCGAACTGGCGGAGCTGATGGTGGGCCGGAAGGTGCTGTTGCGGGTGGACAAGAAGCCCCCCGTGCCGGGCGAGGTGGTGCTGGAGGTCGAGAACCTGCGCGTCGTGGACGACAAGGGCGTTGAGCGCCTGCGCGGGATCGACCTGACGGTGCGGGCCGGGGAAATCCTCGGCATCGCGGGGGTGGCGGGCAACGGACAATCTGAGCTGCTGGAGGTTCTGGGCGGCTATGAGGACGGCACCGGGGTTGTGCGGGTCAACGGGCAGTCGCTGGACCTCACGGGCAAGCACTCAGACGGTCAGTCGCGGCGCAAGCGCGGCATTGCGCATGTGCCCGAGGACCGCCAGCGCGAGGGGCTGATCATGGAGTATCACGCCTGGGAGAACACCGCTTTCGGCTACCACCACGATCCGGCATATCAATCCGGCCTGCTGATGAACAACGCTGCGATCCGGGAAGATACGGCAGCCAAGATGGAACGCTTCGACGTGCGCCCGCCGAACCCGAAACTGGCGGCCAAGAATTTCTCCGGCGGCAACCAGCAGAAGATCGTGCTGGCCCGCGAGATCGAGCGTAATCCCGACCTGCTGCTGGTCGGCCAGCCGACGCGGGGCGTGGACATCGGTGCGATCGAGTTCATACATCAGCAGATCGTGGCATTGCGCGATCAGGGCAAGGCGATCCTGCTGGTCAGCGTGGAGCTTGAGGAGATCCTTTCGCTTTCCGACCGCGTCGCCGTGATGTTCGACGGGCGGATCATGGGCGAGCGCCTGCCAGGCGAGACCGACGAAAAGGAGCTCGGGCTGCTGATGGCCGGGATCACAGACACCGACCGCCCGCATAGCGTCGAAGAGGTCGAACAAAACCTCGCACATGCCGGCGGCGACGCCCGCAAGGAGGTTTGACATGGACGTGATGCCCAAATGGGCCGAGGTGATCCTCGTCCCCATGATCTCCCTCCTGCTTGCCGCGATCCTGTCGGCGCTGGTGATCCTTGCCATCGGCGAAGACCCCATCGCCGCCGTGAAACTCATGGTCACGGGGGCCTTGGGGTCGACCTATGGCTGGGGCTACACGCTTTATTACGCGACCAACTTCATGTTCACGGGGCTGGCCGTGGCCATCGCCTTTCACGCGCGGCTCTTCAACATCGGGGGCGAGGGTCAGGCGATGCTGGGGGGGCTGGGCGTTGCGCTGGCCTGTCTCTATATTCCCTGGCCGCACTGGACGCTGGCGCTGCTCGGCGCGACGGTGATGGCGGGGCTCTTCGGGGCTGCCTGGGCCGCGATCCCCGCGTGGTTGCAGGCCAAGCGCGGCAGCCACATCGTGATCACCACGATCATGTTCAACTTCATCGCCGCCGCCCTGCTGAACTACGTCCTGGTCAACCTGCTGCGCCCCACCGGCCAGATGGACCCTGCCACGGGAAGGTTCCCCGAAGCGACCAACCTGCCCACACTGCATGATCTGCTGGCCCCCTTCGGCATCGCATTCTCAAAATCCACGCCTGCCAACGTGTCCTTGCTTGTGGCGATTGCCGCCTGTGTCGCACTTTGGCTGCTGATCTGGCACACCCGGCTGGGATACGAGATCCGTGCCTACGGCCATTCGGAATCGGCGGCGAAATATGCGGGCATCTCACCCGTGAAGATCACCATGATCGCCATGACGATTTCCGGCGCATTGGCGGGGATGATGGCGATCAACAACGTCATGGGAGAGGCTGAACGGCTGGTTCTGAACTCCACCGAAGGCGCGGGTTTCATCGGGATCGCGGTTGCGCTGATGGGCCGGTCGCACCCGGTCGGCGTGTTCATATCCGCGATTCTCTTCGGGTTCCTCTACCAGGGCGGAGCGGAACTCGCGCTTTGGACAAGCATTCCGCGGGAGTTGATCGTGGTAATCCAGGCGCTGGTGATCCTGTTTACCGGCGCATTGGACAACATGGTGCGGATGCCGCTGGAGCGCATCTTCCTCGCCGTCCGCACCCCGCCCAAGCCGGAACGGAAACCCATGGAGCCTGCGGAATAATGGACTATACCACCCTCCTCCAGCTTCTCGATTCCACTGTGCGCCTTGCCACGCCGCTGCTGCTGGCCTGCCTTGCAGGGCTGTTCAGCGAACGCGCGGGGATTTTCGACATCGGGCTCGAAGGCAAGATGCTGGCGGCGGCGTTCTTCTCGGCTGCCGTGGCCTCCCTCACGGGGTCGGTCTGGGTCGGGCTGCTGGCGGGGATCGGGGCTTCCGTGGTGCTCAGTGGCCTGCACGGGGTGGCGTCGATCACGTTTCGCGGCAACCAGCTGATCTCCGGCGTGGCGATCAACTTCCTTGCTGCCGGTCTGACGGTGCTGATTGCGCAGGACTGGTTCAGCCAGGGGGGGCGCACGCCCTCGCTGATGGGTGGCGCACGGTTCGAGGGGATCGCCCTTCCTGGGGCGGAGGCGATGCGGGACGTGCCGGTGATCGGGCCGCTCTATTACGAACTCATCTCGGGGCACTCCGTGCTGGTCTACATGGCCTTCGCCGCCGTGCCGCTGACCTGGTGGATCCTCTACCGCACCCGCTTTGGCCTGCGCCTGCGCGCGGTCGGCGAAAACCCGGCGGCAGTGGATACGGCGGGCGTGTCGGTGGTGGGGCTGCGCTTTGCAGCAGTCGCGATCTGCGGGGTGCTCTGCGGGATCGCGGGGGCCTATCTGTCGACCGCGTTGCAGGCGGGCTTCGTCAAGGACATGTCCGCCGGGCGCGGGTTCATCGCGCTGGCGGCGCTGATCTTCGCCAAGTGGCGACCCTGGTACGCACTTTGGGCGACGCTGCTCTTCGGTCTTTTCGGCGCGTTGGAGACGCGACCCGACGTGATCGAGAACCTCATCGGCATCAAGGTGCAAGGCCAGTTGCTGGGGGCGCTGCCCTACGTAATGACAGTGATCATCCTTGCCGGTTTCGTCGGCAAGGCGATCCCGCCGCGCGCGGGGGGCGAGCCCTACGTCAAGGAGCGCTGAACCGGAATTCTTCAAGAATTCCGAACCAATTTCGTTCAACGAAATTGGCGCCCGTCAGATATCGATGTCAGCCCAGATCAGGTGGTGGTCCGAGGCGGCGTGGTGTGGGCGCGTGAGTTCGGGGTAGACCTGCCAACGCGGCGGGCGTGTACCGGGCCAGGCGCCCTTGCGGAAAATGCCGCCTCCCGTCACCCTGTCCCAAAGCGCGGGCGATACCAGCAGATAGTCGATCTTGTCGTCGTCGTTGCCCAGCCCGTAGGTGCCGATGCCCCGGTTGCCGTTGTTCACGTCGAACTCGAAATCACTGAATGTCGGATGGCCCGATACATCGCGAAGGTCGGTGCCCGCCAGCAGAGGCTGCAACTCTGCGCTGCCGGGCGTGTCGTTCAGGTCGCCCAGCACGACGATGTTGTCGAAACCTTCGCCCCGCAGCCGTTGATAATACCCCGCCACCGCCGTCGCCTGTGCCCGGCGCTTGGCCTGCGAGGAGGCGTCATTGCCGCCGAACTTGCTCTTGAAGTGGTTCGCCAGCACCATCACCGTCTCGCCCGAAGGCGTCGTCACCTCGAACTCCGGGCAGTCGCGGCTGAAGATCGGCGCGCCGTCGGGTTTCAGGTCATCCGCGTGGCTGCGCATTCGGCCAATCCCGAAACCCGCCCGCGTGGCCAGTCCCACATCGATCCCGCGCATGTCGTTGCCGTCGATCAGCATCACGTTGGCATAGGTCTCGGGCAGGTTCAGCTTTTCCGCCATCATCTCCTGAAACATCTTCAGAACGGGCCTGCTTTCCGCCTCGATCATCGCCAGCACATCCGCGCCCACCTCGAAGATCGCCTTGGCCGTCAGCAGCATCGCGATCTCGTCCACCGTTTCGGTCTTCAGTTCGACCCAGCCGATCCAGTCCTCGCGTCCGTCTGCCACGATCTCGCGGGGGAGCGCACGATCGCGGGGGCGGCGGATCAACTGGCCCCGGATCTTGCGCAACAGCACGAAGGGACCCTCGTTGTCGTTGAGTATCCCCAGTTCGGTCAGCAACACCAGCATCCGTGCCTTGTCGGCGTCGGTATAGACGTGCTTCTCAAACAGGTTGTTGATCTCGGCGTGGGCATCCAGAACGGCCTGATGGGCCCCGTTCTCGTCGTTGAAGACCTTGGCCCGGTCAAAGAGGTTTTCCACGTTGTAGGCGGCAATACGCATCGTTCAAATCCTTCATGTCAATTTTGGCATGCTAACACGATTTTCCATCCAACCGGAGATTGAATTGCAAACAATGCTCCGCCCGAATGAGGCCTCCGCTGCGCCAGATTGAGGATTCCTGTCGATCCTGATTGCTGCAAGGCAGCATCGAGAGTTGATTTCGCAATCGCACCTGCCTAACAGGGGATATGCAAATATACCTGCCCATTGCCGAGATTTCGGTGAATGCCTTCCTCATCCTGGGGTTGGGCGGACTTGTCGGCATCCTGTCGGGCATGTTCGGGGTCGGCGGCGGGTTCCTGGTCACGCCCTTGCTGTTCTTCGTGGGCATTCCGCCGGCCGTTGCGGTCGCAACCTCCACCAACCAGATCGTCGCTTCCTCCTTTTCGGCCCTGCTGGCGCATGTCAAACGGCGCACGGTGGATTTCCGCATGGGCTGGGTGCTGCTGATCGGGGGTTTGATCGGGTCCGGTCTGGGCATGATCGTGTTCAACTACCTCAAATCGCTGGGGCAGGTCGATCTGCTGGTCAAGCTTTGCTACGTGGTCTTCCTCGGCATCATCGGGGGGCTGATGTTCATCGAATCCCTGAATGCCATCCGTCGTACCCGAAAGGGCGGCCGCAGCGCGCCCCGCAAGAAGCACAGCTTCATCCACAAGATGCCGTTGAAACTCCGCTTCCGGGTATCAGGCCTCTATATCTCGGTCATTCCGCCTATCCTCGTCGGTCTTTTCGTTGGGGTGTTGTCCGCGATCATGGGGGTCGGCGGCGGGTTCATCATGGTCCCTGCGATGATCTATCTGCTGGGGATGCCCACAAAGGTGGTGATCGGCACATCGCTGTTTCAGATTATCTTTGTCACCGGCTTCACCACCATGCTGCACGCGGTGACGAACCATACGGTCGACATTGTACTGGCCGTCATGCTGCTGGTGGGTGGCGTGATCGGGGCGCAGGTCGGCACGCAGATCGGTGCCCGGATGAAGGCGGAGCAACTGCGCATCCTGCTGGCTTTCATGGTCCTTCTGGTCTGCGGGAACCTGGCGCTCGACCTGCTGCTGCAACCGTCGGAGATGTACTCGCTCAGCCCCGTGACGGAGAACTGATGCGCGCCTTGCTCGCTCTCCTGCTGGCCATCCTGTGGCTCGCCCTCCCCGCCCGCGCGCAGGAGGACATCGTGCTCGGCCTCAGCCAGGCGGAGGTGTCGATCAGCACAAATTTCAACGGCTCCGAGATCCTGATTTACGGTGCCGTCAAGCGCGAGACCCCGATCCCGGATGGCGCCCCGCTGGAGGTGGTCATCACCGTGTCCGGTCCTTCGCTGCCCATCACCGTCTGGCGGAAGGAACGCCGCTTCGGGATCTGGATCAACACCGACGCGGTGGAGGTGGATCGCGCTCCCGGCTTCTATGCCGTCGTCACCAGCGGCCCGCTGGACGAGGTCCTGAAGCGGATCGAGGACCTGCGCCACAAGATCTCGATCCCCCGCGCGATCCGGTCGGTGGGGGCCCCGATGAACATTGCCGATTCCGCCAGCTTCACCGATGCGCTGATCCGCATTCGCAGCCGCTCGAACCTCTATCAGGTGATCGAGGGCGGCGTGACAATCGACCAGCAAACCCTGTTCCGCGCCGCCGTGCGCCTGCCTTCGGCCCTGACCGAGGGGGATTACATCACGCGCATCTTCCTCACCCGTGGCGGCAATATCGTGGCGCAGTACGAGACGTTGATCGACGTGCGCAAGGTCGGCCTCGAACGCTGGCTGTTCGTCCTGTCGCGCGACAATGCCTTTCTCTACGGCATCCTGTCGCTTGTGATCGCCGTCGCGGCGGGTTGGGGTGCGTCCAGGGTGTTCGAACTGATCCGGCGCTAGCCGAATTCCTCCTCCGTCGGATCGAGCGTCAGAGAAACCACGGGCGTCGCGCGCAGGTCATCCACGATCAGGGGCCCCGACGGTTTCGACAACCGGTTGCGCACGACCCAGATCAGGCGCTCCTGCGCGCGGGTGATCGCCACATAAGCCAGCCGCTTCCACAAGGGTTGCCCTGCTTCCGAGCGCCCCATACGTGCAGCAGCATAGAGGTCCGGGGCAAAGACCTGCACCGTCTCCCATTGGCTGCCCTGCGCCTTGTGGATCGTGACGGCAGCACCGTGCAGGAAGGTCGCCCCCATGCGGGCAGCAAAGGGAATGAAGGGCTCAGCGTCATCGGGCTTTTCGATCTTCACGATGGTGGCCACGCTGGTTTGCGGGTCCTCCGCCCCCATCACGTGCAACCGGCTGAATCCGGGCTTGCGCCCTTCCCCCAGGTAGATCACCTGCGCGCCCTTGATGAGACCCCTTGCCTCCAGATCCAGCCGCTTCTTGCGGTGCTTGAGCGGCAGTTCCAGCCCGTCGCAGATCAGGGGCTCCCCTGCCAGCAATGCATCCTCGGGCGCGCCGTGGACGCTGCGGAAGGCATTGATCAGCCGGATGCGCGTGGCATTTCGCCAGACCAGCACGGGGGAGCGCGCCATCAGGTCCACCTCCACGCGTTGCCCCCAGATGACCCGCTCGTCGCGGGTCGCGGCCAGCTCAACCATGCGCTCGAAGGCCTCGAATGTCAGGTCCGGATCGGCGAGAGCATGGGCCAGATCGAGGATAGGGTTGTCGGCCTCCTGCCGGTGGATACGGTTGAGAGTCAGGACGCGCTTTTCCGGCAGCTTGTCGAAAACCATGGTGCCCGACTGGTTCACCGGTGCCAGCTGCGCAGGATCGCCAAAGAGCAGCAGCGTCGGGAAGATCTCCTTGAGATCCTCGAATTGCCTGTCGTCCAGCATGGAGGATTCATCCACGAAACCGATGTCGAGCGGCTCTTCCCTCCGCTTCCAGCCGGTGATGAAATCGCTGCCCCGCAAGCCCGCCGCCGCCAGTGCGCCGGGGATCGACTTGTTGTTGGCATAGAAGGCCGCCGCGCGGTCAAGGGCTACCTCCGTAAGGCCCTCGACATCGACGGGCCGCTCGCCGCTGCCTGCCAGCCACTCCGCAATGCGCTCGTATTCGGGATCGTAAACGGGCGTATAGAGGATCCGGTGGATCGTCGTCGCAGGCACCCCTTGCAGGCGCAGGACGGAGGCGGCCTTGTTCGTCGGGGCAAGGATCGCCAGCGTCCGCTTGTCCCGTCGCTTGCGGGATTCGTAATCGCCCGAAACGATCTCGACACCCGCCTTCTCAAGCGCGCGGTAGAGCTCCGCCAGCAACAGTGTCTTGCCCGATCCCGCCTTGCCAGTGACCGCCATGACCTGATCGGCCCCGCCCGCTGGCGGCATGAGCAGGCTGTCTTCAAGGTCGATCCCGGCCGAGCGCAGCATGGCCGCGACATCGTCGAAGGCGGCGGCCTGATCGTCGGAATAGGTGATGGAGGGCAACATCATGGCGCGACATTACGTGAGCGCCCGCCCATGTGCCAGACGACGTCAGGCGGTTTTTGCCCACAGTCCGGGAGCGGCGCTGCCAAAGGCCTGATCGAACCAGAACCGCGATTGTGCCGGCGTCACGCCTGCCCGCGCCGCGACCTGTGCCTGCGCGGTTTCGTCGAACTCCCAGAGCCCCACGCTGATCTTCTCGCGGCCCTCGCCACTGCTGCCGAGCACCTCCGGGGAAGACCCGATCATGCGGTAGATGCGCACCATGCGCGCATCGAAGACTCCGACGAAGTGCTCGATGCCGAATCCCTGCATGATCTCACCGCCCCCCAGCATCAGCGCCGCCGCGACCTCGCCGCCTGCAGATCGCGATAGACAGAACCGTGTACATTCCCAGATCAGCGGGCTGGTGATCGGCCCCGTCAGCATATCCGAGAAATGATCATTGACCATGACCCGTCCGGTCGTCGGCAGAAAGCGCATGGAGCCGCCGTGCGAGCCGTCGGGCTGTTCCCAGATCACGTAAAGTGGATCCAGTGCGTCGTATTCATCGCGCTCCTCGCCGGCTGCGTCGACGTTCACGTCCCAGCCCAGGCGGGTGCGGAACTGGTCCGCGCGGTCGCGGAACATCTCGCGGGCCAGACGGGGGTGGCGGGAAAGCTCGGAGCCGTAGAGATAACGCAGCATGGCATGTCCTTTGTGACCATCGAAGTGATGGACACAGGGGTAGCGCTCCCGGTGTTAACACTTGGAAACGTTGGCGCTCGCTTGTGCTGCAACACCACGGCATTCGCGCAGCAGATCAGACCACGATCAGACCCCGGCTCAAAGCGCGTGCGACGGCATGTGTGGTATTGAGAGCCCCCAGCTTGAATCGCGCGCTTTCAACGTAAACACGCAAGGTATGCTCCGAAATCGACAGCGTGTCGGCCACCTGCGCACGGCTGTAGCCTATGGCCAGAAGCGTCATCGCATCCACCTCGCGGGGGCTGAGCGATCGGGGTTGCTCCGGCGTGCGGTTGGGTTCAAATTCCAAGGCCTTTTCGTTGAAGTAATGCGCAATGAGAATCAGCGTGCGACGGTAGGCGTCGGTGAATGCCTCCCATTCCGCGTCGGGGCAGGAATGGTTGACGGTGAAAAGCGCGAATTGCCCGTTCGGCCCCCGAATCGGCACCGAAAATCCCTGATTGCCCAGTCCGAATTCCATGCTTTCCGCCAGGAACGCCCGTGCGGCCTTACTGCTCCAATCCAGGCGCTTCCAGTCCACCGGGTGAAACCGCTGGTAGCAGCCGATCACCACCGGGTCGATGCGCAGGTAGTTCTGTTCCATGTAGCGTTGCTGCCAGGCTAGGGAATAGGTGCCGCATCCATACTGGTCCCCGGCGCTGTCCACCCAGTGATAGGCAATGTGGTCTATGGCCAGACTGTCCCGCAATGCCACGCTCACGGACTGCATCGCGTCAAGCGTGCCGACCCGCTCCAGCGCCTCCAGAATACTCTCCAACTGCGGTAGTGCCCCCATACGTCTTGCCAATCTTCCTTTCCTCGGCGGCAGCGATCTCGGTCAGGGCAACAAGAGCGGTGTCATCCAATTGTTCCGCGAGCACGGGAAGATCGTTTGACAGCGCAAATGCCCTCAGATCGGCCAGTACGTCCAAAATCCAGTCACTTTGCATGGGCAGACTCGCTCTCATTTGGTTAATGGGTCGTTAACACAACTATAGCATGTCCCGTATTTCCGGCGAAATTCGCGAATTTCGACTCCCCCGAAATAGCGAGGGGATGATTCCGCAAGGGTTTGTTTCAAATAGTACTGCCGACGGGACACGGAAAAACCCGCGAACCAAGCAGGTGATTCGCGGGCTATTGTTCAGCAGTCGTAACCAACAAGACGTTAACGGCGTGCGTCCAATGCATCTTCCAGTGTCCGAAGCCCTGTCGTCGGGGCTTGCACCAGTACGGACATGTTGCCGGGCTTGTGTTCATTCTTGCGCATCTTGACGTGGGCCAGCGGCAGATCGGCCCAGGTAAAGACCTCGGACATGCAGGGGTCGAGCCGACGCTCCAGCATCAACTTGTTGGCCGCCGAAGCCTGCTTGAGGTGGGCAAAATGCGAACCCTGCAGGCGCTTCTGGTGCATCCACATGTAGCGCACGTCGAAGGTCAGGTTGAAGCCTGAGGTGCCCGCACAGATCACGACCATACCGCCTTTCTTGACCACGAAGGTGGAGACCGGAAAGGTCGCCTCGCCCGGGTGTTCGAAGACCATGTCGACGTTCACGCCCTTGCCGGTGATGTCCCAGATCGCCTTGCCGAACTTGCGCGCCTC
>JBBSJO010000067.1:0-18976 GCA_038257185.1 Rhodobacterales bacterium | reverse complement strand
GGCGTATAGCCCCGCGCGGTCCTGCGTGCCCTCGACCGTGCCTTCCGCCCCGCGCCAGAGCGCATCGGTCACGGCCAGACCGGGGGCGGCAGCTTTTGCAGTGGCCAAGGCATCGAGCACCCCGTCAATCACCTGCGCCGTCACGCAGGGCCGCGCGGCATCGTGGACAAGTACGGTGCCCTGATCGGGCAATATCGCAAGCCCGTTGCGGACTGAAGCGGCACGGTCGGCCCCCCCTGCGGCAACGAGGTATCCCTGCGCCTGAAAGCCCTCTGCCTCTGCCATGTCACCGGGGTGCAGGACCACGGCGATTGCATCCACACGTGAGTGCGCGGCAAAAGCGGCGATGGAGCGGTCGATGACCCTTTGCCCCGCCAGCATCTGCCATTGCTTGGGGATACTGCCACCCGCGCGTGTCCCGCGACCGGCGGCCACGATGAGGGCAAAAACAGGGTGCGGGGGCGGGGTCTGCATCCCTCCTGTCTATGCAAACCGTCGAGGGCGTGCAATCACCGCCACCAAGCGCCTAATTATTGAGCATCTAGGCGCTGCACTGCCGATTTATGCGCTTCGTTTTATTGAGGTTTCGCTTCGGCATCGCTACATAAACTACACTTGCCCAAGGATTAAGCATTTTGACCCGCGCCGATCTGCCATGCGACATGACCCCACCGGTGTTTCTGGCCCCGATGGCCGGAATCACCGATCTGCCCTACCGCACGCTGGTGGCGGGTTTCGGGGCCGGTCTGGTCGTGTCCGAGATGGTGGCGAGCCAGGAACTGCTGTCGCGCCGCCCCGGCACCCGCGAAAAGGCGGAGCTTGGTCTGGGCGTCGCGGGCACCGCCGTGCAGATCGCGGGGCGCGAGGCGGGACCAATGGCCGAGGCCGCGCGGATGATCGCGGGGCAAGGCGCTCGGATCATCGACATCAACATGGGCTGCCCGGCCAAGAAGGTGACGCAGGGCGCCTCCGGGTCTGCCCTGATGAAAACGCCGGATCACGCCCTGCGTCTGATCGAGGCGGTGGTGGCGGCGGTCGATGTGCCCGTCACGCTGAAAACCCGGCTGGGTTGGGACGATGCGCTGCTGAACGCCCCCCAGATCGCGGTGCGCGCGGAGGCGGTCGGCATCGCCATGATCACCATTCACGGTCGCACCCGCTGCCAGTTCTACACCGGGCAAGCCGACTGGGCGGCGATCCGGGAGGTCAAGGATGCGGTCGGCATCCCCGTGATCGCCAATGGCGACATCATGGACAGTGCAACGGCTCGGCAGGCCCTGTCGCAATCCGGGGCCGATGGTGTGATGGTCGGTCGTGCGGCGCGGGGGCGGCCCTGGCTGCTGGCGCAGATCGCCCATGACCTTTTCGGCCACCCGGCCCCGCAGGTCCCGCAAGGCGACGCGCTGGCCGAGATGGTGGCACGGCATTACGAAGCGATGCTGGATTTCTACGGCATCCCGCTCGGCCAGCGTGTCGCGCGCAAACATCTGGGCTGGTACATGGATGCTGCGGGCACCCCCGACGATCTTCGGCCGGCATTGCTCACGGCACCGACGCCCGCCACCGCACTGGCGCTGATCCGCCGTGCCATCACGCATCGGTCTGTGCAGGTCGCCGCATGATCTCCAACCGAGACATCTGGGCCTCCCTGCCGCTGCCGACATTGCTGATCGCGGCGGACGATACAATCACCGACGTCAATCCGGCGGCCGAAGGTTTCCTGAACGCCTCGGCCAAATCGGTCGTCGGTGTGCCGGTCTGGGATCTCATCGCGGTCGACGATCCATTGGAAGTTGCCTTCGAGCGGGCCCGCGCGACCCAGACGCCGCTTTTCGTGAACGACGTCGATGTGGGCTCCGGCCAGCGGGCGCCCCTGCAATGCGGGCTCCAGATCGCGCCGCTGTCGGGGATGGTGGGGCACATGATCATGATGATCAGCCCGCGCGAGCTTGCCGGGCGCATGACGCAGAACCATTCGGTGAAATCCGCCGCCAAGTCTGCCATCGGCATGGCAGAGATGCTCGCCCACGAGATCAAGAACCCGCTGGCGGGAATCACCGGGGCGGCGCAGCTTTTGTCGATGAACCTCAGCGCCGAGGATCTGGAGTTGACTGACCTCATCGTCGCGGAAAGCCGCCGCATCGTGAAGCTGCTGGAGCAGGTGGAGCAGTTCGGCAACCTGATGCCGCCCGAGCGCAAGCCGATCAACCTGCACGACGTACTGGACCGGGCACGCCGCTCCGCCTTGTTGGGGTTTGGCGCGCAGATGACCATCGTGGAGGATTACGACCCCTCGCTGCCGCTGGCGCTTGGCGACAAGGACCAGCTTTTGCAGGTGGTGCTGAACCTGCTGAAGAACGCTGCCGAGGCGGCAGGGGACAAGGGCGGCACGATCCGTCTGCACAGCTACTTCGAACATTCCTTCCGCCTGCGCCGGGCCGACGGCACCGGCCAGTCACTCCCGCTCCAGATCGAGGTGATCGACGACGGCCCCGGCCTGCCGGAACATATAAAGGGCGAAGTCTTCGAGCCCTTCGTGTCAGGCCGCGAGAACGGCACCGGGCTGGGACTGGCGCTGGTCAGCAAGATCATCTCCGAACACGGCGGCTGGATCTCGGTCAACTCCGTGCCCGGCCAAACCAATTTCCGCATTTCACTGCCCCGCGCCCCCGCATCCGAAGAGGACACCTGAACATGGATGGCACCATTCTGGTCGCTGACGACGACCGCACGATCCGCACCGTTCTGACCCAGGCGCTGACCCGCGCGGGATGCAAGGTGCACGCGACCTCCAGCCTCACCACGCTGATGCGCTGGGTGGGCGAGGGCAAGGGCGACGTGGTCATCACCGACGTCGCCATGCCCGACGGCAACGGGTTGGAGATGTTGCCCAAGATCGCCATGGACCGGCCCGACCTGCCGGTGATCGTGATCTCGGCGCAGAACACCATCATGACGGCGATCAAGGCGGCGGAGGCGGAGGCCTTCGATTACCTGCCCAAACCCTTCGATCTGCCGGACCTGATGAAGCGCACCGCGCGCGCGCTGGACCGCCGCACGACGCCACGCGCACCAACAAGTGCCGCCACGGGGGGCGATCCCGACCGCGACGACCTGCCGCTGGTGGGGCGCACGGCAGTGATGCAGGCACTGTACCGCGTGGTGGCGCGGCTGATGAACACGGATCTGCCCGTGCTGATCTGGGGCGAAAGCGGGACAGGCAAGTCATTGATCGGCAAGGCCATCCACGACTTTTCCGACCGGCGCAGCCTGCCGTTTGTCACCGTCACTGCCTCCGACCTCTCGGATATCGAAGGCCCCGCCCGTGTTCTGGCGCGCGTGCGCGGCGGCACTCTGCTGATCGACGAGATTGCGGACATCCCGCAGGAGCTTCAGGCCCGCATCGCACGCATGATGGACGCGCCGGGAGAGCATAATCCGCGTTTCCTAGCCACCAGCCAGTCCGATCTGGCCGCTGCGATGAAGGCGGGCACCCTGCGCCGTGACCTCTATTACCGCCTGTCGGGCGCGACGCTGCACGTGCCCTCCCTGCGCGACCGGGTGGAGGATATCGAGCTTCTCGCCTCGCATTTCCTCAGCAAGGGCGAACAGACACACAGTTCCCCGCGCAGCCTCTCGGCGGGGGCGGCAAAGGTCTTTGCCAACTACCCCTGGCCCGGCAACGTCCGACAGTTGGAACACGCGATGCTGCAACTGGCGCTGACCAGCCGCGCCGCGGAAATCAGTCAGGCTGAGGCCGAACACGTGCTGGGCGCGCAGCCCGATCCCGAACCGGTGCACGCGCAGGCCAATACGGAACGGCTGGGGGCTGCGGTGGAACGGCACCTGCGCCGCTACTTCGATCAACACGGCTCCATGCTGCCGCCTCCGGGCCTCTACGCCCGCATCCTGCGCGAGGTAGAAGCCCCCCTGATCGAGATCGCCCTGGCCGCCACCGCCGGAAATCAGGCGAAATGCGCCGATCTGTTGGGCATCAACCGCAATACCCTGCGCAAGAAGATCACGGACCTCGATATAGAGGTGACACGGGGTCGCAAAATGATGTAAAAGCGCCACATAACCGTGGCCATCTTGTTTCATACAGGATCAGGACCACAAAATATGGCGGTTGGTGCAGCAGTGCACCACATCATCGGTGAGGGCAGCGGGTGGCAACCCGATCACGCAGATTCACGCTGGAAACATTGGGCCGTCTGCGGCGCATCAAGCGTGTGCGCAACCTTTTTACCTTCGGTCTGGTGATTCTCGGGCCCGCGCTGGCGCTGACCACCTATCTGGTCCTGGGGCCGCTGGGGCAGGGGGCCAATACGCTCAGCCTGCGGCTGATTCTGCTTGCCGATCTGGTCTATGTACTGCTCGTCGCGGCACTGGTGATGAGCCAGGTCGCGCGCCTGATCGCGGCGCGGCGGGCCAAATCGGCAGGGTCGCGCCTGCACCTGCGGCTGACCGGCGTATTCGCGCTGATGGCGCTGATCCCAACCGTCACCGTCGCGATCTTTGCGGGGCTGACCGTGAATGTGGGTCTCGAAGGCTGGTTCTCCGACCGGGTCCGGTCGGTGGTGGAGAACTCGCTGACCGCTGCACTTGCCTATGAGAACGAACAGCGCGAAGACCTCATCGCCGATGCCACAACCTTGGCCCGCGAGATGGACCGAGCCCGCGCGCGGGGCATCAATGCCAGCGACAGCGAGCTTCTGGCCGAAGGACAGCGCCAGATCCAGCGCGGGCTGCGCGAAGCCTATCTGATCGATGGCACAGCACAGATCCGGGCACGCGGGGACCGGTCGTATCTCTTCGATTACGAGGCCCCGACGCCCGAGCAGATCGAGCTGGCCGTGGCAGAAAAATTGCTGGTGATCGAAGACTGGCCCAACAACGAATTCCGCGCGCTGGTGCCGATGGCATCCTTCGTGGACCGATACCTCTATGTGAGCCGCGATGTGGACGGCAAGATCCTGTCGCTGCTGGACGATACCAAGGAAACCGTGCGTCTTTATCAGCAACTCGAATCCGAGCGCGGACGTTTGCTGTTCGAGTTCGCGCTGGTCTACCTCGCCTTCGCCGTGATCCTGATCCTCGCCGCCGTCTGGCTGGGGCTGTGGTTCGCCGAACGTCTGTCCGGCCCCGTGGGTCGGCTGACAGGTGCCGCCCAGCAAGTCGGTGCGGGTGATCTGGCCGTGCAAGTCCGCGAGGAAGACGGCGACGACGAGATTGCCATGCTCGGGCGCTATTTCAACCAGATGACGCGGCAGTTGCAGGGCCAGCGCGAGACGCTGCTCGACAACACCCGCCAGATCGAACGCCGCCGCAGGCTGTTCGATTCGGTGCTGAGCTCGGTGACCTCCGGTGTCGTCGGCCTCGATCCGGAGGGCCGGGTGACCTTCGTCAACCGATCCGCCATGCGCCTGCTGGACTGGGCGGAAGACCAGCAATCGCTTGCGCTCGGTGTGGTCGTGCCGGAGTTCGGCCCGCTCTTTGCCAGTCTTCAAGGCAGCCCGGCAGAAGTGACGCAAAGCGAGGTCAAGGTCTCCCGCCAGGGGGCGATGGAGAACCTTCTGGTGCGCATGGCGACACGCCGGGCCGAGGACGGTCGGCTGGAGGGCTACGTGGTGGCCTTCGACGACGTGACCGATCTCGTGAGTGCGCAGCGCATGGCGGCATGGGGCGACGTCGCGCGGCGCATTGCGCACGAGATCAAGAACCCGCTCACCCCGATCCAGCTTTCGGCAGAACGCATCCGGCGCAAGTTCTCCTCGAAGGTGGGCGAGGACAGCGAGGCGCTGGAGCAGATGACAGGTGTGATCATCCGCCAGACCGGGGATTTGCGCCGCATCGTCGACGAGTTTTCCAAGTTCGCCCGGATGCCGGAACCTGAAACGGCCGTGCAGGACCTGCGCACGCTGGTGCGCGACGCGGTCTTGCTGCAACAGAGTGGCCAACCCGACGTGCGCATCCGCGCGATCCTGCCGGACGACCCGTTGGTGGCCTCCGTCGATGCCACGATGATCTCGCAGGCTTTGACGAACCTGATCAAGAACGGCGGAGAAGCCATTGAAAGCCTGCAGAAAAAGGGCGCGCCGGAGGGGCTTGCTCCGCAGATCCTTGTCACGCTGACCCGGTCGGACAATACCGCGCGGCTGACCATCGCCGACAACGGCATCGGCCTCCCGGAGGACCGCGCGCGGCTCTTCGAGCCTTACGTGACCACGCGCAGCGAGGGCACCGGGCTTGGCCTGCCCATCGTGAAGAAGATCATCGAGGAACACGGCGGCAGCCTGACCCTCGAGAACGCGCCCGTTTTCGACGGGCAATCCCATTACGGGGCCATGGCTGTGATCACCCTGCCGCTGGCCCCGCAAATCCAGACAGACGAATTGGAGAGAGCGCATGAGTGACATCCTGATTGTGGACGACGAACGCGATATTCGGGAGCTGATTTCGGATATCCTTGAAGACGAGGGCTTCGCCACCCGGCTGGCCGGCAATTCCGACGACGCGATGGCGGCGATCAACCTGGAACCGCCCGCCCTGATGATCCTCGACATCTGGCTCAAGGACAGCCGGATGGACGGGATCGACATCCTGAAAAGCGTGAAGCGCGACAACCCGGACGTGCCGGTGGTCATCATCTCGGGCCACGGCAACATCGAGATCGCAGTGGCGGCGATCCGGCAGGGGGCCTACGACTTCATCGAGAAACCCTTCAACATCGATCAGCTGCTCGTCGTCATCCGCCGCGCCATGGAAACCTCCCGCCTGCGCCGCGAGAACCAGAGCCTCAAGCGCCGTGACGTGACCACCTCCGAGATGATCGGCGCTTCCGCTGGCTTCCGCGGACTGGTGGGGCAGCTTGACAAGGTCACCAAATCCAACGGCCGCGTGATGCTGACGGGTCCGGCAGGGGCAGGAAAGGAAGTGGCGGCGCGCTACATCCACGCCCATTCCAGCCGCGCCTCGGCGGCCTTCATCACCGTCAACTGTGCAGGCGTTGAACCCGACCGGATGGAGGAGGTCCTCTTTGGCCGCGAAGGGTCCGACCGCGGGGTGGAGCCCGGCTTGCTGGAACAGGCACATGGCGGTGTGATCTATTTCGACGAGGTCGCCGACATGCCACTGGGCACCCAATCCAAGATCCTGCGGGTGCTGGTGGATGAACAATTCACCCGCGTGGGCGGCAACGACAAGGTGCGCGTGGACCTTCGCGTGATCTCCAGCACCAACCGCGATCTCGCCGTGGCGATCAAGGCAGGCCAGTTCCGCCAGGAGCTTTTTCACCGCCTGAACGTGGTTCCCATCGCGGTGCCTTCACTGGAGGACCGGCGCGAGGACATTCCTGCCCTGGCCGAACATTTCATCGCCCAGTTCAACAAGTCGCAAGGCTTGCCGCTGCGCAAGCTCAGCGACGATGCGGTGGCCCTGATGCAAACCATGGTCTGGCCGGGCAACGTCCGCCAACTCAAGAACCTCGTGGAACGGGTGCTGATCCTCGGCGACGGCACGGGGCCCATCGAGGCGCGCGAACTCCCCGGCGAGGAGGACGCGGGCGATGAGGATGGCCGCGTGGTCCTGTCCGGGGCATTGGCGATGCTGCCACTGCGGGAAGCCCGCGAGGCCTTCGAGCGGGAATACCTGCTGACCCAGATCAACCGCTTCGGCGGCAACATCAGCCGCACCGCGAACTTCGTCGGCATGGAACGCTCCGCCCTGCACCGCAAACTCAAGTCACTGGGCGTCGTCACCTCCGCCAAATCAGGTGTCCGCGTCGCCCATATGGACGAGGAAGCCGAAGCCGACTGACCCTCTTTCCCATTCACATTGCAAAATAAACTCGGGGGAGCGCGAGGGGGAACGCCTCGCTCCCGCCGTTGCAACACTGGAACAACGGCAGCGGTGACACGCCCTCATCCTGCGCTTGCATGGCTGCTTGTGGTTGCTCAGCCCCGCGTCACGATCTGGAACGATCCGCCCCGGTTGCGGATCACACATGACCGCTCGTTGAGCGCGGGCAGGGTGGTTGTGGCGCGCGGAGGTGTGGCGCGCGCGATGGAATCGGGGCAGGGCGGGATACTGACGGGGGCATAGCCCCGGTCGGCCATGCACTGGCTCTCCACCCGTCTGCGCAACCCGTCGTTGGGATCGAAGGTGACGACCTCTCCCGGCACGTAATATCCCGGCGACGTGGCACATTGTCCGGCGGCATTGCAGACCCGGCGCGGCGGCACGAACTCAGGCGGCAGGCGGCGCACCTGGGTGGAGGAGGGCACCTTGCGCAGCGCCGCGACCTGGCAGGCCGTGGTCTCGCGGTTAAGTGTGCCCACGGCGGCACCGGGCTTGTAGTAGGTGTTCAGCGGGGCGCAGGCCGAAAGCGCAAGCAGGGCGGTGAGAATGATAGGTTTCATGGCCTGCATCATGCCCTGTTCCGGACCGTCTGACAATCGAATTGACCCTTGCAACGCTGTCTGTCATGGCCTCTAACCGTTCGGAACCGGGCCGTATCGCAGGGCTCTGCGACACCAGGGCGGAAAGGCTATCTCATGAAGGTGATCATTTGCGGCGCAGGGCAGGTGGGCTGGCAGATTGCACGGCACCTCAGCGGAGAACGCAATGACGTGACGGTCGTGGACAGCGATCCCGATCTCGTGCGCCGCGCCACCGAATCTCTGGACGTGCAGGGCATCGCTGGCTTTGCGAGCTACCCCGACGTGCTGGACCGGGCAGGGGCCCGCGACGCCGAGATGATCATTGCCGCCACCCATTCCGACGAGGTCAACATGGTGACCTGTCAGGTCGCCCACTCCGTCTTTGGCATCAACCGCAAGATCGCGCGCCTGCGCAGCCAGTCCTACCTGAACGCAATCTATGCCGACCTCTACCGCCGCGACCACATGCCCATCGACGTGGTGATCAGCCCCGAAAAGGAAGTTGCCGCCGCCGCGCTCCAGCGCCTTGCCGCCCCTGCCGCCTTCGATACCGAGATTTTCATGGAAGGCCGCGCGCATCTTCTGGGCATCACGATCGACAATGATTGCCCCGTGGTGAACACCCCCCTGCGGCAGCTCTCCGATCTTTTCTCCACCCTGCGGGCCGTGGTCGTGGGTGTCCGCCGCGAAGGCACGCTCTTTTCGCCGCAACCCAAGGACCAGCTTTTCGTCGGCGACGACTGCTACGTCTTCGCGCACCGTGACGACATCGCGCGCACCATGGAGATCTTCGGCAAGAAGACCTCCAAGCAGGAGCGCGTGGTGCTGGTGGGCGGCGGCAACGTGGGTCTCGCGGTGGCGCAGTCGCTCGAAAGTGGCGTGAACCGCGTGCGCACCAAGATCATCGAAAAAAGCCGCATCATGGCCGAACGTGCGGCGGAAGCGCTGGAGCGTACCATCGTGTTGAACGGTGATGGCCTCGACGCGGCCCTGCTGGCCGAGGCCGGCATCAGCCGTGCCGATGCGATGCTGGCCGTGACCGATGACGACAAGACCAACATGCTGGCCTGCGTCCGCGCCAAGGCCGAGGGCTGCCCCTATGTGATCGCCCTGATCAACGACCCCACGCTGGTGGCGCTGATGACTCCGCTTGGCATCGACGCCTATATCAACCCCCGCGCCACCACGGTCAGTTCCATCCTGCGCCACATCCGCCACGGCCGAGTGCGCGCGGTCTACTCCATCGGCGACGCCGAGGCGGAAGTGATCGAGGCGGAGGTGCTCTCGACCTCGCCCATCGCGGGCAAGAAGATCGCCGAGATCGACTTCCCCGAAGGCGTTCTCATCGGCATGATCCGCAAGGGTGACGCGGTGATCCGCCCGTTGGGCAGCACCCGCGTCGACGAGGGTGACGTGATCGCGCTCTTCGCCCTGGCGGAGGACGTGCCCAAGGTGGAACAGCTCATGCAGGTCTCCATCGACTTTTTCTAAGGAAGGGATGCCGGGGCCATGCGCCGCCAAAGCCAGATCCGCTCCCATCTGCTGCACCTGCCGCTGTTTCTGCTGCTGTTCGGGGCCTTTTCGGTCTCTATGCTCGTGCCGGCCATCTACGGCGTCACGACGCGGGATCTGCACGGCGCGCGAGCCTTCCTTTATTCCGGGCTTCTGGGGTGCGTGACTTTCGTCATGATCGCCGTCGCCCATGGGGCCCGGCGCCCGCGACACGGGGCGCTGGGGCCGCTGATGTCGCTCTTTTCGGCCTTCGTCTTCCTGCCCGCCCTGCTGGCCATTCCATTTGTCGAGGCCTTGCCGACGACCCGCTTCCTGCATGCCTATTTCGAGATGGTGAGCGCCATCACCACGACCGGGGCCACCATGTTCCGCGATCCCGAACGCCTGACGGCAACGCTGCACCTGTGGCGCGCGCAGGTCGGCTGGATGGGGGGGCTGGTGATGTGGATCGCCGCCTCCGCCATCCTTGCCCCGCTGCATCTGGGGGGGTTCGAGGTCACGGCGCAGGCCGAACCGGGGCGGCGCAATGCGAGCGGCGACAGCCGGTCCGGTGCCGTCGATCCACGCCAGCGACTGCTGCGGGTCACGACGGCGCTGTTGCCGATCTATCTCGGCCTCACGGTGGTCCTGTGGTTGCTGCTGCTGGCCGGGGGCGAGACGCCGCTGGTGGCGCTTTGCCTTGCCATGTCGGTGATGGCGACGTCCGGAATCTCTCCGATCAGCGGGCTGGAGGTGTCATCGCTGGGGGTCAGCGGCGAGGCGGTCATGCTGCTCTTCATGCTCTTTGCCCTGTCTCGGCTGACCTTTTCCAAGGATACGGTCACCGCGACGCAAGGCGGGCTGCGCACCGACCCCGAGTTCCGTCTGGGTCTTTTCATCGTTGTTGCCGTGCCATTGGTCATTTTCGCGCGCCACTGGATCGGCGCCTATGACGTGGCAAGCATGGAATACCTCGGACAGGCCGCCTATGCGCTCTGGGGCGCGGTTTTCACCGTGATGTCCTTTCTGACCACCACCGGTTTCGTCTCCGAACACTGGAGCGAAGCCCAATCCTGGTCGGGCCTTGCCACGCCGGGACTGATCCTGATGGGACTGGCGCTGATCGGCGGAGGGGTAGCGACGACGGCAGGGGGCGTGAAACTGCTGCGCGTCTTCGCGCTCTACCTCAACGGGCGGCGCGAGATGGAGCGTCTGGTGCATCCGAATTCCGTCAGCGGCGCGGGGGCGGCGGGGCGGCGGCTGCAAAGCAACGGGGCCTTCATCGCATGGATCTTCTTCATGCTCTTCGCCCTGTCGCTGACGGCCATCGTCTTGATGCTGACGCTGGCGGGGTCCAGCTTTGAGAACGCGTTGGTGATGGCCGTGGCCACGTTGTCAACCACCGGTCCGCTGATCGAATATGCGGCAGACGCCCCGATCCGGCTGATAGAACTCGGTTCCGCCGCCAAAGGGGTGCTCTGCGCCGCGATGGTGCTGGGGCGGCTCGAAACGCTTGCGATCATCGCCTTGCTGACCCCTGACCTCTGGCGCGCCTGAGACGGCCCTTGCCCGGAGACGCGGAGCGATGCTGTGGCGCGCCTGTTACGCAACAGCGTCAATCGTTGCAGGCGGCTGAATTTGGGGGTGGAATCTCGCCGCGCGCCGCGACATACTCTCCGCTCATAGGGGGGGTCCGGTCCGCGGATGCCAGCAAGAACAAAGGCGAGAACAACTATGGCGTCTGACAGACAGAACCTTCAGGATGCGTTCCTCAACCATGTGCGCAAGACCAAGGTCCCGGTCACCATCTTCCTGATCAATGGCGTCAAGCTGCAGGGTGTCATCACCTGGTTTGACAACTTCTGCGTGCTGCTGCGCCGCGATGGCCAATCCCAGCTGGTCTACAAGCATGCCATCTCGACGATAATGCCGAGCCAGCCGATCTCGCTCTACGAGGGTGAAGAGGCCCATTGACCAAACCGGCCTTTCAGGTTGACGACACGGATGGGCCCCACCTGACCCGTGCCTGGGTCCTGCATCCCGACATGAAATCCGACCCCGACCGCCGCGAGGCGACCTCAGCGTTGGCCGAGGCCGTGGCGCTGGCAGAAGCCCTGCCGCAGATTGAGGTGATCGGATCGAACGTTGTGCAATTGCGCACGGTGAGTGCCGGCATGCTGCTGGGGTCTGGCAAGATCAAGGAATTGCAGGACATCTTCAAGGAGGCCGGGATCGAGCTTGTGCTGATCGACGGCCCCGTCAGCCCTGTGCAGCAGCGGAACTTGGAAAAGGAATGGGGGGTAAAACTCCTCGACCGGACCGGCTTGATCCTCGAAATCTTCTCTGACCGCGCCGCCACCCGCGAAGGTGTGCTGCAGGTGGAAATGGCGGCGTTGAACTACCAGCGCACGCGGCTGGTGCGGGCCTGGACCCACCTCGAGCGCCAGCGCGGCGGGCTTGGCTTTGTGGGCGGCCCCGGCGAGACGCAGATCGAGGCCGACCGGCGCGCAATCGACGATCAGCTTGTGCGCCTGCGCCGACAGCTCGACAAGGTGGTGAAGACCCGCGCCTTGCACCGCGCGGCGCGCGCCAAGATTCCCTATCCGATCGTGGCGCTGGTGGGCTACACCAACGCGGGCAAGTCGACGCTCTTCAACCGGCTGACAGGGGCGGATGTTCTGGTGAAGGACATGCTCTTTGCCACACTGGACCCCACGATGCGCAGCCTCGTGCTGCCCGACGGGCCGGAGGTCATCCTCAGCGACACGGTCGGGTTCATCTCCGACCTGCCGACCGAACTTGTCGCCGCCTTCCGCGCCACCTTGGAAGAAGTGCTGGCGGCGGACATCATCCTCCACGTGCGCGACATCAGCCACAGCCAGACCGAGGAGCAGGCGCGGGATGTCCGCGAAATCCTGACCTCGCTGGGGGTGCCCAAGGATACCCGCACTTTCGAGATCTGGAACAAGATCGACCGTCTGCCCGAAGACCGCGCCGAAGCGGTGCGCGCGCGGGCGGAGCGGAACGAGACGGTGCTGGCGATTTCGGCCGTCAGCGGAGAAGGGCTGTCGCACCTGCAGGAGGTCGTGGCAGAAGCGGTGCAGGGAGCGGTCCGGGAGGCTGACCTGACGCTGGGGTTTGCAGAAGGCAAGAAGCGCGCCTGGCTTTTTGACCAGGACATCGTGGTGAGCGAGACCCAGAGCGAGGACGGCTTTGCAATCAGGGTGCGCTGGTCCGCGGCGCAGGAAGCTCAATACCAGCGGTTGTGAGACAGTAAAAATTCTGAAGAATTTTTGGCCGGAAAGTTCGAACTTTCCGCAGCGCGCTGCATATGGTGTGAGACAACACTGGAACCGGAGCCTGTCCATGACCCTTATCGTGCTGTATGTCGCCACATTCGTGATCTTTCTGGGGCTCGATTTCTTCGGGCTGACCTATCTGATCAAGCCCACATTCGAGAAGGACATCGGGGGGCTGTTGCTGGAGAACTTCCGCGTCGTGCCTGCCTTTGTCTTCTACGCCTTCTATATCGTTGTTCTGCTGTGGTTCGTGTCATGGCCCGCAATGACAGAGGACAAGAGCCTGGTCTGGGTGCTGGGCAATGCGGCGTTGATCGGGGCGCTGGGGTACGGGACCTATGAGTTCACCTCGCTGGCGGTGATGAAGGACTGGACCGGGACCATGGTTGCGACGGATTTCACTTGGGGGATATGTCTGACTGCGGTCTCTGCGGCGGGAGGCGTCTGGATTGCGCGCCTTGTGGCCTGATCGGGCGCAGCGCAGCGGTATTTGGAAAAGGGTGAAAGCCGGGGGTCAGGGGCCGGTATCTGAGGCCCAACGCCAGGCGCCGGGGGTGAGGCCGTTCAGATGCCAGTCGCCGATGCCTTGACGGATCAGGCGCAGGGTGGGCAGGCCGACATGGGCGGTCATGCGGCGCACCTGCCGATTGCGGCCTTCGCGGATCGTGATTTGGAGCCAGGCGTCTGGGACGGATTTGCGAAAGCGCACCGGGGGGTCGCGGGGCCAGAGCGTCGCCGGGGCATCGATCAGGGTTACCTCAGCCGGGGCGGTCGGACCGTCGTTGAGTGTCACTCCCTGCCGGAGAGCGGCGAGGGCTTCAGCCAAGGGGTGTCCTTCGACCTGCACGAGGTAGGTCTTCGGGCGTTTGTACTTTGGGTGTGCGACGCGGGCCTGCAGCGCCCCATCGTCGGTCAGCACCATGAGCCCTTCGCTGTCGCGATCGAGGCGCCCTGCGGGGTAGAAGCCCGGCTCGTCGATATAGGCCGAGAGCGTGGGACGTTTGGTGCCTGTCGTGCCCTTGTCGGTGAATTGCGACAGCACGCCGAAGGGCTTGTTGAAGAGGATCACGCGGGCCATCTCAGGGGGCCGGGATCAGTTTTGTCACCCCCACGGCGGCGGCGCGGGCGAGGCCTTCGTCCAGCGACATCGGGATATACTCGCCGCGCCGCCAGAGCTGGGCCAGATCATCGTAGTGACGCGACAGGAAGTGCCCCGACTGGCCAGTCGAGGTAACGAAAACCGAGGAATCCGGATCGGCGAAGTCGTAGACCCCGCGATAGCCTGCTCCGTGGACGTTGAAGAAGGGATCTGGATCGGTGCCCTTGGTCCGCCCGCGCTGAAGCGTGTTGTCACCCCCGGATGTGGACTGGCGGATGTTCACGAAATAGCGCAGCACCGGCACCTGACCGAGCACCTGATGATCGTGCGTGGCCTGATGTGCGTCGCCCCAGCGCAGGGATTCCAGTTGGTCGCCCCAGGTCTCCTCGATCCACAAGAGCGCGTCATCAAGGGCGAGGCGCGCCATGTCGGGGCAGGTTTCCACCGGGGCGGATTGCAGCACGTCGCACCACACCCCGGCCCCGTCGACGTTGCGGAAGACGCGTTCGATGAAGATCGGTTCCACATGGTCGAATTCCTCGGCCAGGGGCCCCAGTTCATCCTGGATCAGGCGGGCCTGCAACGCCCGCAGCCAGGCGGCGTAGATCAGTGGTTCGGGCAGGTGTTCGTTCATCTCCCCCGACCAGCTTGCCAGCAGGGTGAGGGCGCGCTGGCGCTGGCGTTCGCGGGTTCCTTCGGGGGCGGCCTCGCCGGTGAACCACAGTTCCGCGCCCATGAGCGGCAACAGCGAGCGGGCGGTGAAGCTGACGGTGTCGAGCTGCGCCTCGATGAAGCTGTCTCGGGTGTGTACCTGACGGTTCTGCATCAGGCGTTGCCAGCGCTGGATGCGCTGGGTGTCCCCCCAGAGGTAGGAGACGTGGTTCGGAAAGGGCCGGTCCACCGTCTTGTTGTTGGTGTTGCCGAGGATGCCCCCCGCGGGGGCCACGAATTCGGGGTTGGCTGAATAGGGAAACACCCCCTCCCAACGGTTCGCGGCGATCCAGCCGGGGGTGGGCAGGCGACCCTTGCTTTGGTGGCTCTCGTTGCGCCGAGGCATGGCACCGATGGTCTTCATTGCGATGTTCTTTCGATCCACCAGCGTGAGGTTCTGGGCGGGCGCGATGTAGCTGGCAGAGGCGGCGATGCCTTCCTCCACGGTTTTTGCCCGCATGAGGCCCATGGCGGCGGCAATCGAGGTATCGGCGTTGCTCAGGACCGTCCAGTTGACCGTGGTGACATGGCCCGGCGGCGTGATGCTGGCCAGATTGTAGTGCGTGCCCGGCAGGACCGGGCCGTTGTCCGTCCAGTGCAGCGCGACCGTCACCGGATCGGAATCCTTGACAGTGATGATCGAAGAGCGGTTGACGAATTCCTTGAAGCCATCCGGGGTTCGGTATTCGTTGGCGTTCTCGGGGTTCAGTTCCTCGATATAGACGTCCTGATCGTCGATATAGGCCGAGGTCAGCCCCCAGCCCAGATCGGCGCTGCGCCCGGTCAGGACCACAGGGACGCCGGGGATCGTGCCGCCGATGACGCCGCCTGTTTGCAGGTTCAGCCGCGCCAGATACCAGATCGTGGGGGCGGAGAAGCCCAGATGCGGATCGTTGGCCAGCAGGGTGCCGCCGGAGGCCGATCGCGAGGGGGCGGCGGCCCAGGCATTGGAGGCGCCGGCGAACGCCATGTGCTTGAAGGGTGAGAGTGGATTGGCGTCAAGCGGCACGTTCGCCGCATAGCGGGGGACGCCCGGCACGAGGCTGGCATATTCCGGCAGGGCGGCGATGCCGATTCCCGGTGCATCGGGCAGGATGTCGAGCAGGCGTTTCTCGTCGGGCAGCGCGAGCGAGGTGCGGGCGCGGATGACCTCCGCCTCCATATGCCCCGACAATTGCAGGCCCATCAGCTTGATGATCGCCAGCGAATCCGCCGGTCGCCAGGGCGCCATGGGGGCGTTGAAGAGCCACATTTCGGGTGTGCCGCGTCCCAAGGCTTCGGAATTGATCTGGTCGAGCCGCGCGTTCACGCCGGCGGAATAGGCCTCCAAGGCGGCGCGGGTGTCGGGATCGAGCGCCGAAACCGACTGAACCGACAGCGTGTAGATGTCGAAGCGCCGCAGCAGCTTGTCGATGTTGAGTGTGGCGGCCCCGAAGACCTCGCTGAGCCGCCCCTGCGCCGTGCGCCGCAGCATGATCATCTGCCACATGCGATCCTGCGCATGGGCGAACCCGAGGCCATAGAACACATCCGCATCGGTCTTGCCGAAGATATGCGGCACGTTGGCGTTGTCGCGCACGATCTCGATGGGGGCGGTGATGCCGTAGACCGTCACCTCGTCGTTGTAATCGGGCAGGGAGCGGGAGAAGAGCCAGTAGGCGAGGCTCACGGCCACCACACTCAGAACGATCAACAGGGCCGCGAGGCGTATGAGCCAGCGAAAGATCAGGGCCATGGATCGCTCCGGGGGGTTGGGGCGCCGATTGACCAAGGCGCTTGAGGTGATAGGTGTAGCCACAGGCAATAGCGCAACTGGATGACAAGGAAAAGCAGATGGCGAAACTCGCATTTTTGGGGCTGGGCGTGATGGGCGCGCCGATGGCGGGCCACCTGCAAAAGGCAGGGCACGATGTAAGTGTCTACAACCGCACCGCCTCCAAGGCGCAGGATTGGGTCGAAAAATACGGTGGAACCGCCGCCAAAACCCCGCGCGAGGCGGCCGAGGGCGCCGATTTCGTGATGTCCTGCGTGGGCAACGACGACGATCTGCGTGGGGTCTGCACCGGAGCGGACGGTGCCTTTGCGGGCATGTCCAAGGGGGCGATCTTTGTCGATCACACTACTGTGTCCGCCGCCGTCACCCGCGACATGTATGCCGCGGCCGACGAGGCTCAGGTCAGTTTTGTAGATGCGCCGATCTCCGGCGGGCAGGCTGGGGCCGAGAACGGGCAGCTTTCGATCATGTGTGGCGGTGACAAGGGGGCCTTCGAGCGCGCCTTGCCGGTGATGGAGGTCTACGCCAAGATCTGTCGTCGCATCGGGGACAGCGGCGCGGGTCAGATGACCAAGATGTGCAACCAGATCGCCATTGCGGGGCTGGTACAAGGGCTGTCAGAGGCGCTGCACTTTGCCGAGAAGGCGGGGCTCGATGGCCGCGCGGTGGTGGAGGTGATCAGCCAGGGGGCCGCCGGGTCATGGCAGATGTCGAACCGCTACGAGACCATGCTGGACGACAAGTTCGACCACGGCTTCGCGGTGGACTGGATGCGCAAGGATCTTGGCATCTGTCTGGATACGTCGGACGAAATCGGGGCGAGCCTGCCGGTGACGGCGCTGGTGGATCAGTTCTACAAGGACGTGCAGAAACTGGGCGGCGCGCGGTGGGATACATCGAGCCTGATCAAGCGCCTGCGCGCGATGGGGTGATGCCGGTCGCTTGAAAGCTGCCTCAAGAGGCAAACCCTATGCATCTCGTGATGCAAGGTAGGGCGAAACCCCTTGGGCACAGGAAACTATGCCCGACGGAATACTCTCCGAAGATGTTCATCGCAGCAATTTGCGCTGAATGTCTCCTATGCGCGGACAAAGTGAGCTTTCGCTGCGCCTGCGTCAGGGATCACTTTGCGGTCTCAGCTTGGCGGTTGCTTTAAGTCGCTCATACGGAGACCGCTGAATGTCAATGAACCGATCGTCCGGCACATTAGCAGTTTGCCGACTTCATTCGCTCGCTCTCATGATGGGAAAATGTGATAAATCATAAAAGTCGTTAATTTGGATTGAATCACCTCAAATGCCAGTTGCCCCGTCCCATCCTCAACAAGCTGAACGCCTCGCGGCACTGTATGCATACGAAGTCTTGGAAACTGAGCGGGAACGCGAATTCGATGAAATCGTGCAGCTTGCCGCCGCTACGTGTGGCACATCTATCTCCGTGATTAATTTCATTGACGCCGAGCGGCAGTGGTTCAAGGCCGAAATTGGCCTCGGCGTACGCGAAACGCCTTTGGCCACATCGCTTTGCTCACACGTCATCTTGGAGGATGACTTCGTCGAAATTCACGACACCTTGTTGGATAATAGAATGTCCGACAACCCGTTGTGTTGCGGCGATCCAGGGCTACGGTTCTACGCTGGCGCGCTACTGAAGACCGCCGAGGGTCTGCCTCTTGGGACGTTGTGCGTTCTCGACCATGACCCGAAGGATCTGACGCCGCTTCAGCGTGATACGATTCGCGTTCTGGCTAGTCAGGTTATGGCGCAACTCGACCTCAGAAAGGCGCTCAGACACGGCGAGATGTTGCGCAAGGAGGTAGACCACCGGGTGAAAAACTCGCTGCAGTCGTTGTCGTCGCTTGTACGTCTCTCAGGACGAAAAGCGAAAGCGGAGGAGACGACAGAGGCGCTTAGTACGATTGGCTCCAGAATCGATGCTGTCGCAATGCTGCACGAGGAACTCTACCGCACAGATGCGGGCCGTATCATTGACCTTGGCCATTACATCGAAAACTTGATGTCCCATTTCCGGCAGATTGCACCGGACAATGTGACGCTCAGTTGTCAGACTACCGAAACGAAGGTTACGTCGAAGGAGGCTGTCGCCGTCGGAACTTTGATCAACGAGTTCGTCGCAAACGCGTTCAAGCATGCATTTCCCG
>JBBSJO010000066.1:0-19004 GCA_038257185.1 Rhodobacterales bacterium | reverse complement strand
CCGATCACCAGCAGGTCGAGCCGGTTCACGAGGTTCTCCAGCAGTTCGATCTTGGAGGAGACCTTGGCCCCGCCCACCACTGCGCCGACGGGGCGTTCGGGCTTGGAAAGCGCTGCCTCCAACGCCTTGAGCTCCGCCTCCATCAGCCGTCCCGCGCAGGCGGGCAGCAGCCGCGCCAGCGCCTCGGTCGAGGCATGGGCTCGGTGCGAGGCGGAAAAGGCGTCGTTGCAATAGATGTCACCGAGTGCGGCCAGACGGCGGGCGAAACCTTCGTCATTGGCTTCCTCGCCGGGATGAAAGCGGATGTTCTCCAGCAGCAGCACATCTGCGCCCGCCGCTTCCGCGGTCAGGTTCTCGGCCCCCTCCAGTGTCTGGATCAGGATCACCTTGCGGCCCAATGCGTCGCGCAGGGCAGGCAGCACCTGGTCGAGACTCATGTCGAGATTGACCTTGCCCTTGGGCCGCCCGAAGTGCGCGATCAGCATCGGCTTGCCGCCCCGCGCGAGAATGTCGTTGACGGTCGGCACGATCCGCTCGATCCGTGTGGCGTCCGTCACGTGGCCATTCTCTACCGGCACATTAATGTCCACCCGCAGCAGCACGCGCTTGCCCGCCAGATCCATGTCGTCCAGTGTCTTCCAGCCCATCTGCCCATCCGCTCCTGCATTTCGTTGCGCTGTGTTTTGCCGTTCTGCGGCGTGGCGTCAATGGATCGACTTGGCAATTGCGCCGAAGCCGCCTACGTAGCGATGAAGATTTCATGAAGGAGAGCGGCATGGCCGAGATCAAAGACCCCGAGAACACGATCCTGTTGGAACTCAAGGGCGGGACCGTCACCATCGAGTTGATGCCCGACCTGGCCCCCAAGCACACGGCCCGCATGAAGGAGCTCGCACGCGCAGGCAAGTACGACAACGTCGCCTTCCACCGCGTGATCGAGGGCTTCATGGCCCAGACCGGTGACGTGGAGCACGGCAACATGGAACAGGGCTTCAACCTGAGCCGTGCGGGCACCGGCGGGTCGGATCTCGGCAATGTGCCGGCAGAATTTTCCAAGGTGCCGCACGCGCGCGGGACCATCGGGGCTGCACGTTCGGCCAATCCCGACAGCGCCAACAGCCAGTTCTTCATCAACTTCAAGGACAACGATTTCCTGAACGGGCAATATACGGTCTACGGCCAGGTGATCTCGGGCATGGAACACGTTGACGCGCTCAAGCGCGGCGAGCCGCCCGCCGAGCCGGACCGCATGATCAGCATGAAGGTCGCCTCCGATGCATAATGTACTGACAGGCGGGCTCTTCGCTGCGCTCATCGCCACCTCTGCGGCCGCCAGCGAGATGCAGATCGAGGTTGCGGGTGATGCCAACGGCACAATCACCATCGATCTCTTTGAAGACGTGGCACCGCAGCACGTCGCGCGGCTGACGGAGCTGGCGAATGAAGGGGCCTACGATGGCGTCGTTTTCCACCGGGTGATCGACGGCTTCATGGCCCAGACCGGCGATGTGAAGTTCGGCAAGCAGGGCGGTGACCTGTCCAGCGCGGGCATGGGCGGCTCCGACAAGCCAAACCTTCCGGCGGAATTTTCCGAGCTTCCCTTCGAGAAGGGCGTCGTGGGCATGGCACGCAGCCAGAGTCCCGACAGCGCCAACAGCCAGTTCTTCATCATGTTCGATGAGGGCGCTTTTCTGAACGGCCAGTACACGGTTGTCGGCAAGGTAACGGGTGGACAGGACGTGGTGGATGCGATCAAGCGCGGCACCGGGGCGAACGGGGCTGTCGAGGGCGCGCCGGACGTGATGGAAAAGGTCACTGTCACCGAATAGGCCTGATGATCTGGTCGAAAAGTATCGGGCAGCCCACAGCGGCTGCCCTTTGACGTTCCGCGATGTCAGTTACGTAAACTCACACCCGCCTGCCCATACCCACTGCGGCGATCACCGCGCTCAACGCGCAGAGGGCGGCGGCGAGATATGCCAGCCCGGTGAAAGCATCGGTCATCGCCGCTGCATGTCCGGTCGTTTCAGAGACTTCGCCAAAACTCGCCATGCCCCCGGAACGGACATAAAGCGCTGCAACGATGCCACCCCCCGCCGCGACCGCGAACAGGCCCGAGATGCGTGTGACGGCGTTGTTGATGCCCGATGCCATCCCTGAAAGACGATCCGGCGCTGCCGCCATGATCGCTGTGGAAAGCGGCGCCACCACAAGGGCCATCCCGAGCCCCACCAGACACATGGCCGGCAGGATGTGTCCCCAGATATTCTGAGCGGGGGCCAGCAGCCCCATTGCTCCGTAACCGGCCCCGGTCAGCAGGCACCCGACGATGATCGGAGGTGCGGGACCTATCCGGTCCGCCAGCGCACCGGCCCTCGCGGAAAACAGCCCGATGAAAACGGACATTGGAGCGAAGGTGGCGCTCGCGGCGATCTCGCTTTCACCCCAGCCAGCGATGAAGGTCATCGGCATGAAGAAGAACATGGCACCGAGCGCGCCGTACAGCGTGAAGGACATCAGATTGGCCGCCGCAAAACCGGGCAAGGCAAACATGCCGAGCGGCATCATCGGATGCGGGCTGCGTGCTTCGACAAGGATAAAAAGGCCGCAGAGCGCCGCCCCCGCGGCAAGCCATGGCCAGATGGCGACGCCCTGTCCCGCCTGCGTCAGTCCCCAGGCCAGCGCCAGTAGCGCCAGAGTAGCGACAAGCGCGCCGGGCCAGTCGAGGGGGACGGCCTGTCCCGCCGGGTCCTGCGCCACGCGGGTTCGCAGCAACCACAACGCCACACCACCCAGCGGCAGGTTGATGGCAAAGATCGCCCGCCACATCTCGGGTCCGCCGAAACTGAGCGCGAGGCCCCCGATGATGGGGCAGAGCGCCGTGGTGAACGAGGCCGCCGCCGTCCAGATTCCGATGGCCCGCCCCCGTTCCGCGCGTGGATAGGCACGCGCGATGAGCGCCAGCGACCCCGGAACCATGACAGCCGCCCCGATGCCCTGCACGGCGCGCGCCACGATCATAAGCGCAGGCGTCGGGGCCATCGCGCAGAGCAGCGACGACAGCACGAAGACGACAACGCCCGCGCCAAAGGCCCGGGCCAGGCCGAACCTGTCCCCGACCGCGCCGCCGGCCAGGATCAGTGCCGAAAGGGTCAGGACATAGGCGTTGTAAATCCATTGCGCCTCGACCAGATTCGCACCGAGCGAGGCGCGCATCGCGGGCAGGGCGATGGACACGACCGTACCGTCGATGAAGCCGAGGGCGGAGGCGAGGATGGCGGCAGCCAGCAGGTAGGGACGGTTCTTGGGCGCGCAGAACTCCGGAACGAATTGAGGCACCACAGCGGGAGACTGCGGTGCCTGCAAATCTGTCATGGCCGTAGGATCAGGAAGCGGGGTTCGGCTTCTGCGTCGGTGCGCCCTTGGCGCCGGGGTTCAGCGGGTCGTCCTGGCGCTGCACGGAGCCTTCGAAATGCGCACCGGATTCGATGGCGATGGTCTTGTGGATGATGTCGCCCTCGACACGCGCGGTCGACGTCAGACGCACCTTCAGGCCGCGCACGCGACCGACGATGCGGCCATTGATCACCACGTCATCGGCGGTGACTTCGCCCTTGATGGTGGCGGTTTCCCCGATGGTCAGCAGATGCGCGCGGATGTCGCCCTCGACCGTGCCTTCGACGTTGATGTCGCCCGTGGTTTTCATGTTCCCGGTGACATGCAAGTCTGCCGAGAGCAGGGAGGCGGGGGGCTTGGCCTTCGGGGCGCTGGCTTTGAATTCGGAGGGTCGGGGCGCGCCGGGCGCACCCTGGGAGGAGGCCGCAGGGGCCGATGAGCTGGAAGAAGTATCCGCATCCTTGTTCGGGGCGGGATCGTTGATTTTGCTCTTAGAAAACATCGTTTGCAGCCTTGATAAAGATCATGGGGTTCACAGCTTCACCGCCGACGCGGACTTCGTAGTGGAGGTGGACACCGGTCACCCGTCCAGACGCTCCCATATCACCGATCTGCTGTCCGCGCGAGACCCTTTGCCCGACTTTCACGCGAAGTTTTGACATATGCGCATATCGTGTCTCGATACCGAAATCATGCTGTATCTTGACGAGTCTGCCATATCCTGACAGCCAGCCCGCATGGGTCACCACTCCGTCCGCCGTGGCATAGAGCGGCGTGCCCATGCCCGAGGCGAAATCGACGCCGGCGTGCATCCGGCGGCCCCCGGTTTTGGGGTCGCGGCGATAGCCGAACTCGCTGGTGAAGCGGAACGCGGATTTGAGGGGTGTGGCGAAGGGCGCCTGCTGCGCTGCGATGCGGTAGAGGTTCAGCTTGTCCATCTGGCCCAGCAACCGGTTGGCGCGCAGCGTGTCAGGCGATGGTTCCTCGCCCCGTGTGGTGAAGCTGAGCGGCGTCATCGGGCCGCCCTGGCCGGAGTAGCCGCGACGCACAGTTGCGAGGATGCGGTCGGTGGACATGCCGGCACTGCGGAACATCTTGTCGAGCGGGGCCACGGAGACGGTCATTGCCTCTTCGAGCTGGCGGAAGATGGCGTCGTTCTGGTCGCGCATCAGGGCAATCTGCTGGTTCAGTTCATCAGCTTGCAGCAGGGCATCCTGCGCATCCACGATGACCTGATCGCGTTCTCTGGCCGTCTGCGCCAGAGCATCCGACAGGAACTCGATCGGCGCATTGTAGCCGGCGCTCTGCACCACCCCGATGCCGCCTTCGGTGGCGCCTTGCAGGGCGGACAGCTGGCTGCGCGCTGCTTCGCGGTCCTTCATGGTGTTGCGCAGGGTGGACTGGATCACGTCGATCCCGGTTTCCAGCTCGCGGCGGTGGGTTTCGGATTCCAGCAGTTCCGACTGCATCACCGAGATCTGCTTGAGCGCCGCATTGAAGCGTCCCTGTGCCGCCAAAGCTTCCTCGGCACGGGCGTCACGCTGGCCGGACAGATCGTTGAGGCGGGCCTGATAGTTGCGCTGGTCGCGCTTGGCCTGTTCGCGGAAATTGCCGGACCCGATGCTGTCCATCAGCAGGATCGCTGTCGCCACGATAGCCCAGGCCACAACCAGCGCGCATCCGGTGAAGGCCACGATCTGCGTACCGGGACGCAGGCGGATGAAGCGGGTGTCGTTGTCGGATTTAAGGAAGACGCGGCGTTCGGGAAAGTACGTCTCCAGCATGGAGTGTACCTTGATGGCGAGCCTTGTGCGCACGATATCCGTCCCTTTTCCCGTCCCCAACGGAAGCGCCAAAATCCCCCTCGGCCCATCCGCGTCCTCACGTCCTTAGCCAGTGGGGGGCTGCCGGGCAACCCTGTAGGGTGCGAGAGCGGCATCGATCCTCCGGTTTGCCCCAAATGGGCAATTATTCGCCGATACCAAGACCTTGTCCCGCAAGGCTCAATCCTGAGCGGTCAGGGGCCAGTAGAAATCAGGGGGGATGCCCGCTTCGGCTCGCTTCTCGGTATTGAAAGGGGGCTTCAGGTCGCCGTGGAAGTACTGTCGCACCAGCGTGTGAAAGCGCTCCTTGGGGTCCTCGTCGAACCGACCGCAGAGGAAGTGGAACCACTTGCTGCCATAGGCGACATGAGCCACTTCCTCGGCATAGATCGTCTCCAGCGCTGCCACGGCACCGCTGTCGCCCGCCTTGCGGAAAACCTCGATCATGCCCGGTGTCACGTCGAGCCCCCGCGCCTCCAGCACCATCGGCACGACCGCGAGTCGGCCCATCAGGTCGTCCTTGGTGTCCTCGGCGGCACGCCACATCCCGGCATGGGCGGGCAGGGCACCGTAATGGCTGCCGTGCGCCTCAAGACGGTCGCACATCAGGTTGAAATGTTTGGATTCCTCATCCGCCGCCTTGACCCAGTCGTCGTGGAACCCGATTGGCAACTTCACGTCGCAGAACCGCGCGATGATGTCCCAGTGCAGGTCCACTGCGTTCAGTTCGATATGCGCGACGGCGTGCAACAGCGCGATGCGCCCCTCCGGCGTGCCGGGGCGTCGCCGCGGCACCTCACGGGGGCTGAGCAGTTCGGGCCGGGCAGGGCGCGCGGGATGCAGGGGCGGATCGGCGCGACCCACGCTGGGCGTTTCGCCGGTCTCGCGCGCCGCTGTCCATTCGGCGGCGTACTGGCGGGAAAGCGCCGTCTTCTCGCGCCCGTCCGCCGTCCGCAGTACCGCTTCGGCCATCTCGGCCAGAGGCATCACAGGGCGCGTACTGCGTCCAGCACCTCTTCGACATGACCCGGCACCTTCACCTTGCGCCAGATCCGGGCGATATTGCCTTGCGCGTCGATCAGGAAGGTCGCCCGCTCGATCCCCATGGATTTCTTGCCGTACATGTTCTTCTCGACCCAGACACCGTAGGCTTCCGTCGCGGTGCCCTCTTCGTCCGACAGCAGCGGCACGGTCAGATCGTGCTTGGCGGCAAAGCGGTCGTGCTTGGCCATCGTGTCGCGTGAGATGCCAAAGACCTTCGCACCCGCTTTCGCGAAGGCATCGAGGTGCTCGGAAAAGCCGATGCTTTCCGTGGTGCAACCGGGAGTATCATCGCGCGGATAGAAGAACACCACCACGGGCGCGCCGCGCAGATCGCTCAGGGTGATCTCTTCGCCGCCTGTGACGGGAAGCGTGAAATCGGGGGCGGGTTGGTTGATCTCGGGCATGGTCACTTTCTATTCACTTGGAGGGGCAGGGCTGGCCTGACATACTAGGTGGAATTTGGCAAAGGCCAAGACCCCGTACCCCGAAACCGGAGCCGCATGAGCGAAACCGCCAGCCCAGCCGCCAGACCCCGCCGCAGCCGCTTCAGGCGGGCAGGGGTCTGGTCGATCGTGACGATGCTGGTCCTCGCGCTCGCTGCGGGCGGGGCCATTATCTATTTCACGGGGCGCCCGATCACCGTGCCTGTCTGGCTGCAAACGCGGATCGAGGCGCGGATCGCCGAGAGCCTGCCGCAGGCGCGTATCAGTCTTGGTGAGATGGTCTTTGTCATCGACAAGGGCTGGCGCCCCCGCGTACGCCTGCGCGATGTGGAGGTCCGCACGCCGAGCGGCGAGGAGATCGTCAGCTTCGCCGAGGTCAAGGCCAGCTTTGCCATGCGGCCGCTGCTTGAGGGTCAGGTGCAACCGCGTGCCATATCCTTGTCCGGGGTCGTCGCGACGCTGCGCCGCAACGCGGCAGGCCGGGTGTCGCTGACCTCCGGGGCCGGGGCCGCGGCGCCTTCGGGGGAGGCTGCGACCTTGCCTGAGCTGGTGGGGCAGGTGGACCGCGTGCTGGCGTCGCCGGCCCTGGCCTCGTTGAGAAGCGTCGAGATGCGCGCACTCACCCTGCGCTATGAGGATGCCCGGTCACAACGGGCCTGGACGGTGGATGGCGGTCGGCTTCTGCTGGCACGCGAAGGCGAAGAGATCACGATCTCTGCCGATCTGGCGGTGCTGGGGGGCGGTGCGGGTGTCGCCACGCTCTCGGCCAATTACGCCAGCCGCATCGGCGAGGCGGCCGCGGATTTCGGGATCAACTTCGATGGCGTTGACGCCGGGGACATCGCCGCGCAAGGCCCGGTCTTCGCCTGGCTCGATGTGTTGCACGCGCCCATTTCCGGCTCGGTGCGCAGCGGCATCACCGAAGCGGGCCGTTTCGCCCCGCTGAACGCGACGTTGCAGATTGGAGCGGGCGTGGTGCAGCCCAACAGCGGCACCGCACCGATCCCCTTCGACGGCGCGCGCAGCTATTTCAGCTACGATCCCGCCGACAAGCTGCTGCGTTTCGACGAAGTCTCGGTCAGCAGCGCGTGGGTCAGCGGTCAAGCCAGTGGCACTGCGATGCTCGAGACGGTGGGCGAAAGGGGGCCGCTCACCCAGCTCGTCGGCCAGTTCAGCCTGCGCGACATGACCGCCAGCCCCGGAGACCTCTACGAGACCCCAGTTACCCTCGAAGGCGCGGATGTCGACTTCCAGCTCAAGCTCAATCCGTTCCGCGTGCAGATCGGTCGCTTGCAGATAACCGATGAAGGCCAGACCCTGATGGTGGATGGCACTCTGGCAGCGACCCCGGAGGGCTGGCAGGTGGCGCTCGACGGGCAGATGGATGGGCTGCGGCCCGAGCGGTTGCTGGCGCTCTGGCCCGAGCGGGTGGGGACCAAGACCCGGACCTGGCTGAAGGAAAACCTGATCGAGGGCACGGTGACGGACATCGACCTCGCCTTCCGGCGCGGCCCGGATTCGGCGCCCACGACCTATCTTGCTTTCGACTACGCGGATGCCACCGTCCGCTTCATGCGGACGATGCCGCCGGTGACCGAGGGGCGCGGGCACATGAGCATCTTCGCCAACCGTCTGGTCGTGTCGGTGGACGCCGGAAAGGTGATCGCTCCGCAGGGCGGTGCCATCGAAATCGCGGGCTCTTCCTTCATCATGCCGGACATCACGGTCAAGCAGGGACCGCCCGCAGTCATCCGGCTACACACCCAATCGACCGCGACCGCCGTGATGTCCATCATCGACCAGGAGCCGATGCGCGTCATGCAGAAGGCAAACCTGCCGGTAACGCTGGCCGACGGCCGCGCGGCATTGACGGGCACGATCTCCCTCCCGCTGATCAAGAAACCGCCCCCCGGCGTCGTGCGCTATCACTTCGAGGGAGACCTGCTCGGCGTCACCTCGACTACCTTGATCAAGGAGCGCACGCTGAGCGCCGCCCGGCTGGGCGTCGAAGTGGACAATGACAGCCTCACGATTTCGGGCAAGGCAAGGATCGACGGGGTGCCTTTTGATGGGGCATGGACACAGCCCATCGGGCCGGGCGCGGACAAGAGCGCGTTGCAGGGGCAGGTCGCCCTCAACGCCGCCACGCTCGACGCCTTCAACATCGCGCTGCCGCGCGGCACCGTCGCGGGCGAAGGCACTGCCGCGATCACGCTCGACTTCCAGAAGGGCAAGGCCCCCGCATTCGACCTGACTTCCGACCTGCGCGGCGTCCGGCTGTCTGTCCCGCAACTGTCCTGGAGCAAGGGTGCCGCCACGAAGGGCACATTCAAGGTCGCGGGGCGGCTGGGACCGGTGCCGGAGGTCGACACGCTGCAACTCTCGGCGCCGGGACTGAGCGCGACAGGATCGGTCAAACTCGGCGTGGGCGGTACGCTGGACAGGGTGCGCTTCGATCGACTGCGGCGGGGAGACTGGCTCGATATCCCCGTCGACCTCGTGGGTCAGGGCAAGGGGCGCCCCGTCCAGGTGGTGCTGCGCGGCGGCACGCTTGACCTGCGCCGCGCGGAGTTCGGAAAGTCCGCTGGCGCCGGTCCGCCGGGGCCGCCGATGCAGGTGAAGCTTGAAAAGTTGCAGATCACCGACGGCATTGCCCTGACAGGTCTCACGGGCAGCTTCGGCACCGCGCGCGGCCTCGACGGTACTTTCGAGGCGCGGCTCAACGGGGCAACGCCGGTGCAGGGGCGTGTCGTGCCGCAGAACGGGCGCAGCGCAGTGCAGCTTGTGTCGGGTGACGCGGGCGGCGTCTTGCGCTCCGCCGGCTTGCTGAAACAGGTGGTGGGGGGCAACCTGACACTGACTCTGCTGCCTGTCGGATCCGGTGGTGCCTTCGACGGCCGGCTCGAAGTGGGAGACGTGCGCATCAAGGACGCGCCGGGGATCGCGGCGCTGTTGAATGCAGTGTCGGTCGTCGGCCTTATCAACGAACTCAACGGCGACGGGATCTATTTCGATACCGTGGAAGGCGCGTTCCGCCTGACCCCGAACCGCCTCACCCTGACCGAAGCGAGTGCCGTCGGTGCCTCCATGGGGCTTTCGATGGATGGCGTCTATGCGCTTGATAGCGGTACCATCGACATGCAGGGGGTGATCTCTCCGGTCTACCTGCTGAACGGCATCGGGTCGGTGCTGACGCGCAAGGGCGAGGGGCTGCTGGGTTTCAATTATACGCTGCGCGGTCCGGCAAAGTCGCCTTCCGTGGGCGTCAACCCGCTGTCGGTGCTGACACCCGGCATGTTCCGCGATATCTTCCGTGCACCCCCGCCCCAGCTGCCCCCGGTTGAGGGCGTCACCCGCTCCACTCTGCCCCAGGAGCAACCGGACAAGCCGGTTGCGCGGGACACCGTAGGCCGTTAGAGGCCCCGCATGAAACTCTCCGACTTCGATTTCGAGCTGCCCGAGGCGCTGATCGCCACGCGACCCGCCGTGCCACGCTCCTCCGCCCGCCTGCTGGTGGCGGAGGGCGACCGGATCCACGATGCCCATGTGACCGACCTTGTGGACTTGTTGCGCCCCGGTGATCTGTTGGTGCTGAACGATACCCGCGTGATCCCGGCGCGTGTCAGCGGTATCCGCCACCGAGACAGCAAGCAGGGGCCGGTATCAGCGAAGATCGAGGTCACCTTGCTGGAGCCGCGCGGAGATGGCACATGGGCGGCCCTCATCAAGCCCCTGCGCAAGCTTCAGATCGGCGAAACGGTGGTGTTCAGCGCTACCCTGAACGCTTCGCTTGAGGGAACCGCAGAGGGTCAGGGCCACCTGCGGTTCAACTGCACGGGCAAGGATTTCGACGCGGCTCTCAATGCTTCCGGTGCCATGCCGCTGCCGCCCTACATCGCCGCCCGCCGCGCGGCGGATACGCAGGACCTGACGGACTACCAGACCGTGTTCGCGCGCCACGCGGGGGCCGTTGCCGCGCCGACCGCATCGCTGCATTTCGACGAGGCGCTTCTGGCGGCACTGGCCGCGCGTGGTGTCGAATTCACCCACGTCACGCTCCATGTCGGCGCGGGGACCTTCCTGCCCGTGAAAGTAGACGACATCAGCCAGCACAGGATGCACAGCGAGTGGGGGCACGTTAGCGCCGAGGCCGCTGACCGGATCGCTGCCGCAAAGGCAGAAGGCCGCCGCGTGATCCCGGTGGGCACGACCGCCCTGCGGCTGATCGAGACGGCATCGCGGGGCGGTCAGATCACGGCGTGGGAAGGCGACACCGACATCTTCATCACGCCTGGATTCCGCTTCAATGTGACCGACGCGCTGATGACGAACTTCCACCTGCCCAAATCCACGCTGATGATGCTGGTCTCCGCGCTGCTTGGTGCGGACCGTATCAAAGCCGTCTACGCTCATGCCATTGAGGAGCGGTACCGCTTCTTTTCCTACGGTGATGCATCGCTGCTGATCCCCTGAGGCGCAAACCTCCGCCGGAGTGTCGTGGTCGGGGGTGACACCGCCGTTCAACCCGTTCAGGGAGGGGGCGGAACGCGAGAAGGATTCGGACGATGTGGCAGGTACTCACCAGCGCCTGGGCGCTGCTTTTCGGCATGTGTCTGCTGATGGTCGGCAACGGCATGCAGGGCACGTTGCTGGGCATCCGGGGCGGGATCGAGCAATTCTCGACCTTGGAGATGTCGATCGTCATGTCATGCTATTTCGTGGGCTTTCTGGGTGGCTCGCGCATGGCGCCGGGGATGATCCGGCGGGTCGGGCACGTGCGGGTCTTCGCAGCCCTCGCCTCTGCCATCTCTGCCGTGATGATCCTCTATCCCACCTTCCCCAACGTCGTCGTATGGTCTCTGGGCCGCGTCGTGATCGGGTTCTGCTTCTCCGCCGTCTATGTGACCGCTGAAAGCTGGCTCAACAACGCCGCCACGAACGAGAACCGGGGCCAGGCGCTGTCGCTTTACATGATCGTCCAAACCCTGGGCATCGTCATCGCGCAGGCGCTCTTGCTGACGGCGGACCCATCCGGTTTCGTGCTCTTTGTGATTCCGTCGGTGCTGGTCAGCCTTGCGGTCACGCCGATCCTGTTGTCGATCAGCCCCACACCGGCCTTCAGTGCCACCAAGCCGATGAGCCTGCGCACGCTTATGCGCTTTTCCCCCTTGGGTTGCGTGGGCATGTTCCTGCTGGGCGGAGTCTTTTCCGCGCAGTTCGGCATGGCAGCCGTCTATGGGGCCGAAGCAGGGCTGAGCGTGGCGCAGATTTCGATGTTCGTGGCGACATTTTTCGTAGGATCCGTGATCTTGCAATATCCCATCGGCTGGATTTCCGACCGGATGGACCGGCGCATGCTGATCGTGATCACCTCCCTGATCGGCGCGGCGGGGTCGGGGCTCGGGATGGCCATGGGTCATGTGTTTCCGATCCTGCTGGTATCGGCCTTTGTGGTGGGGGGCATGTCTAACCCGCTCTATTCGCTGCTGATCGCCCATACCAACGACTTTCTGGAACACGAGGATATGGCCTCGGCCTCCGGTGGAATGATATTTATCAACGGATTAGGCGCGATTCTTGGCCCGATCATCACGGGCTGGCTGATGGGCACCGCATTGGGGCCCGGGGGGTTCTATCTTTTTACCGGCGTCCTTTTTGTGGCGCTGGCCGGTTATGCCGCTTACCGCGCAACCCGCCGCGCCGGCGTGCCGTTGGAGGCGACCGGCAACTATGTGCCGATCCTGCCTTCGGCAACGCCTTTGGCGGTTGAATATGCTCAGGAATATGTGATCGAGACCGAACAGGGTGCACGCAAAGGCACACCGTGACCGAAACTGTGTCATCCCTGATATAAAACGTGAATATAATCCAGGCCAGACGTAGGCTTAAACACAGACACCCACGCTGATCAAACAGGAAAGACCATGGCAGGCCCCGAAGAGATTCTTGAATTCTGGCTAGATGAGATCGGGCCGACAGGCTGGTACTCTGTCGATGATACGCTCGACGCGACCATCCGCGACCGTTTTGGAGCGACGTGGCAGGACGCCTGCGAGGGTCGCTTCTCGCTCTGGCTGACCTATCCCTCTGGCACACTGGCCTATCTGATCCTGACGGACCAGTTCCCGCGCAACATGTTCCGGGGCACCGGCCGCGCCTTTGCCAGCGACAGGCTTGCGCTGGCGGTGTCGAAATCCGGGATCCACAAAGGCTGGGATCTCAAGATCGACGAACCGGCCCGGCAGTTCTTTTATCTGCCGATGATGCATTCCGAAAACCTCAGCGATCAGGACCGCTGCGTGCGCCTGATGCGCGAGCGGATGCCGTTGGGGGGCGACAGCAACCTGCTGCACGCCCGCGCGCACCGCGACGTGATCCGCCGCTTCGGACGCTTCCCTTACCGCAACGAGGCGCTGAAACGGGCGGGCACCGCCACCGAGAAGGCATACGTTGCCCAGGGCGGCTACGGCTCGACGCTGCGGGACCTGCAAAAGGCGGACGCGGCCTGAGGCGGAGATTCTCGCAGTTGTGACGCTTGCAGATATGGTTTAACGGTAAACCAGTTCGGCAATCCCACACTGCGAGGTCCCTGACATGGCGGCGAAATCCTTTGATCTGATCGTCATCGGGGCAGGCCCCGGCGGCTATGTGGCCGCCATTCGCGGCGCGCAACTTGGAATGAACGTCGCCATCGTGGAGCGCGAGAACCTCGGTGGCATCTGCCTCAACTGGGGCTGCATTCCCACCAAGGCGCTGCTGCGGTCGTCGGAAGTGTTTCACCTGATGCACCGGGCCAAGGAGTTCGGCTTGAAAGCCGAGGGCATCGACTTCGACCTCGACGCCGTGGTCAAGCGCTCGCGCAAGGTGGCGGGGCAACTGACCAGTGGCATCGGCCACCTGATGAAGAAGAACAAGATCACGGTGGTGATGGGCGAGGCGAAGCTTGCCGGCAAGGGCAAGGTCACCGTCAGGACCGACAAGGGCAGCGAGGAGTTGCAGGCCAAGAATATCGTCCTGGCCACCGGCGCGCGGGCGCGTGAATTGCCGGGGCTGGAGGCGGACGGCAAGATGGTCTGGACCTATCGCCACGCTCTGCAGCCCCCTCACATGCCGAAGAAGCTGCTGGTCATCGGGTCGGGCGCCATCGGCATTGAATTCGCCAGTTTCTACAACACGCTGGGGGCCGACACGACGGTGGTCGAGGTCATGGACCGCGTGCTGCCCGTGGAGGACGCCGAAATCTCCGCCTTCGCCAAGAAGGCTTTCGAGAAGCAGGGCATGAAGATCATGCAGAAGGCCATGGTCAAGCAGTTGGACCGGGGCAAGGGCACCGTCACCGCGCATATCGAGGCGGGCGGCAAGATCGAGAAGATGGAGTTCGACACCGTGATCTCTGCGGTGGGGATCGTCGGCAACGTCGAGAACCTCGGGCTGGAAGAACTGGGCGTCAAGATCGACCGGACCCACGTGATCACGGACGAATATTGCCGCACCGGGGTCGAGGGGCTCTATGCCATCGGCGATATCGCGGGCGCGCCCTGGCTGGCCCACAAGGCGTCACACGAGGGTGTCATGGTTGCCGAGCTGATCGCGGGTCAGCATCCGCATCCGGTGAAGCCCGAAAGCATCGCCGGTTGCACCTATTGCTATCCACAGGTCGCGTCCGTCGGTTATTCCGAGGCCAAGGCGAAGGAACTGGGATACGAGATCAAGGTGGGGCGTTTCCCCTTCATCGGCAACGGCAAGGCGATCGCGCTCGGGGAAGAAAGCGGCATGATCAAGACCGTCTTCGACGCCAAGACCGGGGAATTGCTGGGCGCGCATATGGTCGGGGCCGAGGTGACCGAACTGATCCAGGGCTACGTCGTGGGCCGCCAGTTGGAGACCACCGAGGAAGACCTGATGAACACCGTCTTCCCGCATCCGACGCTCAGCGAGATGATGCACGAGTCGGTGCTGGATGCCTACGGTCGCGTCATTCACATGTAAGTCGGGTCTGATCCGGCGGACGCGCTGGAGCGCGACGACATGCTGGTTTGCGTAGCTGGCGTGAGCCAATCGCGGCAAGGTTGGCGTCTGGTGAGAGTTTTTCGATAGTGCTGAGAAGGTGTTCAGGGCGCAGTGCGTCCTGAACGACCTTGTACGATTGTCTTGCGAGTCGCGCCCGCGTCAAGGACAAGCCGGGCCTGGGCCCGGTCGCTTCGCGATCCTTGACCCGGACCCGACTCGCGGGCGCTTTACGATCTCGGGAGGCGCTGCCATAACGAGCCCATGGTCAGTCTCAATCGCGTCGTCATGCAACCTGCCAGTCGCCGGATCATCCAGGCGTTGGAGCCGCACAAGCTGGAAGCGGCCGAGATTTCGGGCAAGTGGGGTCGGATGTTCGACTTCAAGAGCTACGAGCGGTTCCTCTATCCCGATCATGACATTTGCGAGGGAGTCTACGTGGATTCCGAGGGTCGCAGGCGGCAGTTCGATCTGATTCTGGCCAATCAGGTGTGGGAACATCTTGATCGCCCCTTTGCCGCCACGCGCCACGTATTCTCGATGTTGCGGAAGGGGGGATATTTCTGGGTTGCGGTGCCGTTCTTCGTGCCGCTGCATGCGGCCCCGCAGGACAACTCGCGCTGGTCGGCGCGGGGCTTGAAGAACCTGCTGATCGAGGGCGGTTTCGACGCGGAGGCGATCCACGCCGAGCAATGGGGCAACCGCCACGTGGCCCGGCGTAACCTGGAGGAACCCTGGCCGCCGCAATACGACGCCGGGACCGACGACATCAGGAACGATCCGGAGATGCCGATCTGCTCCTGGGCACTGGCACAGAAGGTTTAGGCAGCTTGACACATCCGCATTCAATCCTTGATGCGACTGCGCCATGACCGCTGGGCGCACCACGCCTTTTCCGCTGATCTTCGCCCTCTGGGGGGCGGGGCTTGGGGCTGCGGCGCAGTACGGGAAGGTCAGCGTCGTTTTCGACCTGTTGCCGGACGTCTACCCGCAGGCGGGCGCAGCTCTCGGTTTCGTCGTTTCGCTGGTGGGTTTCGTCGGCATCCTGCTGGGCGTCGTCGCAGGGCTGGTGGTCGCGCGGGTCCGATATCGGAGGGCGCTCCTGGGGGCGCTCTGGTCAGGGGCGGCGGTTTCGGCCTTTCAGGCGTTGCTGCCGCCGTTGGAATGGATGCTGGCGAGTCGTGTCATCGAGGGCGCATCGCATCTGGCCATCGTTGTCGCGGCCCCCACGCTCATCGCGCAGTTGAGCGCGCCGAAGGACCGTGGTCTGACACTCACGCTTTGGGGCACATTCTTTGGTGTGGCCTTCGCGGTACTCGCCTGGCTCGGCCGGCCCCTGGCATTGGGGTTCGGCCTGCCGGCCCTTTTTCTGGCCCATGCAGCCTACATGGCATTCTTCGCGCTTTTTCTGTCCGCCCGCCTTCGTGCGCTGGCGCCGGAGCCGCCACAGCCGCCGTTCTCGCTGGGCCGCATCGCGCGGGATCACCTCTCTATCTATCGCTCGCCGCGCCTGTCTGCCGCGGCCGCCGGGTGGCTGTTCTATACCTTCAGCTTCGTGTCGATACTGACCGTCCTGCCGCCCTATCTGGCCGCAAGCCATCGTGCGATGGTTCTTGGGGCGATGCCGCTGACGAGCATCGTGGTCTCGCTGACTGTGGGCGTGGCGCTTTTGCGGTTCATGTCGGGCGTTCGGGTTGTGGAACTGGGCTTCCTGCTCTCCGCACTCTGCATGGCATGGCTCTGGCTCGCCCCCGGTGCGCCTCTCGCCTGCCTCGCCCTTGCGGGCGCGATGGGGCTGGTACAGGGCGCAAGCTTTGCTGCCGTGCCGCAGCTCAACGATACCCCGGCGCATCAGGCGCAGGCAAATGGCGCGATGGCTCAGATGGGCAATATCGGCAATACCATCGGCACGCCGATCATGGCGGCGGGGTTGGCAGGGCTGGGCTACGCCGCACTGCCGCTCTTCGCCGGTTTTGCATTCGTCTGCGGCTTCGCCATTCATCTCCTGCTCGGGCATTTGCGCAAAGCCTAGGCGTGTTCCCGATTGGTTCTCAAATTGCCATTGGAGAATCCGCTGCCGCAGCTTATGTACACTTCGTTAATGGGGGCATGTCATGGCTGAGCTGAAACATATCGAGGTGCGCGGCGCGCGCGAGCACAACCTCAAGAACATCGACGTGGATATTCCGCGCGACCAACTGGTTGTGATCACGGGGCTTTCCGGCTCCGGCAAGTCGTCGCTCGCCTTCGACACGATCTATGCCGAGGGGCAGCGCCGTTATGTCGAATCGCTGTCGGCCTACGCGCGGCAGTTCCTGGACATGATGCAGAAGCCGGATGTGGACCATATCTCAGGCCTGTCGCCAGCCATTTCCATCGAACAGAAGACGACCAGCAAGAACCCGCGCTCCACCGTCGGCACGGTGACCGAGATCTACGACTACATGCGCCTGCTCTTCGCCCGTGTCGGCACTCCCTATTCCCCTGCCACCGGCAAGCCCATCGAGGCACAGCAGGTGCAGGACATGGTGGACCGCATCATGGCGATGGAGGAGGGGACCCGCGCCTATCTGCTCGCCCCCATCGTGCGCGACCGCAAGGGCGAGTACCGCAAGGAATTCGCCGAGCTGCGCAAGACGGGCTTCCAGCGCGTGAAGGTGAACGGGGAGTTCTACGATCTCGACGAACCGCCGACGCTCGACAAGAAGTTCCGCCACGACATCGACGTGGTGGTGGACCGCATCGTCGTGCGCGAGGGGCTGGAGACACGGCTCGCAGATTCGCTCCGCACTGCGCTGGACCTCGCCGACGGAATCGCCATTCTGGAAACCGCACCGTCGGAAGGCGAACCGGAGCGTTTCACCTTCTCCGAAAAGTTCGCCTGTCCTGTCAGCGGGTTCACCATTCCCGAAATCGAGCCGCGACTCTTCTCCTTCAATGCGCCCTTCGGGGCTTGCCCGGATTGCGACGGTCTGGGGGTCGAGCTTTTCTTCGACGAACGCCTGGTGGTCCCTGACCAAAACCTCAAGATCTACGACGGCGCGCTGGCGCCCTGGCGCAAGGGCAAGTCGCCCTATTTCAAGCAGACCATCGAGGCCATCGCCAAGCACTATCAGTTCAACCAGCAGACCCGGTGGAAGGACCTGCCCGAGAACGTGCAGCAGGTGTTCCTCTATGGCTCCGGCAAGGAAGAGATCAAGTTCCGCTACGACGAGGGCGGGCGCGTCTACGAGGTGAGCCGCGTCTTCGAAGGCGTGATCCCCAACATGGAACGCCGCTACCGCGAGACCGACAGCAACTGGATCCGCGAGGAATTCGAGCGCTACCAGAACAACCGCCCCTGTGGCACATGCCACGGCTATCGCCTGCGCCCCGAGGCGCTTGCGGTCAAGATCGGCTCGTCCGACGACCTCAAGCACGCAGGCCAGGTGGTGCAGATGTCGATCCGCGAGGCATACGACTGGTGCAACACTGTGCCGGACAACCTGACTGTGCAGAAAAACGAGATTGCCCGCGCGATTCTCAAGGAAATCCGCGAGCGGTTGGGGTTCCTGAATAACGTGGGACTGGAATACCTTACGCTTGCGCGTTCAAGTGGTACATTAAGTGGTGGTGAGAGCCAGCGCATCCGCCTTGCCTCCCAGATCGGGTCTGGTCTGACAGGGGTGCTTTACGTGCTCGACGAACCGTCCATCGGGCTGCACCAGCGCGACAACGACCGTCTGTTGATGACGCTGAAGAACCTGCGGGATCAGGGCAATACCGTGATCGTGGTGGAGCACGACGAGGAGGCGATCCGCGAGGCGGACTACGTCTTCGATATTGGTCCGGGTGCGGGTGTCCACGGCGGGCGGGTGGTCAGCCACGGCACGCCAGCGCAAGTGGCCGCCGACCCCAATTCGGTGACCGGGCAGTACCTGACCGGTATGCGCGAAATTCCGTTTTCCTCCACCCGGCGGAACGGCAACAAGAAGAAAGTGCAGGTGGTCAAGGCCACTGGCAACAACCTGCAATCGGTCACGGTGGATTTTCCTCTGGGCAAGTTCGTCTGCGTCACGGGCATGTCCGGTGGCGGCAAGTCGACGCTGACCATCGAAACACTCTTCAAGACGGCGTCGATGAACCTTAATGGCGCGCGGCAGACGCCTGCACCTTGCGAGACCATCAAGGGGCTGGAACACCTCGACAAGGTCATCGACATCGACCAGCGCCCCATTGGCCGGACTCCGCGTTCGAATCCAGCCACTTACACGGGGGCTTTCACGCCGATCCGCGACTGGTTCGCAGGCCT
>JBBSJO010000065.1:0-19014 GCA_038257185.1 Rhodobacterales bacterium | reverse complement strand
TTCATTGCCCGCTTTGCAAAAAATCAAACAAGAATCCCCTGTCTGCGCCCCATGCAGCGGTTGCAGGGTGCAGAACCCCTCCTTATATACGCTCCGAACCGCTGAAGGCCCACCGGGCGTTCAGTGTCAACAGATCGGGGCAGCGGTGCCGTAACGGGCCAACGCCTCGTGTCATCGCCTTGAAGCAAAGAGGGATCGAAAACATGGCCAAAGTAATTGGTATTGACCTTGGAACCACCAACAGCTGCATCGCCATCATGGACGGCAGCCAGCCCCGCGTGATCGAAAACGCGGAAGGCGCACGCACCACCCCGTCGATCGTCGCCTTCACCGACGACGAACGGCTCGTCGGCCAGCCCGCCAAGCGGCAGGCCGTCACCAACCCGGAAAACACCATCTTCGGCGTCAAGCGCCTGATCGGTCGTCGCAATGACGACCCGGATCTCCAGAAGGACCGCAAGAACATGCCGTTCACCGTCATCGACGGCGGCAACGGCGACGCATGGGTCCAGGCCAAGGGCGAGAAGTATTCTCCCTCCCAGATCTCCGCATTCATCCTGGGCAAGATGAAGGACACCGCCGAGAAGTATCTCGGCGAGGAAGTGACGCAGGCCGTCATCACCGTGCCCGCCTACTTCAACGACGCCCAGCGTCAGGCCACCAAGGACGCGGGCAAGATTGCCGGTCTCGAAGTGCTGCGCATCATTAACGAGCCGACCGCAGCCGCACTGGCCTACGGCCTCGACAAGAAGACCTCGCAGACCATCGCCGTCTATGACCTCGGCGGCGGTACCTTCGACGTGACCATCCTCGAGATCGACGATGGCCTCTTCGAGGTGAAGTCCACCAATGGCGACACCTTCCTGGGTGGCGAAGACTTCGACATGCGGATCGTCAACTACCTCGCCGACGAGTTCAAGAAAGAGCACGGCGTCGACCTGACGAAAGACAAGATGGCGCTTCAGCGTCTCAAGGAAGCCGCCGAAAAGGCCAAGATCGAGCTTTCGTCCTCCAGTCAGACCGAGATCAACCAGCCCTTCATCTCGATGGGCAAGGATGGCTCGCCGCTGCACATGGTCATGAAGCTGACCCGCGCCAAGCTGGAAAGCCTCGTAGGCGACCTGATCAAGGCCTCGATGAAGCCCTGCGCCGCGGCGCTCAAGGATGCGGGCCTGTCCGCTTCCGAGATCGACGAGGTCGTCCTGGTCGGCGGTATGACGCGGATGCCGAAAGTGGTCGAGGAAGTGACCAAGTTCTTCGGCAAGGAGCCTCACAAGGGTGTGAACCCGGACGAAGTCGTGGCCCTTGGTGCCGCGATTCAGGCCGGCGTCCTGCAGGGCGACGTCAAGGACGTGGTACTGCTCGACGTGACGCCGCTGTCGCTGGGTATCGAAACGCTGGGTGGCGTGTTCACCCGTCTGATCGACCGCAACACGACGATCCCCACCAAGAAGTCCCAGGTCTTCTCGACAGCCGAGGACAACCAGAACGCCGTGACAATCCGGGTCTTCCAGGGTGAACGCGAGATGGCCGCCGACAACAAGATCCTCGGCGCCTTCAACCTCGAAAACATCCCGCCTGCCCCGCGCGGCATGCCCCAGATCGAAGTGACCTTTGACATCGACGCCAACGGCATCGTTGCGGTAGGCGCACTCGACAAGGGCACCGGCAAGGAGCAGAAGATCACGATCCAGGCCTCCGGCGGTCTGTCCGACGCCGACATCGAAAAGATGGTGAAGGACGCCGAAGAGAACGCCGAGTCGGACAAGGCCCGTCGTTCGCTGATCGAAGCCCGGAACCAGGCCGAGAGCCTTATCCACTCGACCGAGAAGTCGGTGGAAGAGCATTCGGACAAGGTCGACCCGACCACGGTCGAAGCCATCGAGCTGGCGATTGCCGCACTCAAGGACGAGCTGGAAACCGACAATGTCGACAAGATCAAGTCGGGCATCCAGAACGTGACCGAAGCGGCGATGAAACTGGGCGAAGCCATCTACAAAGCCGCTCAGGACGACGGCGATGACGACATGGCTCAGGCGGCAGATGCTCCGCGCGGTGGCGATGACGATATCGTCGATGCCGAGTTCGAAGATCTGGACGACGACAAGCGCGCGTAAGCGTGGCGCGGAACCAATGACAGGGCCGGTCCGTTCGACGGGCCGGCCCGTTACGTTCCTCAGGAGGAGCTGAACCCATGGCAAAACGTGACTATTACGAGGTGCTTGGCGTCGCCAAAGGAGCCTCTGCCGACGAGATCAAGAAAGGCTATCGCCAGAAGGCGAAAGAGCTGCACCCCGACCGGAATTCCGACAACCCCAAGGCCGAATCCCAGTTCAAGGAAGCCAACGAGGCCTACGAGGTTCTCAAGGACGCCGACAAGAAAGCCGCCTACGACCGCTACGGTCACGCCGCCTTCGAGGGCGGGATGGGCGGCGGTGGCCGTCCCGGCGCCGGGTTCGGCGGTGGACAGGGTGATTTTTCCTCAGCGTTCTCCGACGTATTCGACGACCTCTTCGGCGATTTCATGGGCCAGCGCGGGGGCGGCGGCGGACGCCGGGCTGCACGTGGGGCCGACCTGCGCTACAACCTGCGGATTTCGCTGGAAGACGCATACGTCGGCATCCAGAAATCCATCAACGTACCGACCTCGGTGCAATGCGGTTCCTGCAAGGGCTCCGGTGCCGAAGGCGGGGCGGAGCCGACGACCTGCCCGACCTGTTCCGGCATGGGCAAGGTGCGCGCGCAACAGGGCTTCTTCACGGTCGAGCGGACCTGTCCGACGTGTTCGGGCATGGGTCAGATCGTGCAGAACCCCTGCAAGACCTGTCGCGGCGCCGGCCGGGTCGAGAAGGACCGCCAACTCAGCGTCAACATTCCCGCCGGTGTCGAAACCGGCACCCGCATTCGTCTGGCCGGCGAAGGCGAGGCCGGTATGCGCGGCGGGCCGTCGGGCGATCTCTATATCTTCCTCGAGGTGACCGAACACGACCTCTTCGAACGTGACGGGCCGAACCTCTTCTGCCGTGTGCCCGTGTCGATGAGCACCGCCGCCCTCGGCGGCAATATCGAAGTTCCTACCATCGATGGCGGCCGCAGCCGCTTGCAGATCCCGGCGGGCAGCCAATCCAAGCGGCAGATGCGCCTGCGCGGCAAGGGCATGCCCCCGCTGCGCGGAGGGGGTGCCGGGGACATGATCGTGGAACTGGCTGTCGAGACTCCGGTGAACCTGACCAGCCGCCAGAAAGAACTGCTGCGGGAATTCGACGAGTTGTCGTCGGAAAACAATCCCAAGAGCAGCACCTTCTTCGACAGTGTCAAAAGTTTCTGGGATTCGATGAAGGGCTGACCTTCCTTAAAACCAAGGTGGGCCATGCGCCCACCCTACGGGACCGGCAGTAAGGTGGACGCCCCGTCCACCCTCCGCCCGCGCATCTTAACCAAATTCTAACCATCGCTGCGCAATCTGGGCCCATGTCCCGCACCGACCCCTCCTTCGCTGAACAAACACTGCCATTCCTGATGGACGAGGCTGCCCAGACCACGCCGGTCTCCGGCAAGCAACCTTCCTACATCGCCGATCATCGCCAGCGCCTGCGGGCCCGGTTCATGGCAGGCGGGGCGGCGGCGATGCCGGATTATGAACTTCTGGAACTGGTCCTGTTCCGCGCCATTCCCCGCCGCGATGTGAAGCCACTGGCGCGGGCGCTGATGGACCGTTTCGGGGATTTCAACCGGGTGATCTCCGCCTCCGAGGCGCGGTTGCGCGACATCTCTGGTGTTGGAGACGCCGTCGTCGTGGAGTTGAAGATCGTGGAGGCGGCGGCCCAGCGCATGGCGCGCTCCCGCGTGATGCAGCAGCAGGTGGTATCGAGTTGGGATGCCCTGCTCGATTATTGCCACACCACCATGGCGCATCGGGAGACGGAGCAGTTTCGCGTCTTCTACCTCGACCGCAAGAACGTGCTGATCGCGGACGAGGAGCAGGCCAAGGGCACGGTCGATCACGTGCCCGTCTATCCCCGCGAGGTCGCCAAACGCGCGTTGGAGCTGAACGCCTCGGCGCTGATCCTGGTGCACAACCACCCGTCCGGCGATCCGACGCCCTCAACCTCTGACATCGACATGACCAACCAGATCGCGGCGGCCTGCGCCGCGCTCGGGCTCACGCTGCACGATCACCTGATCATCGGGAAATCCCGTGAACTCAGCTTTCGGGCCGAGGGGTATCTGTAAGCTGGACACCTTGTCCGGCTGCGCACCATCAATGTGCACTGCGGCCATTTACCAAGCGGGCATTCACGCTTAACTGCGGTGCATGTCAAAAGATATTTCCGCCTTCGACCCCTCCCAGATCGATCTCGAGCAGCGTGCCGGGCTGCCCGACGCCCTGCGCGAACTGATCCGACAATACCCCCGCGACGGCTGGGAAGAGAACCCGAACTATTCCGGCCTCATCGCCTTCTGGCTGGACAAGCACCTCACTTTCCGCCGCCTGACCGACCATCTGACGACAGATGCCCGCGCCATGCTCGACGGCAAGGACGATCCCGCGACCTACAAGCGCAAGCTGCACCGTTACGGGAGCATGCTGATCGGCGACCTGCACGGTCATCATCAGATCGAAGACGCGCATTATTTTCCTGTGATGGCAACGCTGGATGACACGACCGCGCGGGGATTCGATATCCTCGACAAGGATCATCAACTGATGGACGGTTTTCTGGCCGATCTGGCACAAACCGCGAACGGGGTGCTGCAGGCGGAAGAGACTCCCGCAAAGGTCACCGATGCGACAGGCGCATTCCTGAAAAGCCTCGGGCGCTTCGCACCGATGCTGGACCGTCATCTGCTCGACGAGGAAGAACTGGTCGTGCCCGTGCTGCTGAAATACGCCCCGCCCCAGTTTCGCTGAAACGACTAGCGCGGGGAGCGTTTCGCCAGGATGCGCTGTAGGGTGCGGCGGTGCATGTTCAGCCGCCGCGCGGTCTCGGAGACGTTGCGATCGCAAAGCTCATAGACCCGCTGGATATGCTCCCACCGAACGCGGTCCGCACTCATCGGGTTGTCGGGCGGTGGTGGCAGGTCTGCGCCCGTGGCCAGCAGGGCATTGGTGATGTCGTTGGCATCGGCGGGCTTGGACAGGTAATCCGTCGCACCGATCTTGACCGCCGCCACCGCCGTCGCAATCGCGCCGTAGCCTGTCAGCACGACGATCCGCGAGTCCGGGCGCTTGGCGCGCAGCACTTCAACGACGTCGAGCCCATTGCCGTCCTCCAGCCGCAGATCGACCACCGCATAGGCCGGAGGCCGTGCCGTGGCGATGGCGCGCCCGGCCACGACCGAATCTGCCGTCTCCACCTCGAAACCGCGCTTCTCCATGGCTTTCGCCAGACGCCGCAGGAAGGGCTCGTCGTCATCGACCAGCAGAAGCGTCTTGTCCGGTCCGAGGTCTGGCATATCATTGCTCACGTGCGGCGTCCCTGCCTTGCGATGTCATTCAACTATATGTGGCGTCGGGCACCTGCCGTCAAACATCACATCTGGTCTACGAAACAGCCGATGCTGTTCGCCATCTCCTCCGGTGTCACCTCGCGACGGAAATAGTCGACGAACCCGACCTTGGGCAGCACCAGGTAACTGAAGGTGGAATGGTCCACCAGGTATTCGCCGTCCACCGGATCATGCGCCTTGTAGTAGGTGCGATAAGCCGTGCTGGCCGCCTTCACCTGTTCGGGCGATCCGGTCAGGCCGATCATCCGGGGGTGCATGTTCCGGGCGAAATCACCGACCACTTCGGGCGTGTCGCGGGCGGGGTCGATGGTGATGAAGACCGGCGTCACCATCTTGCCGCGCTCTTCGAGGATCTCCACGGCCTGCGCGTTGCGATCCACGTCGAGAGGACAGACGTCCGGGCAATAGGTATAGCCGAAGTAGAGCAGTGAAGGTTCGGTGATCACATCCGCCTCCGTGACCGTCTCTCCCTTGTCGTCCACAAGTTCGAAAGGCCCCCCGAGATCGCCTGCAACGGCCGAATTTCGGCACTGTGCAAAGGCATCACCCGACGCGGGGCGCTGGGTGTACCAAAATGTGCCTGCGAGAAAGACAGCCGCGACAGCAGTGGCGGCTATGGCGTATGTGCGATTCATCTCATTCTCCTGCGCCAAATGGCGCCCTTGATCGTGGTCTGATGCAGACCTACGCTACACCCTGCCCGATGCAACAGGCAATGAACCCGAGGTGCGCAGATGACGCAGGCAAACATCCGGCCCTTCGGGGCGCGGACAAGGGCAAACTGGATCCGGCTGCGCACGATGATCCTGCTGCGCTGGGTCGCCATCACCGGGCAGCTCATCGCGATCACCGTGGCGCAGATGCTCTATGGCCTGCAACTGGAGCTTGGTCTTTGCTTTCTGGCCATCGGTGCCTCGATCATCGGCAACCTGATCGCCACCTTCATCTTCCCCGAGAACAAGCGCCTGACGGAGCGCGAGAACCTCGCCATGGTGCTTTTCGACCTGCTGCAACTGGGGTTTCTGCTGTATCTGACCGGAGGCCTTCACAATCCCTTCGCCTTGTTGCTGCTGGGGCCTGTGACGATATCGGCCACGGCTCTGAGCCTGCGGTCGACACTGGTCCTTTGTACCACGGCCATCGTGATCGTCACCCTGCTGGCGGTCTGGCACCTGCCGCTGTTGACGGAGCAAGGGGAGCTCCTCAGGATACCGCGACTTTTCGTCTTTGGGCACTGGATCGCGCTGATCATCGCGGTGGTCTTCACCAGTGCCTATTCCCGGCGGGTGACATCCGAAATCCACTCCATGGCAGATGCGCTGGCCGCGACTCAGATGGCGCTCGCGCGCGAGCAGAAGCTGACCGATCTGGGCGGGGTGGTGGCGGCGGCGGCGCATGAGCTCGGCACGCCATTGGCCACCATCAAGCTGACAAGTTCCGAACTGCTCAGCGAACTGCGGGATCTGCCGGAACTGGCCGAAGACGCCGCCCTGATCCGCGATCAGGCGGACCGGTGCCGCGACATCCTGCGGGACATGGGACGCGCCGGCAAGGATGACCTGCATCTGCGGCAGGCCCCCCTTGAAACCGTCATACTGGAAGCAGCCGAACCGCATCGGGAGCGGGGCAAGCAAGTGCATCTGGCACATCTGTCAGATGGGGTGCAGCCCATCATCCAACGCAAGCCCGAGATCATTCACGGGCTGCGCAACCTGATCCAGAACGCGGTGGACTTTGCCGCAACCGAGGTCTGGATCGAGACCGGCTGGGGCGCGCAGGAGGTCTCGGTTCGGATCGTGGATGACGGGCCGGGGTTTCCGCCGCATCTGCTGGGTCGCATCGGCGATCCCTTCATGCGGCGGCGGGGCAGCCATCCGGCAAGGGGCGTCCGACCCGAATACGAGGGCATGGGACTGGGCCTTTTCATCGCCAAGACATTGCTGGAAAGGTCCGGCGCCACACTCCGATTCGCGAACGGGTCTGACGACCGGTCGGACAATAGCGGCAATGGTGCGATCGTCGAAGTCATCTGGCCCCGCGCTCTGCTTGAGGCCACAACGGGCGAAATCCCTGTTGCGCTGGGACAAAACCGGCCCATTTCCATCTAATCGCACCCATCGCGCTCCGCGTTAATGACTCGTTAACACTGTGGCCCAAAGCTTGTCTCTGTTCCTCAAGCTCTGAAAGGTGCCATCGTGCTGGCCTTGTCCGATCTTCTCGTCGTGGTCAGCGCTGCCGGTGTGACAGCGTTACTTGCCCTGCGCCTTCTGCGTGTGGCCGATGCGCGGCCCGTGATGCCGCTGCCGGACACGCCCGAACCGATGGTGTTGCTTTTCGACGACGGTATCCTCCACCACGGCACGACGCGCGCGCTGAACGGATTGGCACTGTTGCCCGGGGTACATGTCTGGGACGATGTCCGTCTCAGCCTGCTGCGTCGGTTCCCCGATTTCCCCGATCACCCCGAACCCCGGCCCGAGGGACGCATCTCGCTCTTTGCCACCGACGGCGCATCGCCCCGACAGGTCGTGATCCACTGGCGCAGACACCTGTGCTGGGTCACGCTGATTTCCGACGATGACGCGGGGACGACGATCCCCGACCCGGACACCATCGCGGAGCTGACCGCCCTGCGCCGGACCAGCGACACCACCCCCGGCCCGGTCTGGCACGAAGATGCGGAGGGAAAGTTGTGCTGGCAGAACGAGGCCTATGCCACCCTGCGGGAAATGGTACTTGGAAAAAATGCCGGTGACGCGCCGTTGTTCGTGGCCGCCGGCGGTCCCCGGCCGAACCGCTACAGCCTGCGAACGGATGCCGCCGCAAAGCCTGACTGGTACGACGTCACCAAGGTCAGCGTCGAGGGGCTGACGATCCACCATGCAACCTGTGTAAATGCCGTGGTGCAAGCCGAAGAGGCCCAGCGCAACTTTGTCCAGACATTGGCCAAGACCTTCGCACACCTCAATATCGGACTGGCGATCTTCGACCGGAACCAGCAGCTTGTGCTCTTCAACCCCGCCCTGGTGGACCTGACCGGCCTGCCCGTCCAGTTCCTCAGCGTGCGCCCGACGATGCAGTCCTTCTTCGACCAGCTGCGCGAAAAGCGCCGGATGCCGGAGCCAAAGAACTATCTCACCTGGCGTCAGGAAATCGCGGATGTCATCGCCGCCGCGACAGATGGTCAGTATCACGAAACCTGGTCGCTGGAGGCGGGTCAGACCTATAGCGTGACGGGGCGACGGCGTTCCTGATCGAGGACATCAGCGCGGAAGTCACGCTGACCCGCAATTTCCGCGCCGAACTGGCGCAGAGCCAGACCCTGCTGGACACGATCGAAGACGGGCTTGTGGTATTCACATCGGGGGGCGTGCTGAGTTTCAGCAATGCCGCCTATCGCCAGATGTGGCAGCACAGACCGGAATCGACCATTGCGGACGTGACGATCACGGATGCAATTGCGGTGTGGAAGTCTCATGCCCGCAGCGGTGTGGGCTGGGACCAGATCGACCGGTATGTCTGCACCCGCGGCGCGCGTCCTGACCGGACACTGCAGATTCCGCTCAACGATGGACGGTCGATGAGGTGCAGTCTTTCGTCGCTGCCGCCCGGTGCGACGCTTGTGCGCTTTCGCGTCGCGAATGTGGCCGGCGTCCCGACGGAGGCAAGGCGCACCGCCAATACCGATTGCCTGCCCGCAAGCTGATTTTGCCTTGCAGCGACAGGGGACGGCGGTAACGATGCCGCATGTCCGCGCATCCACTTTCCCTGACCCTCCAGAGCCCCGACGAGACTGCCGACTTTGCAGCGAGCCTGTCGCGTGGGCTGATGCCCGGGGACGTCGTGCTGCTGAGCGGCGACGTCGGCGCAGGCAAAACGCATCTGGCGCGCAGCCTGATCCAGACCCTGACCGGCACGGCGGAGGATGTGCCTTCGCCCACCTTCACGCTGGTCCAGACCTACGACAGCCCGCGCGGAGAAATCTGGCACGCTGACCTTTATCGCCTGACCTCCGTTTACGAGGTGGAGGAACTGGGCCTGATCGACGCTTTCGAGACGGCGATCTGCCTTGTGGAATGGCCCGACCGCCTGGGCGCACTTGCGCCGGAAAATGCGCTTTCGATCCTTCTGGAGCACCAGTCGGCCGACAACACGCGCGCAATGATGCTGTTCTGGAAGAACGCGCGCTGGGACGACAGGCTGGCGGGGTGGCGGAAGTGACCGGGCGAAAGGCCGCGTCACAATCGTTTCTGGACCGCATCGGTTGGGACGATGCAGCGCGTGCGACCGTTGCTGGCGATGCCTCCAATCGCAGCTATGACAGGCTGACCCGCGCCGACGGCACGACCGCCATCCTCATGGACGCTCCCCCGGATCGGGGTGAGGACGTGCGCCCTTTCGTGAAGATCGCCGAACACCTGACCGCCAACGGCCTAAGCGCTCCGAACATCTATCATCAGGACGCAGAGAACGGTTTCCTGCTGATCGAGGATCTCGGCAACGCGCTTTTCGCCCGAAAGATGGCAGCGGAACCCGGGCGACAGGAGATGCTTTACCGCGCGGCGACCGATGTGCTGGTTGACCTGCACGCCTTCCCACTCCTCCCCCTGCCCGTCTGCGATGCCGCATGGCTGACCGGCATGACCGAACTGGTCTTTGAATGGTACGCCGCCCCCGACGAGGACACGCTGAGGCGCTTCCGCGAGATATTCACGCCGCTGGCCGACAGCGTGGACGAGGCGCGCAGGGTGATCATCCTGCGGGACTATCACGCGGAAAACCTGCTCTGGCTGCCGGACCGGACCGGCAGCGCGCGGGTCGGGCTGCTGGACTTTCAGGATGCCCTGCTGGGACACCCCGCTTACGACCTGGTGTCTGTCCTGCAAGATGCGCGGCGTGATGTGCCGCCCGCCATCGAAACCGCGATGATCGCGCATTACCTCGCCCGCACCGGCCTGCCGCCCGCGCCCTTCACCCGCGCCTACGCGATCCTTGGCGTTCAACGCAACTTGCGCATCCTCGGCATCTTCGCGCGCCTCTGCCTGCGCGACGGCAAACCGCATTACGTGGACATGATCCCGCGTGTCTGGGAGTATGTGATCCGCAACCTCGCACACCCCGACCTCACCGATCTCGCCACCTTCCTGCGCAGCGCCCTGCCAGCCCCGACACAAGATTTTCTGGAGCACTTGAAACGCCAATGCACGACCATCCCAGATCCGTGATGATGTTCGCTGCGGGTTTCGGCACGCGGATGAAGGACCTGACCCGCGACCGACCGAAACCGATGATCGAGGTGGCTGGCAGACCTCTTATCGACCACACGCTGACCATGGTCCGCGCGGCAGGTATCGAACGGGTCGTCGCGAACCTGCACTACAAGCCCGAAATGCTGGAACAGCATCTGCTGGCTCGCGACGTTGCGACTTTGACTGAAAGCCCTGAGATTCTGGAAACCGGCGGCGGGCTGCGGAATGCCCTGCCGCTGCTGGGCGAAGGGCCGGTGTTTACCACCAACACTGATGCAATCTGGGCGGGGCCGAACCCGCTTACCCTGCTGGCAGAGGCTTGGGACCCCGCCACCATGGATGCCCTGCTGATCGCAATCCCCCCCGAACAGGCGGTCGGGCACACAGGCGCGGGCGATTTCACCATGGCCGCCGATGGCCGCCTGAAACGTGGTCCCGGCCTGATCTACGGCGGGGTCCAGATCATCCGGACGGAGATGCTGCACGAGATTTCAGAGGCGAAGTTCTCCCTCAACCTCCTCTGGGACAGGATGCTGGCGCGGGGCCGGTTGTTCGGGTTGCGCTATCCAGGTGAATGGTGCGACGTGGGGCACCCCGGCGGCATTGCGCTGGCCGAGGAGATGCTGGAGCGTGCCGATGTTTGAACCGACCGACACCCCCCGCGTCTTCGGGCTCGCCCCCGGCGTGGACTTCCCCGAAGCGCTGATCGACGGGCTGCGGACCCGGCTGGCAGGTCAGCCGCCCGAAGCCATCGCGCGCGTCGACCTGATCGTGAACACCCGTCGCATGGCGCGGCGGTTGCGGGAACTCTACGACGCAGGCCCTCCCGCCTTCCTGCCGCGCATCCGGCTGGTGACGGGGCTGGACATGCTGGTGCCGGGCATCACCCTGCCCCCCGCCACGCCACCCCTGCGCCGCCGTCTGGCGCTGATCCAGCTGGTATCGCGGCTGCTGGACACCGACATCAGCATCGCCCCCCGTGCCTCGCTCTATGCCCTGTCGGACAGCCTCGCCTCCCTCATCGACGAGATGCAGGGCGAAGGCGTCTCCGCCGACAAGATCGCGGAGCTGGACGTGAGCGAGCATTCCGCCCATTGGGCACGGGCGCAGAGGTTTCTGGACATCGCGCAACGCTACCTTGCAAGTACGACGACCGAGCCGGACAAGGAGGCCCGCCAGCGCCAGTTGGTCAACGCGATCATCGCGTATTGGCAGGACAACCCGCCGCGAAACCCGGTGATCCTCGCCGGCTCCACCGGGTCGCGCGGCACCACCTCGATGTTGATGCAGGCAGTGGCGCGGCTTCCACAGGGGGCGGTGGTGCTGCCGGGCTTCGACTTCGACATGCCCACGGCGGTCTGGGCCGCGCTGGATCAGGAGCTGTTGTCGGAGGATCACCCGCAGTACCGTTTCCGCCACCTGATGCAGGCACTCGCCCTGCCCCGCGAGGGTATCACGCCCTGGACGGAGACCGCGCCGCCCTCGCCGCCGCGCAACGCGCTCATCTCTCTGTCCTTGCGCCCCGCGCCCGTGACCCACGCCTGGCTGACCGAAGGGCCGCGCCTGACCGAACTGGCCGAAGCCACGGCGGACCTCACGCTGGTGGAGGCGCCGACCCCCAGGATCGAGGCGCTCAGCATCGCTTTGCGCCTGCGCATGGCGGTAGAGGAAGGCAAGACCGCCGCCCTCATCACCCCCGACCGGATGCTGTCGCGGCAGGTGACGGCGGCGCTGGACCGTTGGGACATCCTGCCAGACGACAGCGCCGGTACCCCACTACACCTGTCGCCTCCGGGGCGATTCCTGCGCCACGTCGCGAAGCTGTTTGTTCGCAAGCTGGATGCCGAGGCGCTGCTGACGCTGCTGAAACACCCTCTCACCCACTCCGGCGCGGGCCGCAACACGCACCTGTTGAACACCCAGCGTCTGGAGTTGCGGATCAGGCGCGATGGCCTGCCCTACCCGACGCCCGATGGCATTGCCGAGATTGCTGGCAAGGTTGCGGGCCACCTCAAGGAGCCCGAAGCCTTTCTGGAATGGGCCGTCTGGGTCGCCGAAACCTTCACCGGTCACGAGGTGGAGGGGACGCGCACCCTGACCGACTGGACCGCCGCACATCTGGCGCTGGCCGGGTCGATTGCTGCCGGTCAGCCCGCGACCGAAGACCATGAACTGTGGAAGCAGAAGGCCGGACAAAAGGCCGAGGCGGTGATGACCGAACTTTCCGCCCACGCGGAACACGGCGGGCCGATGTCAGCGTCGGATTACGCCGACCTTATGGGCGCACTGCTGTCCGGGGCAGAGGTGCGCGACCGCGATGCGCCGCGTCCCGACGTGATGATCTGGGGCACGCTGGAGGCGCGGGTGCAGGGCGCGGACCTCGTGATCCTCGGCGGGCTCAACGACGGCGCATGGCCAGAAGCGCCACCGCCCGATCCGTGGCTGAACCGCCGGATGCGGCTGGACGCCGGGCTGCTGCTGCCCGAACGGCGCGTGGGGCTGTCGGCGCATGACTATCAACAGGCCATCGCGGCCAAGGAGGTCTGGCTGACCCGCGCGATCCGGTCCGACGAGGCGGAGACGGTGCCCTCGCGCTGGCTCAACCGCCTGGGCAACCTGCTGGGCGGTCTGCCGCAATCGGGCGGACCGGAGGCGTGGGACGAGATGCGCGAGCGCGGCAAACGCTGGCTGGGACAGGTCGACGCTCTGGAGCAGGTAACCCGCGCGGACCCTGCCCCGCGCCCGTCGCCCCGCCCACCGCGCGAGGCACGCCCCCGGCAACTCTCTGTGACCGAGATCAAGCGCCTGATCCGCGACCCCTACGCCATCTACGCGCGCCACTGCCTGAAGCTGCGCCCGATCAACGCGCTGGTGCAATCGCCGGACGCGCCGGTGCGGGGGATCATCCTGCACCAGATCATGGAGGATTTCGTCAAGGCAATCACCGTCGATCCGTCGTTGTTGACCAGGACACAGCTCATGCAGGTCGCCGCCGACGTCCTCACCCGTGAAGCCCCTTGGCCCGCCGCCCGCGCCATGTGGCTGGCGCGGATCGAACGGGTCGCCGACTGGTTCATCGAACGTGAGCTACTGCGCCAGGGCTATTCCGCGCCGGTGGCCTTCGAGAAGGGCGCACGCGGCAAGCATCTGTTCCCCGACCTCGATTTCACGCTCATGGGTTTCGCCGACCGCATAGACAAAAGCGAGGACGGCGACGCGCTGATCTACGACTACAAGACCGGCGCGCCGCCGTCGAAGAAGGAACAGCAGCTTTTCGACAAGCAGTTGCTGATCGAGGCGGCAATGGTGGAACAGGGCGGCTTTGCCGAGGTCGGCGCAGCCCCTGTCGCACATGCGGCCTTCATCGGTCTTGGCCCCAAACCGGTCGAGATCGCGGCCCCGCTGGACGAAGAACCCCCGGCGGAGGTGCTGGCCGGGCTGCACAGCCTCATCGCCCGCTATCTTGACCCTATGCAGGGTTTTACGTCCCGCCGGATGGTTCAGGCGGAAGGCGCTTCCGGCGACTATGACCAACTCGCGCGTTTCGGTGAATGGGACGGCACCAGCCCGGCGCGGGCGGAGGACGTGACATGACGACCCCCTTCGACGACGCCACCCGCGCCCAGATCGACGCGGCGCGGCCCGATGCCTCGACCTGGCTCGCGGCCAACGCAGGTTCCGGCAAGACCCGCGTGCTGACGGACCGCGTGGCACGCCTTTTGCTGAGCGGGGTCGAGCCCCAACAGATCCTCTGCCTGACCTACACCAAGGCCGCAGCGTCCGAGATGCAGAACCGGCTGTTCAAGCGCCTTGGCGAATGGGCGATGCTGAACGACGACGCCCTGCGCGCCTCGCTGGCGCAACTTGGGGTCGAGGGCACGCTGACGACCGAAGAACTGCGCGGGGCGCGGACGCTCTTTGCCTTGGCCATCGAAGCGCCCGGCGGGCTGAAGATCCAGACCATCCACTCCTTCTGCGCCTCCATCCTGCGCCGCTTCCCGCTGGAAGCCCGCGTCAGCCCGCAGTTCACCGAGATCGAGGACCGCGCCGCCGACCTGCTGCGCGCCGAGATCGTGGACCGCATGGCGGAGGACGGCGACGCGCCCCTGATTGCCGGGCTCGCGCGGCACTATACCGGGCAGGACTTTTCCAAGCTCACGCGCAACATCGTGAACCAGCGCGACGCCTTTACCCGCCTGCCCGACCGGGCGGCCCTTCTCGCCCTGTTCGACCAACCTGCGAGCCTGAGCGCGGACACGATCGAAGACGCTGTCTTTGACGGCGGCGAGGCACGGATGTTTGCAGAGATGATCCCCGCGATGTTGGCGAAGGGCGGAAACGACGCGAAAGCCGCCGAAACGCTGCGGGGGATCACGGCTTACGACCTGAGCGCGCTACCAACGCTTGAAGGGCTGTTGCTGACGGGATCGGGTGCCAAGGTGGCGGGGCCCTTCACGGCCAAGATCGACGCCTTTCCGACCAAACCCACGCAGAAGGTCATCGCGCACCTGATGCCCGACCTCAACGATCTGATGCTGCGCGTGGAGGAGGCGCGCGATGCCCGGCTCGCGCTGATGGCCATGCACAAGACGGAGGCCCTGCACCGCTTTGCGGAGCGTTTCCTGACCCGCTATGCCGCCGAGAAGGAAAAGCGCGGCTGGCTCGACTTCGACGACCTGATCCTCAAGACGCGCGCGCTGCTGTCAGACAAGGACGTCGCCGCCTGGGTGCTGTTCCGCATTGACGGTGGGATCGACCACATTCTGGTGGACGAGGCGCAGGATACCTCGCCGCGCCAGTGGGACGTGATCGAGAAGTTGACGGACGAGTTCTATAGCGGCGCAGGAGCGCGACCAGAGGAAAGGACGCTCTTCGTCGTTGGGGACCGCAAGCAGTCGATCTATTCCTTTCAGGGCGCGGACCCGCTGGAGTTTGACCGCAAGGCGGGCACCTTCGAGGAAAAGATCAGGGGCGCGGGTAAACTGTTTCAGCGCCGAAGTCTCGATTTCTCCTTCCGGTCCTCCGCCGCGATCCTGCGGATGGTCGATACGGCTTTCGATCCCCGCACCCTGCCGGAGTTCGAAAAACAGACCCTACACAGGGCTTTCAAAGAGGTTCTGCCGGGTCGCGTGGACCTCTGGCCCGTCGTCGAGAAGGCGGAGAACGAAGATGACGGCCCCTGGACCGACCCTGTCGACCGCCTGTCGCCGCGCCACCACGCGGTTACGCTTGCCGACCAGATTGCGGCTCGGATCAAGGAATTGACGGACGGCTCGCATTACATTCCGGACGACGGGGAAGAGTCCGGCACGGTGATCAAGCGGCGCATCCGGGCGGGCGATTTCCTCATCCTCGTCCAGCGCCGCTCGGCGCTCTTTGCCGAGATCATCCGCGCCTGCAAGGCGGCGGACCTGCCCATCGCGGGCGCGGATCGGCTCAAGGTCGGTGCGGAACTGGCGGTTAAGGACCTCGCGGCGCTGCTGTCCTTCCTTGCCACGCCCGACGATGACCTGTCACTGGCCACCGCGCTCAAATCGCCGTTGTTCGGCTGGACGGAACAGGCGCTGTTCCACCTCGCCCACCACCGGACGGAGGAACACCTCTGGCAGGCGCTGCGTCTGCGAGAGTCAGAGTATCCAGATACGCTGCGAATGCTCACCGATCTGCGAGAACAAGTCGATTTCCTGCGTCCCTACGACCTGATCGAACGTATCCTCACCCGCCATGACGGCCGACGCGCTCTGCTGGCGCGGCTGGGGCCGGAGGCGGAGGACGGCATCAACGCGATGCTGACACAAGCGTTGGCCTATGAGCGCAACGACGTGCCCAGCCTCACGGGGTTCCTCGAATGGATGCAGACCGACGATCTGGAGATCAAGCGGCAGATCGATTCCGCCTCCAACCAGATCCGGGTGATGACGGTGCACGGTGCCAAGGGGCTGGAGGCACCCATTGTGATCCTTCCGGACACCGGGCGGCGGGATAATCAGGTCAAGGACGAGATCGTCAAGATCGACGGCGTCCCGATGTGGAAATCCAGCGCCGACGACATGCCGCGCGCGATGAAAGACACGGTCGATGGCCTTAAGGCGGCTCAGCACGCGGAACGGTTGCGCCTGCTTTACGTGGCCATGACTCGCGCAGAGAAATGGCTGATCGTGGCAGCAGCGGGCGATCTGTCGAAGGATGGCAGCGACTGGTATCAGACGGCTGCCGCGGCTATGACGCACATCAACGGGATGCCCGTCGGAACGGACGGAACGCTGCGGTTTCAGGAAGGCGACTGGGACGCGCCGGAGGTGATCGAAAAACCAACAGTTCCGTCAGAAACGCCCCGGTTAGACCCTGTTTTCTGCGCTCGACCTTCCGAAGCGACCCTGCTGACAGAAATCCTCACCCCCTCCAATCTTGGCGGCGCAAAGGCGCTGCCCGGGGATGCGGGGGCGGATCAGGACACGGCCATGTCCTATGGTTCGCTTGTGCATGGGCTACTGGAAACGCTGCCAATGATTGATCAGGAAGACGAGACCCCAATACCGCCTGACGACCTTCGGGCGGCGGCGCGCGGCGAGGCTGACGCCGTCCTCCGCGATCCGGCATTGCGCCACATCTTTGCAGAAGACACGCTTGCGGAGGTTGCCATCACAGCCGCGGTCGGAGGACAGCGCATGCATGGCACCATCGACCGCTTGATCTTAACAGACACGACCGTGACCGCCATCGACTTCAAGACGAACCGGGTGGTGCCCGACACACCGCAGGATTGCCCCGAGGGCATCCTGCAGCAGATGGGTGCCTATGCCCTGATTCTGGCGCAGATCTATCCCGAACGCGAAATCCGCACGGAGATCCTGTGGACCGCCGACCGCACACTGATGCCCCTGCCCCACGAAATCGTGTCATCGGCGCTGATGCGCTCGCCATATCTTGACGATGGGACTAGGCGTTCCTAGGTTCAGTGGTGAACCCAAATCCTGTCAGGAGAGCATCATGGCAACCGTCGCAGTCACGGACGATACATTCGACGCCGAAGTGAAAAATTCCACAATCCCCGTCGTGGTGGATTTCTGGGCCGAATGGTGTGGTCCCTGCAAGCAGATCGGCCCCTCGCTGGAAGAATTGTCCGCCGAGATGGACGGCAAGGTGAAGATCGTGAAGGTCAATGTGGACGAGAACCCGAATTCCCCCGCCCAGATGGGCGTGCGAGGCATTCCGGCGCTGTTCATCTTCAAGGACGGCGAGGTCGTGTCGAACATGGCCGGCGCGCGCCCCAAGGCGGCGCTGAAAAGCTGGATCGAAGACTCGGTCTGATCCGACCCAAGGTCTGAATTGAAGGGCGCTTCCGAAAGGGGGCGCCCTTTCTACATCTCCCAGCCGAACCGCTTGAGCCGGGCCGCGATCTTTTCGCGGGCGTCGGGCTTTCCCGCGTTGATCGACTGATCCTGCCAGAACCACCAGATATAGCGGGCATAGTCCGGCCGGTGGGCCGCCACTTGAGCGAAGCCGGCGTTCAGGTTGTCCATCTCTGCCTTCACCGCGATGTGGTGGAAGTCGATCTTGCCGAACAGCAACGCGGGCTTGCCGAAGAAGTAACCCGCAAAGGCCGCGCCGGAATTCTGCGTGACGACGTAGTCGCAGGTCTGAAGGTGCCGAACCATCTCCCCGCTGCGGATGCTGAGCCGGGGGTTGGCGGCCTCCAACCGCTCCAGTGCCGTCAGTTCCCCATCGGGGTAGCGTTCCTTGGGGTGCAGGGTTGCCACAACGTTCCGACGGGGGTCATGGGCGAGGCAGTGTTCCACCATTTCAAGCGGCGAACAGGCCTGAAAAGACCTGTGCTCGGTCAACTTGCCTTGCAGCGGAACGTAGATGAAACCGGCCCGCTCTGTGATCCGAGCTGACTGATCGTAGAGTCGGCGTTGCCAGTAGGTATAGAAGCGCTCCGACTCCTCACCGTCGATGTTGGCGGGATCGAAGTCTGCCCGGGCGACGTCCCAATCCCAGCGTTCGGCGGTCTGGTCGATCTGCCAGAAGGGGTATTCGTAGACGCGCCGGAACACGAGGCCACCCGCACCATTTGGGGATTTCATATGGGTGAGGGAGTGCGCGTCTACCGCCCTCCCAGCTTCGTTTGTATCAGCATATTCGACCCTGTACCTTGCCTTTTCGCAAACTTGCGCCATCAGTCCGATGAAATTATGCGCTCCCTTCTCTGCACTCTCGCGGAGAGGTGGCTCAAGGTAGAAGCGGACGGTAC
>JBBSJO010000064.1:0-19611 GCA_038257185.1 Rhodobacterales bacterium | reverse complement strand
GCTTGGCCTGGCTGACCGGTTTCACAGGCTCTGCGGGGTTTTGTGCGGTGCTGCAGTGGGTCGCGGGGGTTTTCATCGACGGGCGCTACCGCACGCAGGTCAAGGCGCAGGTGGCGGAGACGTTTATGCCGGTGCCCTGGCCCGAGGTATCGCTGGGGCATTGGCTGAAAGAGCAACTCCCGGGTGGCGGGGTGATCGGGTTCGATCCCTGGCTGCACACGCCCGGCCAGTTGGAGACGCTGGAACAGGAACTGGCGGGCAGCGGCATCACGTTGCGCCGCAGTGCCAATCTGGTTAACCGCATCTGGGAGGACCAGCCCGCGCCGCCGCAAGAGGAGGTCAAGGTCCATCCGCTTGAATTTGCGGGTGAAAGCCACGCCGACAAGCGGGCGCGACTGGCCGAAGTCCTGCGCAAGGCCGGCCAGATGGCGGCGGTGATCACCCTGCCCGACAGCATCTGCTGGCTGCTGAATATCAGGGGCGCGGATATTCCGCGCAACCCTGTGGCGCATGGCTTCGCCGTGTTGCAGGCCTCTGGCACGGTCGATCTTTTCATGACGCCTGCAAAACTGACGGGGCTGGGCGATCATCTTGGCCCCGAGGTGACAGTGCACGACCCGACCCGGTTGCTTGTGCTTCTGGACAAGCTCGTGGGCCCTGTGCGCTGTGACAAGCAATCGCTGCCAGTGATGGTCGCCGACACCCTGGGCGACCGGATCGTCTGGGGCGACGACCCCTGTGCGCTGCCCAAGGCGCGCAAGAACGCGGCCGAGATCGAGGGCAGCGCCGAGGCGCATCTGCGCGACGGGGCAGCGATTTGCGAATTGTTGGCCTGGCTCGATCAGCAACCGGCAGGCAGTCTGCGCGAAACGCAGGTGGTGACGCAGCTTGAGACCCAGCGGCGGCGCGACAATGCCTTGCAGGACATCAGCTTCGAGACCATCGCGGGCACCGGCCCGAACGGCGCCATCATGCATTACCGCGTAACCGAGGAAACCGACGCGCTGCTGGAGGACGGACACCTCATCGTGCTCGATTCCGGCGGGCAGTATCTGGACGGGACAACCGACATCACCCGCACCATCGCCATCGGCACCCCGCTGGATGACGCGCGCGCCGCCTTTACCCGGGTGCTGGCAGGGCTGATCGCCATGAGCCGTCTGCGCTGGCCCAAGGGGCTGGCGGGCCGTGACATCGAGGCGGTGGGCCGGGTGCCGCTATGGCTGGCGGGGCAGGATTTCGACCATGGGCTGGGTCACGGTGTCGGCGCGTATCTGAGTGTTCACGAGGGGCCGCAGCGGCTGAGCAAGATCAGCGCCGTGCCGCTGGAACCGGGCATGATCCTGAGTATCGAACCTGGCTACTACCGCGAGGGCGCCTTTGGCATCCGCCTCGAAAACCTCGCCGTGGTGCAGGAGGCCACACCGTTTCCCGGTGGCGATGACCATCGCCAAATGTTCGACTGGCGCACGCTGAGCTATGCCCCCATCGATCGGCGTCTGATCGTTCCGGAGATGCTGGAGGTCGCCGCGCGCAACTGGCTGAACGACTATCACGGGCAGGTGGCACAAAAGATCGGACCACGTCTATCGCCGCCCGCGAAACTGTGGTTGGATGCCGCGACAGCGCCACTTTAGGTGCCATCTGGGCACCGGGCACGGGAGGGTTTTACATGGCTGACCACATCAAGATCGAGACGGCAGAGGGCACCTGGACCGTGCGGGCAGGCGGTGCGGTGCTGGGCGAATCCAGCAATGCGCTGGAACTGCGGGAGGGCGATTACCCCCCCGTCATCTACTTTCCCCGGGGTGACATCGCGATGGCCTTTCTGGATGCCTCGGACAAGACCAGCCATTGTCCGCACAAGGGCGATGCCACCTATTTCTCGGTCGTGACCAAGAGCCGTACCCTGAAGGATGCGGTGTGGTCCTACGAGCACCCCAAAGAAGGCGTCGAGGCGATCAAGGGATATCTGGCCTTCTATCCGATCGACGAAATCACCGTCGAACAGATCTGACGGGGCGACCGGGAGGGAGCGACCCTTCTGCGGGGCGATTGTTCTTCTTGCGGAAACAATCCGGTATTGGGCTCTTTCGGGAAACAGTCAGGAATGCTCTTCAGCCGCAGTCGCCGCAAGGGCGCGATTGTAGGCGCGCAGGGCGTCCACGTGGAAGAGTGCGCCCAGCAGGTCGGGCGGGGCATCCGCGGACAGGGTCACTACGGGGATGAAGGGTGTGCCGGTCTGATCGAAGACCGGCATCGCCGCTTCCAGCGTCGCGGTCCCGTCGATATAGGTGCCCTTGTCGATCAGGTCCCAGCACTGATCCTTGTCCGCCGCGCGGGGATCGTCGGCGGCGCGCATGATCCGCGCGGCCATGAACATCGACAGAAGATAGGCCTGCGGGCCCGCGGCCAGATGCACGCCGCGCCGCTCCATCTGGGTCAGGAAAAAGCTGCGGTGCACGAGGCGCGAGGCCAGCGCGGTTGACATGCTGACGGCAATCATCACGGCAAGGCCTGTCTGCCAGTCGCCGGTCATTTCGAAGACGATGAGCGTGGTCGAGATCGGTGCGCCCAGCACGGCGGCGGCGACGGCGCCCATGCCGGCCAGTGCATAGAGCGAAGATGAACCCGAGACATCCGGAAAAACGCCCGTTGCAATCAGGCCAAATCCCAGCCCGGTCAGCGCGCCCAGCATCAGCGAGGGCGAAAAGACTCCTCCCCCCATGCGCCCGCCCAGCGTGATCGACACGGCGGCGACCTTGACCACGGCAAAGACGATGGCCGCCGTCAGCGTCAGCTTCCCCGTCAGGGCCAGCGAGGTCGTTTCGTACCCCACGCCGATGATGTGGGGAAACAAGAGCGCGATGACGCCCAGCAGCATCCCCGCTACAGCGGGGCGCAGCCAGCGTGGCAGACCGGTGCGCCCTTGCAGATAGTTGCCGATATCCTCGGCCCAGAAAATACTCCGCATCAGCGCCACGGCGACCAGACCGCAGGTCAGCCCGAGGATCAGAAACGCGGGCAGTTCCACGTAGAACTGCACGTCGCCGTAGGTCGGCAGGGCGAATTCCGTGACGCCGCCGAATTCGAGCCGGTTGATTACCGTGCCTGCCACGCTGGCGATGACGATGGGGGCAAAGGCGTGGACGGCGAAGTGACGCAGCACGACTTCGAGGGCAAAGAGCGCCCCTGCGATCGGGGCGTTGAAGCTGGCCGAGACGGCAGCGGCCACGGCGCAGCCCAGAATGTCGCGCCCGGTGATGCCGTCCGCGTTGATCTTTCGGCTCACCCAGGTGGCGATGACGCCCGCCAGATGCACCACCGGCCCTTCGCGGCCAGATGACCCGCCGGTGCTGAGCGTGATGAGCGAGGCAAGGGCCGAGGCAAGCCCGGCCTTCGTCTCCACCCGTCCATCGTGCATTGCTGCCCCAAGAATCACATCACTCACAGACCGCACCCGTCCGTCGCGGGTGAAGGTGTGCAGGATGAGGCCGACCACCAGCCCCCCCAGCGTCGGGATCACCACGATCCAGTACCACGGCAACCCGGTGACAAAACTGTGCAGCGTCTGGACATCCTCAGTACCGTAAAGGGTGGCCTGCAAGGCGTTGATCCCCTTGCGGAAAAACAACGCGGCAAAACCAGCGGCGATGCCGATGAAAAGCGCGATGAACCAGAAGGTGACCTTGTCCGGTCCCTTGTGCCGCAGCACCTGCCATCCGTGCCTGGACGAGGTCACCGCATGCCTGAGCTGCTGGGAGAGGAAGGACGGGGTCGGCTCGGTCATCTGCGACCCGTGGGGGCAATGGCCCTTCGTTGCCCGCTCCGCATCCTCATCCCGCCAGGAGCACTTCGGCTGCGGCGCGGGCAGCGTCGGTCACCTGATCGCCGGACAGCATCCGCGCCACTTCGTCGATCCGCTGCGGAGCGGTAAGCGGTGTGACGGTGGAGGTCGTAACCTCGCCGCGCACCGCTTTCTCGACGCGCCAGTGATGCGCGCCAAGGGCCGCAACCTGGGGAGAGTGCGTCACGACAAGCACCTGCCCACCCTCGGCCAGCGCAGACAAGCGACGGCCCACGGCATCGGCGGTCGCACCGCCCACGCCCCGATCGATCTCGTCGAAGATCAGTGTGAGGCCGGGCTGGCCCTGCGTCAGGCAGACCTTGAGCGCCAGCAGGAAGCGGCTGAGTTCCCCGCCCGAGGCGATCTTGCCTAGGGGCCCCGCGGGTGCGCCGGGGTTGGTGGCGACGGTGAAGGAGACGGCATCCTGCCCCTCCGGTCCGGCCGTGTCGGGAGTGATCTGGGTCTCGAAGACAGCGCGTTCCATCTTGAGCGGGGCAAGCTCGCCCGCCACGGCCTTGTCAAGCCGCGTGGCGGCTTTGCGGCGGGCAGCGCTCAGTGCATCCGCGGCGGTCGCATAGTCGGCTTCGGCCTGCGTGACCGCCTTGTCCAGTGCCGCCTGCGCCGCCTCGCCCGCATCAAGCGCCTCCAGCTTGTCGCGCAGGGTTGTGGCGAAGCCCGCGAGGTCATCCGGCGCGACATCGTGCTTGCGTGCCAGCGCGCGGATCGCAAACAGCCGCTCTTCGGTCACTTCCAGTTCCAGCGGGTCGAAGGACATCGTGTCGATGGCATTGGCAACGCCCGTCATCGCCTCATCCAGTTCCACCATCGCACGGTTCAGCGCCGCCATCGGCTCTTCAAGCGTGCCTTCGGCCTTGTGAGCTACCCCGTCGAGCCAGCGCAGGGCGTCGCCCAGCGCGGTCTCCGCCCCGCCCTGCCCCATGATCTCGTAAGCGTTCACCACGTCAGTGCGGATCTTTTCAGCGCCCTGCATCAGGCGGCGGCGTGTGTCGAGCGTCGCGTCCTCTCCCGCCTGCGGATCGAGCTTGTCGAGTTCGGCCACCGCGTGGCGCAGATATTCCTCCTCAGCCCGGATCGCGTCTTGTGCTGCGCGCTCCTGCTCGGCTGCTTTGCGCGCAGTTCCAAGCGCCGCCCAGCCCGCGCGGACGGCGCTCAGCGCCGAAGCATTGCCCGCGAAATCGTCGAGAATGGCGCGATGTCCGCGTGGGTTGAGCAGGCCACGGTCGTCGTGCTGGCCGTGCAGTTCCACCAGCGTGTCCGACAAGGCGCGCAGCACCTCGCCTGAACAGCGCCGGTCGTTTACCCAGGCCGTCTTGCGCCCGTCGCGGCCGTTGATACGCCGCAGGATCAGTTCGTCCCCGCCCGGCAATCCGGCTTCCTCCAGCACCGTGTGGGCCGGATGGCCCGGCGGCAGGTCGAACCAGGCCGTGACCTCGCCCTGCTCCGCCCCTTGCCGCACCAGATCGGCGCGACCGCGCCAGCCCAGCACGAAACCCAATGAATCCAGCAGGATGGACTTGCCGGCCCCGGTCTCTCCGGTCAAAACGTTCAAACCCGGCTGGAACCCGAGTTCCAGCCGGTCGATGATCAGCATATCCGAAATATCAAGCCCGCGCAGCATCTGCCATCGCCCGTAAGAGGGGCAGTTCGCCCACCGTGCCTAAAGCCACTCGCCCTTGATGGTCTGGCGATAGATCGCCCCCAGCCAATTGTTCTTGTAGAACTTCGGCTGCAATCCGCGCCCGGTCAGCAGTTTGTAGCTGTCCTCGTACCACTCCGAAGAGCGGTAGTTGTGACCCAGAATGGCCGCTGCTGTCTGCGCTTCCTGATTGAGCCCGAGACTCAGGTAGCCCTCTACCAGACGGTGCAGAGCCTCTGCCGTGTGGGTCGTGGTCTGGAACTGTTCCACCACAACGCGGAAACGGTTGATCGCGGCAGTGTAGTGGTCCCGGCGCAGGTAGTAGCGCCCGATCTCCATCTCCTTGCCCGCAAGATGATCGAAGGCGAGGTCGAATTTCAGGATCGCGGAGCGTGCGTATTCGCTGTCGGGATAGCGTTCGATCACCAGCCGCAGGGATTGCAGCGCCTGGAAGGTCAGGCCCTGATCGCGGCCGACCTCGTCGATCTGGTCGTAATAGCTGAGCGCCAGCAGGTACTGCGCATAGACGGCATCGTCATCATCGGGGAAGAAGTCGATGAAGCGCTGCGCGGCAGAGCGGCTGTTGGGATAATCCTGGTCCTGATGATAGGCGAAGGCCTGCATGATCAGGGCGCGTTTCGCCCATTCGGAATAGGGGTAAAGCCGCTCTATCTCGGCGAAGTAGAAGGCGGCCTCTTCGGGCTGGCGACGGTTCAACTCGAACTCACCACGCTCGAATATCTGCTCGGCGGAGTAGGTTTCGAGCGGGATCTCCTGCGGATTGAAGAAGTTCTTGGTGAAGCGCCCGGTGTTCTGGGTGCCACCGCAGGCGGACAGCGCAGCAACGGCCAGAACCGCAACGATGATCCGCTTGCGCGGTCTTGCGCTTGTCATGCCAGTGCCTTTTGCATCGTCAAAACCATGGTCTCTGCCCTCTTGTGCTTTTGACTAGCACAATAAATTGCGTTGCAAAACGCCCATTCCAAACTTTGCCGCACGGCTGGTGCAAACTGCCCACGCCACGCACGGGCCCTTGCCGCTGTTCGGGAAATACAGGTCCTTTGAGTGGTGTTCAATGCCCCGTTCCGGCGAAGCTGCGCTATGGGGCAAGATGGGTGATCAGGCGACCTGCGGGATCTCGTCCCAGACCAGCCCATACCCGGGCAGGCGCGCCTCCATTGCGGGGTCGCAGATCACCATGCGCACCGCCCCCGGCGTCGCAAAAAGCTTGCGCAGCAAGGTGTTGGTAAGCGAATGGCCCGCGCGCTTGCCGGTGTAATGGCCGATCAGCGGAGCCCCGGCCAGTGCCAGGTCGCCGAGCGCGTCCAGCATCTTGTGGCGCACCGGCTCGTCCGCGTGGCGCAGGCCGCCGGGGCTGAGCACACGGTCGCCGTCGAAAACCACGGCGTTCTCGCCCGGCGTCCCGCCAAGGGCCAGACCGTTGGCCTGCATCGCGTCAACATCCGCCTGACGGCAGAAGGTGCGGCTGTCGCTGAGTTCACGCGCGAAGGAACCGTTGTTCATCACCAGCGACTTCTGCTGATGGCCGATGGCGGCATCGGCAAAGTCGATCTCGAAGTCGATCCGCAGGGTGTGGGAAGGTGCCAGCGTCGCCGAGGCCTCGCCGTCGGTAACGGTTACGGGCGTGAGCACCTCGAAGGCCATCACCGGTGCGGCAAGGCGACGGATGCCGCGCTGCATGAAGGCACGCACGAACGGCAGGGCCGAACCGTCGAGGATCGGCACTTCCGGTCCGTCGATCTCGATCAGGGCATTATGGATGCCGCAGCCTGCAAGGGCCGCCATCAGATGCTCGACAGTGGAGACGGAAAGACCGGTGGCGTTTTCGAGTTTGGTGCAGAGTGGCGAACGGTTGACCGCATCCCAACGCGCGGGGATCATGCGGTCGCCAACGGCCACGTCACTGCGCGAGAACCAGATGCCATGGTGCACGCCAGCCGGGCGCACGGTCACGGTCGCAGGCGCACCGGAGTGCAGGCCCTTGCCGCTGAAGCTTGTCGCCGATTTTATCGTGGTCTGCACGGGGCCGTCCTCAAGAGTCATAGATCAGTGTCTAGGTTGAACCTTGAAGTAGACAGGTCGTTTCATTTGCTCAACTCAATCTTTGCAACCGACTGAAACATCGCCGTAACACTTGGGCGCATTGACGCTTGGCTGAATTAAACCCTTTGATAAAAAACGAAAAAGGGCCACCCCAAGGTGGCCCCTACTACACAAGTTATGTTTTGTTCAGTTGGCTTGGCGGCGCAGGAAGGCCGGAATTTCGATCCGTTCCTGATCCGGGTCCTGTGCATCCTGGGGCTGCGGCGCGGCAGCGGAGGCGCGGGTCTGCACCGGCGGCTGCTGGCGAATCTGGCGTTGCGGCTGCGCTTCGCCTTCGCCATGGCCCGTCATACGGTTGATCAGGGAGTTGATGCCAAAGCGCGGTTTTTCGGCGCCGACAGCACTTGCGGGCTGTTGCCGGGGCTGCTGTTGCAGCGCTGCGGAGCGCTGCTGCACCGGGCTGGCCTTCTGTGCCGCGGCACGCAGACGTGCCATCGCCTCGGGCGAGGGAGTGCCCGGCGCCGGGGCGCGCGGTGCGACGAACTCTTCGGGTTCCGCTTCGAGCCGGTCGTCGTTGCGCGGCTCGAAAGCTGCAACCTGCGGCTGGTAGGCCGGACGGGGCAAGCCATCGACCTCCTCGTTCATGTCCTCGGCAAAGATGTCATCCGACATGTCCTCAGCGGCGACCTGCTCTTCATCCAGCTCGTCGAACAGCGGGGCCTGCTGCTCGTCCTGCACCATATGGGGCTCTTCCGTCATGGCGGCGACGGCAGCCACAGGCGCTTTCTCTGCGATCACCTGCTGCTTGAGCGGTTGGCTCATCGAGCGGCGCGGGACGGGCATTTCGGTGTTCACGTCAGTGGCGTCGATGCCCGTGGCAACGACGCTCACCCGCATCATGCCGCCCATGTTCTCGTCCAGCGTGGAGCCGACGATGATATTGGCCTCGGGGTCCACTTCCTCGCGGATGCGGTTTGCGGCCTCATCGAGTTCGAAGAGCGTCAGGTCATGCCCGCCGGTGATGTTGATCAACACGCCCTTGGCGCCGCGCAGGGAGATTTCGTCCAGCAGCGGGTTCGCGATGGCTTTCTCGGCGGCCTGGATGGCGCGATCTTCGCCCTCGGCCTCGCCCGTGCCCATCATCGCCTTGCCCATCTCGTCCATCACCGCGCGGACGTCGGCGAAGTCGAGGTTGATAAGACCCGGACGCACCATCAGGTCGGTCACACCCTTCACACCCTGGTAAAGCACGTCATCGGCCATGGAGAAGGCCTCGGTGAAAGTGGTCTTTTCGTTGGCGAGACGGAACAGGTTCTGGTTCGGAATAATGATCAGCGTATCGACGACCTTTTGCAGGGCATCGATGCCCTCGTCGGCCTGGCGCATGCGCTTTGCACCCTCGAACTGGAAAGGTTTCGTGACGACGCCGACGGTTAGCACACCAAGCTCACGTGCTGCCTGAGCAATGATCGGCGCGGCACCCGTGCCCGTACCGCCGCCCATACCGGCAGTGATGAAGCACATGTGCGCACCTGCGAGGTGATCGACGATCTGTTCGATTGATTCTTCGGCCGCGGCGGCCCCGACGGAGGCGCGCGCGCCTGCACCCAGACCTTCGGTCACCTTGATGCCAAGCTGCACCTTGTTCTCTGCCCGCGCCTGCTGCAGCGCCTGAGCATCCGTGTTTGCGACAACGAAATCAACACCATCCAACTGCTTTTCGATCATGTTGTTGACCGCGTTGCCACCGGCACCGCCCACGCCGAATACGGTGATGCGTGGCTTTAGGTCGTCCTGACCCGGCAAGGATAGGTTGAGTGTCATGTGCTGTCCGCCTGTTTTGCTGCCCACGTCCCGCGGGGTTTCTTGTCCTAATTTCCCGCAATCTTAACGTCGCGGGCCCGTATCGTCACCTAAAAAACACCGAAATGACCCAATATCTAGGCAAATTCTTGCCGTATCAGACCGTATTTTGGCCTCTCTACCGCATATAGCGGTCACCAGTTATCCCGAAACCACTTCACCGCGCGCTTGAGCGACCGCGCGGGGTAATGCTCGGCAGGAATTTCGAAGTCCCACCACTCATCCTGAGGGTGAGCAGCAAAGAGAGCGAGACCCACGGCGGAGGCGAAACTCGGCCCCGTTGCGGCCTGTGGCAGACCGTGGACACGCAAGGGGCGACCAAGGCGCACCTGTTGGCCGAGGATCTTGCTGGCGAGCCCGTCGAGGCCCGGAATCTGGCTGCCTCCCCCGGTCAGCACGATCTGCTGGCTCGGCAGGTGGTCGAAGCCGGCAGCATCCAGACGGACGCGCACCTCTTCGAGGATCTCCTCCACGCGGGGCCGCATGATGCCGATCAGCTCGGCGCGGCTGGCGGTGCGGCGGTCGTGTTCATAGTCGCCCGTATCGCCGCCGATCTCGATCATCTCGCGGTCGTCCATCCCGGTCGCCTGCACGCCGCCGTAGAAGGTCTTGATCCGTTCGGCGTTGGGGGTCGGCACCTGCAGGCCCATCGAAATGTCCGAGGTGATGTGATCGCCCCCCATCCGCACGGTATCGGCATAGATCATGTGCTTCTTGATGAAGATCGACACGCTGGTCGAGCCGCCGCCAAGGTCGATGCAGGCGGCCCCGAGCTCCTGCTCATCCTCCACCAGCGCCGATATCCCCGAGGCATAGGCCGAGGACGCAATGCCAGCCAACTCAAGATCGCAACGCTTGATGCAATGCGCCAGATGCTGCACGGCTGCGGCGTCAACGGTCAGCATGTGCATGTCAACCGACAGCACATTGCCCATCTGCCCGCGCGGATCGGACAGACCCGAACGGTGGTCGAGCGCGAAATTCACGGGCTGGGCGTGCAGCACTTCGCGGTCGTCGCCATAATCCGGCACATGGCAACCCGCCAGCACCCGCGCGACGTCCTGTTCGGTGACCCGCTCGCTCTCCAGTTCGATCTGCGCGTCCAACCCGTAGCTGCGCGGCTCGGCCCCCGAAAAGCAGGCAATGACGTGATCGACGCGGATGCCGGCCATCTTCTGCGCGGCTTGCAGCGCGGTGCGGATCGCGCGCTCCGTCTCGCCCATGGCGCAGATCTCGCCGAAGCGCACGCCGCGCGAGCGTGTCGTTGCGGCCCCGATCACCCGAAACCCCGACTGCCCGGCGAGCGAACCGATCTCGCCCTCGTCGTTCAGCTGACCCATGCCGTCGAAACGCAGTACGAGGCAGGCGATCTTGGAAGAGCCCACGTCGAGGATTGCCACCACGCCGCGCTGCATGGCGATCTTGCGCATCTGCCGCATGGAACGTTGCGTGTCGTATAGGTCCATCATGATATTACCGTCCCAATGTTCATTGGCCTGAAAGCTGCCTGATGTGCCACCATTCGCGGGTGGCCTCTTCGTTCATTCTCACGGTCGGTCGCTCGGCCAACCGCATGTCCACGCGCGCGACGTCCCGCGCGAGCATTTCCTCCGCCCCGTCCAATGCAATCACCCGCTCCAGCGCCTGCACGGCGCCCACTTCAGGCAGCATGATCCGCTGGTCGCGGTCCAGCACCACGTCCCAGCGCCGCTCGCCCATGCGCACCAGTCCGTAGAGGCGTGGTCCGAAGGCCCCGGCAGTACGCAAAAGCTGCTGCGCCTCCGGCACATGGCGCGCGGCCCCTACACCCGCGATCAGGGGCAGGTCTGGCCGGTCGGATCGGGAGGCGATATCGGCGACGAACGCACCGCCCTCGTCGACGAGGGTGAGCCCCTGATCGCTGCGCCAGATGGCCACCGGCGTACGTGGGGCGATATCGATCTGCAAGAGCCCGCCGGGACGGATGCGCACGCCTGCGGATTTGACGCCGGGCATGGCGGCAATCTTGTTGCGCAACTCCGTCAGGTCGAGGTCGAAGGAACTGATCGGGAAGGACAGCGGCACGGCGGACCTGATCTCGGCCGACAGGGGCCCGTCGGCGCCGTCGATGGACATGAGCTTGACCATGAACTCGGGACGCGACTCGATGCTCTTGCGCGCCTCCGCGATGGTGGTGGCGATGGCCTCGCGCCGGTCAGTGTCGGAGAGGTAGATCGTTCCGGCCATCAACGTCAGGCAGAACGGGACCCCGACGCGCAGACCAAACCGGAACCCCGGCGTCAGCATCAGGCGCTGCATCCGCCAGGCCCAACGCGACGGCGCAGGATCGGCCCTTGAGGCGCTGGCCTTGCGGCGGGTCAGCGAGAACATGAGGCGTCCTCCACCATCCAGGCGCAGAAGTCGGGGAACGCGATGCCACAATGCTGCGCCTGTTCTGGTGAGAGCGATGTCGGCGTCATGCCGGGCTGGGTGTTGGTTTCAAGCAGGAAGAGCCCTGCTGACCCCCGCGCCTCGTCCCAGCGGAAATCGGTCCGGCTGACACCGCGGCACCCGAGGGCCTGATGGGCGCGCAATGCATAGTCCATGCACAGGTCGTAGATGTCGGAAGGCAGTTCGGCAGGCACCACGTGGCGCGACCCACCGGGTTTGTACTTGGCGTCGTAGTCGTACCAGCCGTCGGTCAGGATGTCCGTCACGGCAAGGGCGCGGTCGCCCATCACGGTCACGGTCAACTCTCGCCCCGGCACGAAGGTTTCGACCATCACATGCTCGGGCATCGCTTCGTCCAGTTTGGGCGGCGCATTGGCCCCTTCCAGCACGAGGTAAACCCCGACGGAGGAACCTTCGCTGTTGGGCTTCACCACATAGGGCGGCTCCATCACGTGATGGCCAGCAACCTCGGCCTTGCAACGGATGAGGCTCTCGACAACCGGCAGCCCTTCGGCGCGGTAGATGTCCTTGGTGCGCTGCTTGTCCATTGCCAGCGCAGACGCCAGCACGCCCGAATGACTGTAGGGGATGCGCATCCACTCCAGCAGGCCCTGCACGCAGCCATCCTCGCCCCAACGGCCATGGAGACAATTCAAAACGGCATCGGGCTTGAGATCGGTCAGAACGGCACAAAGATCGCGGTCGGCTTCGACCTCGACCACCTTGTAGTCCCGTTCCCGCAATGCGGCAGCGCAAGCGCGCCCTGAAGAGAGCGAGACCTCGCGTTCAGCCGAGGCACCACCCATCAATACCGCCACTGTCGGGGTGTGTCTGCTCGACGTACCCACCGGAGTGCCTCTTGTCCCGGACCTTTGCGGCCCATTATTGTTCTTGTGTGCCGCTTTGCGGCTTAGTCACGCCCGCTGGCATCGCTCAGGAATTCGCCCACGCGCATGATTTCCCATTCTAGTCTCAATCCACTCGAATCGTAAACCTTTTTTCGCACCTCTTCGCCCAATCCTTCGAGATCGGCGGCGGTCGCATTATCGGCGTTGATCAGGAAGTTCGGGTGCTTCTCGCTCATCTGCGCCCCGCCCCGCCGCGCCCCGCGCAGGCCCGCGTCATCGATGACTTTCCAGGCCTTCAGATCATGCACATCGTCCGCCCGCCCGGTGCTGGAAAATCCCGCCGGATTGCGAAAGGTGCTGCCCGCGCTGCGGTCCTTGGTGGGCTGCGTGGCGTCGCGCCTGGCCAGCTGATCCGCCATGCGTGCGTGCAGCCTGGCGGGATCGCCAATGGGCGGCGCAAAGGTAGCGGAGACGATCACGGTCCCCTCGGCCAAGTCACTCTGCCGATAGCGGAAATCGAGGTCGGCGGCGGTCAGCGTAACGACCTCCCCTGCCCGCGTCACCGCCTGCGCCGAGACGAAATGATCCGCCGTGTAGCTGCCATAGCATCCCGCATTCATCCGCACGGCCCCGCCGATGCTGCCCGGAATGGTGCGCAGGAAGGTCATGTCCAGCCCCGCATCCGCCGCCTTGCGCGCGACATGGGCGTCCAGCGCCGCCGCCCCCGCTGTCACACGGCCTTCTGAAATGTCGATGCTGTTGAAGCTACGCCCGAGGCGGATCACCACGGCGCGCAGGCCCCCGTCGCGGACGATCAGATTGGAACCGACCCCCATGGGGAAGACCGCGACGGCAGGCGAAAGGTCGCGCAGGAAGGTGCAGAGGTCGTCCAGATCGGCAGGTTGGAACAGCCAGTCCGCCGGTCCGCCGACGCGGAGCCAGGTCAGCTCATTCAGGGGGCGCCTTGGCGTCAGCGTGCCGCGCACCGTCGGGAGGGTCATATCTGTCATGGCACCCGGCGTAGTCGCGATTGCACGCGGGGTCAAACGCCGCCGCGTTCACAGGCTGCGGTCGGCGTCCTCGACGCGACTGTCCTGCCATTGCCGTGCCACGCGGCCCGCCAACCAACCGCAGCCAAAGGCGCAGAGCCCGTAGAGCGCTGCTGAAAATTGCGCCATCAACGCGTGCGGCTCGAAAGGATGCGCGCCGAGGCCAAAGGCCATCCAGACCGCGTTCAGGGCCAGGCCCGCCAGCAGCACCAGCACGAAGGTGCCGAACCGCTTGCCATAACCGCACCAGCCGCAGATCAGCATCCAGAGCGCCAATACCGTCACGAGGATCGTCACGGTGGTCGTCATTCCGCATGCTCCGTTTGATGCGAGGCGCGGCGGCGCAGCCAGCGCCCGAGGTAGATCACCGGCCAGCGCAGGACCGAACAGCCGCCCGCGAGGACCAGCAGTCCGACCCACGGGCCGTGCTGTACCGTGACGTACCCGAGAATCGGCACACCGATGGCGATGAGGATATAGGCGTTGCGCCAATGGTGATCCCGGCTTGGCGTCATCGCGATGATATTGGCGATCACGGCCCAGAAACAGGCAAGCGTCAGGGAAAGGCTCATCTTGGCACCTCCGGATTTTGACCTCTGAGCTTTGCGACCAGATAGCGCAGGGGGTTGCGGAACATCGACACGAAACCCGCAAGGGCGAGCCCGGCCAGCACCCATCCAAACTGCAGCCCGATCATCACGATCAGAACGGGCGCTGCAATCAGAAGGGCCACACCCGGCGCATACTGGCGACGCATCGGCAGCATGGCGACCCCGACGGAGGCGAAGACCCAGAGGATGCAGAGCCAGAGCAGCATCATGCGGCGGCCCCCTTCAGGGCATTCAAGCGCTCCGGCAGGCCATTCGCCCAGGCGCTGATGGTGCCAGCGCCCAGGCAAACCACCATGTCACCGGGCCGGGTCTGCTCGCGCACCAGACGGGCCAGATCGTCTTCGCTCATGACAGCGCGGGCATGGCGGTGGCCGTGCCGGATGAGCCCCGCCACCAGACCGTCCCGGTCGGCCCCGGGGATCGGGTCCTCTCCCGCTGCATAGACCTCCGTTATGCCCACCACGTCGGCATCGTTGAAACAGGTGCAGAAGTCCTCGAAATGATGGCTCAGCCGGGTATAGCGGTGCGGCTGGTGCACCGCGATGACGCGACCCTTGGTGGCCTGCCGCGCCGCTTTCAGCACCGCCGCAATCTCGACCGGGTGGTGCCCGTAGTCATCTATGATCGTCACCCCATCAACTTCGCCTATTTTGGTAAACCGACGGTTAACGCCGCCGAAGGCCGCAAGAGCGCCGCGGATCTCTTCGGTCTTCATGCCAAGGTGCCGCGCCACGGCGACGGCGCTCAGCGCGTTGGAAACATTGTGGTCTCCGGGCATCGGCAGGGTGCAGTCCTTGATCACCTTGTCCTCGGCCTGCAACAGGATGTCGAAATGGGCCACCCCGTTTTCGTAATGCAGGTTCACCGCGCGCACGTCCGCTTGCGCGTTGAAGCCATAGGTCACGACGCGTCGGTCGGTGATCTTGCCCACCAGCGCCTGCACCTCCGGGTGATCGGTGCAGCAGACGGCCAGCCCGTAGAAGGGGATGTTGGAGACGAAATCGAGGAACCCCTGCCGGAGCGTGTCGAAATCCCCCCAGTGCTCCATATGCTCGGGGTCGATGTTGGTCACGATGGCGATGGTCGCGGGCAGACGGTTGAAGGTGCCGTCGCTCTCGTCGGCCTCCACCACCATCCATTCGCCCTGCCCCATGCGCGCATTCGAGCCATAAGCGTGGATGATCCCGCCATTGACCACCGTGGGGTCGATGCCCCCCGCCACCAGCAACTCCGCCACCAGCGTCGTCGTGGTCGTCTTGCCGTGCGTGCCTGCGACGGCGATGTTGGATTTCAGCCGCATCAGTTCGGCCAGCATCTCGGCCCGGCGCACAATGGGCAGACCCTTCAGGCGCGCCGCATCCAGTTCCGCGTTGCCCTTCTTGATGGCGGAGGAGATCACGACGACCTCGGCATTCTCGATATTCTCGGCGCGCTGACCCTCGAATATTTTCGCCCCCAGCCCCGCCAGCCGATCAGTGATCTTGGTGGCTTTCAGGTCCGAGCCCTGCACCCGGTAGCCGTGGTTCAAAAGGACCTCCGCGATGCCAGACATCCCGATGCCGCCGATCCCGACAAAATGGATCGGGCCCACATCGGTGGGCAATTTGGTCGCGGCTGCGTTCATTTCCGTTTTCCTTTTTGCGCAATCTCTTCGACGAGCTGAGCCAGGGCCTGTGCGGCTTCCGGCTTGGCGACCGACATCGCCGCCCGTGACATCTGCAGTGCCGCGTCGGGATTTTCCAGCACCATCGCGATCTGTTCGGTCAGGCTTTCGGGCGTCGCCGCCCGTTCGGGGACCATGATGGCAGCGCCGACCTCGACCAGCCCGCGCGCATTGGCGGTCTGGTGATCGCCAGTGGCGGCGGCATAGGGGATGAGGATCGAAGGCCGCCCGATGACCGAGATATCCGCCACGCTGGAGGCCCCCGCCCGGCTGATCACCAGCTGCGCCTCGGACATCCGGCGCGGCACGTCGTCGAAGAAGGGGCGAACATCGGCGGTGATCCCGGCTTCGGCATAGAAATCCGCAACCCGCTGGCCATCCTCGTCGCGCGCCTGATGGCTTACCCTTATGTTGCGCAGCATTTCCATCGGCAGGGCGGCAATCGCCGGCGGGATCAGGTCGCTGAGGATGCGGGCGCCTTGGCTGCCGCCCATCACCAGCAGCTCCATCGGATAGTCACCGGGCGCGATATAGCCCGCACCCGCCCGCTCAAGCACCGCGCCCCGCACCGGGTTGCCGACATGGTGACCTTCAACCCCCTCGGGCAGGGTCGTGGGCCAGGTGCCGCAGGCCACGGCATCGACGCGGGACGAAAAAATCTCGTTCACGCGGCCCAGCACGCCGTTCTGTTCATGGATCATGCGCGGCAGGCGCAGCAGCGTCGCCGCACTCAACGCCGGGATTGACGGGTATCCGCCAAACCCCACCACGATCGCGGGCCGATCCCGCAGCATCCGCCAAACCGCCGCCACCACCCCGGACCCGATGCGGAAGGGCACCATCGCCTTTTGCGCCAGACCGCCCCGCGAGAAGGTGGCGGAGGCGACCTCTTCGATCTCCACCTCTGCGGGAAAGCCACTGGTATAACGCGCGCCCCGTGCATCCGTGCTCAGCCGGACCCGCCAGCCCCGCGCCAGCATCGCCTCCGCCAGGGCCTGCGCGGGGAACATATGCCCCCCGGTGCCCCCGGCTGCGATGATGAGTAGCGGTGTGGTCATGAATCTCTCCGAAGGGACGCGCGGTTCAACGCGCCCGTCCCCGGCCCAGTATATCAGAAATCTCGCCCTGTGGTCGCGCCCGGGTGAGGGCCAGCAACATGCCCACTGCGATTCCGCTCGCGATCACCGACGACCCGCCGTAGCTGACGAAGGGAAGCGTCATGCCCTTGGCGGGCAAAAGCCGCACCGCGACGCCCATGTTGATCATCGCCTGCACCCCGAACATGCAAGCAAGCCCCGTGCCTGCGAGGCGGATGAAGGGGTCGCGTTCCCGTACCAGTCGCAGCAGCGACCGCACGACGACCGTGGTGTAAAGCACGATGATGCAGATCACGAGGACAAGGCCGTATTCCTCTGCCGCCACGGCGATGATGAAATCGGTATGGGCATCGGGCAGCGACCATTTCACCGCTCCCTCGCCCACCCCCACGCCGAACAGACCGCCTTCGCGGATGGCGTCCGTGGCATAACCAAGCTGTGTTGTCGGGTCGACGTCGGGATTGAGAAACCCGTCGATGCGGCGGGCAAAGTGCTCGGAACTCGAATAGGCCGCAGTCCCGCCCAGCACCACCAGCCCCGCCATGCCGACCAGCACCAGAATCGGTGCCCCGGCCACGAAATACATCACCCCCCAGCCGAAAAGCACCAGACAGGCCTGCCCGAAGTCGGGCTGCATCGCCAGCATCAGCACGATGGCGATGCAAAGCGCAAAGCTCCAGGCCTTGCCAGGTGGGCCGTTGATTTCAAGCGAGGCGGCCATCATCCAAGCGGCGGCGACGACAAAACCGGGTTTGAGGAATTCCGACGGCTGGATGGAGGCAAAGCCAAGCGAGTACCAGCGCACGGCCCCCTTGCCGAAGTCGGTGCCGAAGAAGGGCAGAAAGGCCAGCGCCACGAAGGCCCCGATGAAGCCGATTACGGCCAGACGCCGCACCAGCGTGGGCGACATCATCGAGGTCAGGATCATTGCAAAGATCGCCAGCCCGCCAAAGAAGGCCTGCCGCTGGACGTAGTAGAATGGCGCAAAGCCGTTCTTGGCCGCCAAGGGCGGCGAGGCCGCGAGGGCAAGCAACATGCCGACGGCAAAGAGCATCAGGACGCAGGACAAGCCCCAGCGATCAACCGTGCGCCACCATTTTGGAAGTATGGGTTCGCCGTCCCGAACGGGGACCGCGCCATAGACCATTTCTGTCATGGGTAACTGCCTTGCACTGCCTCAACGTCCCGGTTCCGGGTGCCCCTTGTCGGGGTCTCAGCGCCAACCATAGCCGGTTTTTGCCGCTCAGGCTATAGCGTATTGTCGCGCCGCCGGGCAAAAAACACCGCCGCGCGCGGTGTTTCAAATGCTGGGCTTCCCGGAACAGATACCCAGCCCCACAGTCCGGCCGCATCAGGCAAACTGATGCGTACTTCGGATTGGATTGCCCGTTTCGCGGAGGAAGGTCATACCGCCCAGCCGTCGACGTCCAATCGAGAGAACGGCTGTCCAGCGGTCGGCCCGGGCATTCCCTATCCCTTGACGGGGCTGTTGCCCCAAGACCTGCGCTTCACTTGCTCGACCGCAAGCGTCCACCCGCGCCTTCACGCCATCTTGACCCGGCCCGCCCGACAAGGCAGAGCCGCGCCATGCAGGTGGATACCGCGATCATAGGCGCAGGGGCGGCGGGCATGATGTGTGCGGCCCATGCCGGGGCGCGCGTATTGGTCGTCGACCACGCCCGCGCGCCAGGGGAAAAGATCCGCATCTCCGGCGGCGGACGCTGCAATTTCACCAATTTGCACTGCGCGCCCGAGGCTTTCCTGAGCGGCAATCCGCATTTCGCGAAATCGGCGCTGGCACGTTACACCCAATGGGATTTCATCGATTTGGTAGAGCGCCATGGCATCGCCTGGCACGAGAAGACGCTTGGCCAATTGTTCTGCGACACCTCCGCCAAACATATTGTGGCGATGCTGGTGGGGATGATGCGCGCGGCGGGGGCCGAATTGCATTTGCAAAGTAGTGCCGCCAACTTTGCAAAGGTCAACGAAGGGTTCACCTTTGATTTGCAAACACCCGAGAAGCTTTGCAAAGTCACGGCGCGGAACCTCGTTATCGCCACAGGCGGCAAATCCATTCCCAAGATGGGGGCGACAGGTTTTGCCTACGACATTGCCGCGCAGTTCGGACTGAAAGTAACGGAGACACGTGCAGGCCTCGTCCCTTTCACTTTTGCGGAAGGCCGTTTTGCCGCGATTTCCGGCGTGTCAACACCTGCGACAGTCAAGGCGGGCGGTGCGCGTTTCGACGAAGCGCTGCTCTTTACCCATCGCGGGCTTTCCGGCCCCGCCGTGCTGCAGGCGTCGTCGTACTGGCGCGAAGGTCAGGACATCGAAATCGACCTCTGTCCCGCCACCGATATCGTCGCGGCACTGAAAGATCAGCGGCAGATATCGGGCCGCCGCAACCTCACGACTGTCCTCGCCCAACACCTTCCCACGAGGCTGGTGGATCACCTGTCCGCGCAGATGGACCTTGGCG
>JBBSJO010000063.1:0-19968 GCA_038257185.1 Rhodobacterales bacterium | reverse complement strand
GGTGGAAATGGTGATGCCGCGGGCCTTCTCCTCGGGCGCGCCGTCGATCTGGTCGTAGGCGCGGAATTCACCGAAATACTTCGTGATCGCCGCCGTCAGCGTCGTCTTGCCGTGGTCCACGTGGCCGATCGTGCCGATGTTCACATGCGGTTTGTTACGTTCGAACTTTGCCTTGCCCATTTGGGTGCCCTTTGTAATGTGGGGTCCACCAATGCGGACCCGAACCCTATCTGGCGCGCGATGTATTGGGTCTGACAGGTAAAATCAAGACACCCTCGCCCGCTATCACGGCCTCATGCTATTCTGCGGCGACCGCCGCCGTAACTTCCGCATCCTGCGGGCCGTCGAACCAGCCCTCTTCCTTGTTCATTTTCACAAGGTAGGTCTCGATGGACTTTGCCGCATTCTGGCAAAGGTTCTTCAGCTGTTCCTCGGCGGATTTGGTATAACCCGACCCGACCAGCGGCCCCTGGTCGAGGGACTCCAGCACCGTGATCTGATGTGGCTTGGGGTTCAGCTTCTTGTTCTTGGCGTCGTCCCAGACAGTCAGGTTGATGATCAGGACAGACTTCGGGGCGAAGACGATCGGAATGCCGGGCTGGGCCAGCACATAACCTTCGATGCTCATCCCGAAGTGATAGCTGCGCGTCCCGTCATAGCGGCCAAAGCGTTCGGCGGTCGCATCCGTCAGAGCCTTGGTCAGCATTTCGGGGCTGGCCTTGCGGCTCAGCGGGCCCATCTGCGCCTTGGAGGCCACAGCGATGTTATGCACAAGGTCGAAGTCGCCCAGCCCGACCGGAGGCTTCTTCAGGTCGGCGGCGCCATTGCAGGCGGCCAGCATCGCAACAGACAACAAGACAGCACAAATACGGATCATCAACCGCCTCCCGGTGGAATACGTTCGGCATGGCGATAGCGCATGCGTCGCAGGGGTGCAATCAAATGCCGCGTTTGCAGGTTGGGGCGCACTGCCTATGTTACACGCAAAGGAGTGCCTTCATGACCGATGTTGCCGCCCACCCCGTCCGCGTCCCGCTGGTGACCGAGCCCTGGGGGATTCTCAAGAGCCTCCGGATGGCGCGGCGCAACGTGCTCAGCATCATTCCCGACATCGCCACCAAGCAGCCGATGGTGTCGGGCAAGACTGGGTTGCGCTGGCATATGCTGATGGACCCCGAAGCGATCCGCCATGTGCTTCTGGAGGACGTCGACAGCTATCCCAAGTCCCGCACAACCAAGAGCCTGCTGAAACCCGCCATCGGCGAAAGCCTCTTTATCGCCGAGGGGGCGCACTGGCGCTGGCAGCGGCGCGCGGCGGCGCCGGTGTTCTCGCACCGCAACGTGATGAACCTCGCGCCGATCATGTCCGCTGCCGCGGAGCGTGCCGTTGAAAGGATCACTGCGGCGGGCCCCCGTGCCGTAAACCTGCTGGACGAGATGGTGACGACGACCTTCGACGTCATCGGCGACGTCACCTTCTCGGGCGGCGACACATTCGACCGCGACAAGGTCCATGGCGCCATCGACGACTACATCGCCGAGGCGGGCAAGATCAGCCTTTTCGACATTCTGGGCTTCCCCGACTGGATTCCCCGTCCCGGCAGGCTGATGTCCGGTGCCGCGATGAAGGAGATGAAGGCGATGGCCGATCAGGCCATCGAGGCACGCCGCAAACGCGGACACGAAGGCGTGCCCGACCTGCTGGACCTGTTGCTGGAAGGTGAGGACCCCAAGACCAAGCGCCAGATGTCGACCGCCGAATTGCGAGACAACCTGCTGACCTTCATCGTGGCCGGGCACGAAACCACCGCGCTTACGTTGGCATGGTCCATGTACCTCGTGGCCTTCGATCAGGACGTGCAGGACCGCGCCCGGGCCGAGGCGCAATCCGTGTTGCAGGGCGGCGCCGCGACCGGGGAGGATGTCGAGAACCTGCCCTACATCCGCATGATCATCGACGAGGCGCTGCGCATGTATCCCCCTGCCGGGATCATCTCGCGCACCGCCCAGCGTCATGACACGCTCTGTGGTCGCGAGGTGCGCCCGGGCGACACGGTCATGATCCCGATCTACGCCCTTGGCCGCAACAACCTGCTCTGGGATGATCCCGACGCTTTCCGGCCCGAACGGTTCGCCGACCGAAAGGCCATCGACCGCTATGCCTACCTGCCCTTCGGGGATGGCCCGCGCATCTGCATCGGGGCGTCCTTTGCCTTGCAGGAGGCCGTCATCATCCTGGCCACCCTGCTGTCGCGGTTCCGCTTCAAACCCGTACCTGGCAAGAAGCCGGAGCCGGTGATGATCCTGACCCTGCGCCCGCAGGGCGGCGTCTGGCTGACGGCGGAATCGGCGTGAGGGTAAGGTTGGCAGACAACCGGCGGTTTTCTGCTTCTGAAATAGCGGCCAAGATCGAGACGCGGTCCAACCTGCCACGTCTCTGGCCGGGTGCATGACCGGAGGCGACGCGCCGTTTTCTTGCAAGAACACGGGTCAGGGTCTTGCAAGATCCTGATCGCGCTATTTGCAGATCGCTCGCAGATCATCCCACTGCGCCGCCGTCAGCGACGGCGCATAGGTCACATCCTTGTCCGTCGCCGCCCGCGCTGAAGCGATCCGCTGGGCCATTGTCGGATGACTCAGGAAATGCGCTGTGACGCCCTCGCTGTCCCCGGTCTTGCTGCGCATGTTCTCGAACATGTCACCCAGCGCACCGGGGCTGATCCCGGCTTGCCCAAGCACGCCGTATGCAAACCTATCCGCCCCCGCCTCGGCCTCCTGTGAATACTGCGCGCTGATCAACCGCTCGGTCAGGAACAGCACCGCTGCGCCGCCCGCGAAATCCCCGAACAGCAGGCCCAGCACCCCGATGGAGCCCGCAGAACGCAGCGCATGGCGTGTCGGATCACGGCTGATCACATGGCCGATCTCGTGGCCCAGCACGGCGGCGACCTCGTCCGGCCCTTTCGCCGCCTCGATCAACCCGCGAAACACCACCACGAAGCCACCCGGAAGCGCGAAGGCATTGACCATCGGATGATCCAGCACCGACACCGTGATGTCCTGCCGGAAATCCTGCTTGCCGCTCAGCTTCACCAGAATCTGGTCCAGCGCCGCGCGCCCCTTTGGCGACTCGCACAGCCGGAGCGGTGCCATTCCGCTACCGGTCAGTGCGTCGCGGATCTGATCGAAGGTCGCCTCCCCCAGCGCGCGTTCTCCAGCCGCCGGGATATAGCCTGCCAGATTGTCTGCCAGAAGCGGGATCAGCACCCCGATCTGCACCGCCACCGCCACGATGGCGGCCGCCGCCCAGCCCGCAAGCCGAACGCGTCCTTTCGGCGGGGTGCGGCGGTACAGGTGCGGCAGCCGGTCCAACACGTCGGCATGTTTGACGATCAGCCGGGCCACCGGATCGGACGTCAGCCGCAGCACCGCATCCGCCCGCGCGGCACCGTCATGCACCCGCCTGACATCCCCGACCGGCCAGCGTACCGGCACACCTCCGTCCGGGGTGATCACCAGATCGCCGCCGGAGACCGCCAGGCCCGCCTGCTGCGGCACGGGCTTGTCCCCGTCGAAGTAATAGCCTCGCGGAGGCAGCAGGCCGTTCATATCGCCGCCCCCAGATCCAGCGCCTCGGCAAAGCCTTCGGCCTCCGCGAAATCGTCGCGGGCGCGCTGGCTGATACGCGGCAGGCCAATACTATCGGGCAGAGTCGTCGTGAGCGCCATGTGCCGCATGATCGGAAACGTCACGAAGGTGTTGTGCAACACCCCCCAGAGCAGGAAGACGCCCAGATAGACCACCGCCAGCATCACGAACGGCACCCAGCGCGGCAAGACTGTAAGCGGGTAGCTCGATGGGCCCTGCTCGAGAAACATGCCGAAGCCGAATGCGGCGATGCCCAAAAATACGAGCGCTACGATTCCGAGGGCCAGCGTCATGTAGGAAATGAAATTTCCGAAAGTATAGATCATCACCACGCGCGGTCCGCTCAGCCGTGACGCAAAACTGACGCCGTCTGCCGATTTGTGGTTCGCCATTAGCTGCTTGGCCGCCCAGCGATAGTGGATTGCGCCATAGAGCAAGGCGGACAGGCACAGAGGCACCAGCCCAAGCCGCCAGGGTGCCTGCCAGTCTCCGTAGCTGCGCGGAGTCTCGATAAAGTCGAAGAACCGCTGAAAAAACTGCTTCGGGTCGGGCTTCGTGTCCGGAAACAACGGCTCCGCCCAGATCAGCCAGACCGCAAGGGCAGCTACCGCCAAGATCGCCATCCCGAAGGGCACCGCAGCAAGATAGAGCATCCGCCAGTGCCCGCCCTGCACCAGCCGGGCAGAGCCGAAGAAGGTGCGGTCGGTGCGGTATTTCTCCAGCGCGAATGTCATGCGTGGCCAGAGCAGGCCCAGCGTGAGGATCGTCACCGCCCAATGCACCAGCGCACGCCCTGCATACCCCCATGCCCCCTTCTCCAACCCGAATCGCACCCCACGCCACCGCGTGCGGCCCAGAACGTAGCGGCGCGCCCGGTAGCTGGCGTAGAACCAGAGCGGGATCACCCCAACGAAACTGGCCAGATAGCCGATCAGGGAGGAGTTGAACACGGAGAAGCTGACGAACATCAGGATCAGGTTCACGATGCCGATGTAGAACGTCAGGATCACCACGGCGATGAAGAAGCCCAATAGTTTCTCCCACGGGTCGCCGACGTACTCCATCGGGTGCCCGCCGGGGCGGATCGCTGACCAGTACCAGCGCCTGAGCCGCGTTTTCATCCAGAATCGGTAGAACCCCAGCGTCAGGATGGTGAAGAACCCGGTCTTCAGCGCCAGCCAGAACAGCGCCCCGCGCCGCCCGACGAAATCCACCTCCATTGCCGCGCTCGCAGGCCTCTCTGCGAGTCTTGCTGGCTGAGCACTCCATGGGCTGACGGGCACATCTGTATCGCTCATGCCGCCTGCCACGGATCAGGTGAAGGTATTGTCACGCGGGAAGCCCCGTGGCGCCATCCGCCCGGCGGAGGCGCGCTTGCCGATCCATTCTGCCAGATCGGTCTGCGTCCGCGTCCGGCCGGCTGGGTCGAGCCAGGTCAGGCCCACCACACTGTCGAAAGTGATCGCATCCGACAGCCCGCCGTCCTTGAACTTCTGCAACCGCACGCCCTTGCCGCGCCCCATTTCCGGAAGCTCGTCCACACCGAAGACCAGCACCTTGCGGTTCTCGCCCACGGTCGCCACGCTGTCGCCCGTGACGGTGCGGCACACTAGCGCGCGGTCTTCCCCGCGCACGTTCAGCACCTGCTTGCCGCTGCGGGTCTGGGCCAGCACTTCGTCCTCCGGCACGACGAACCCGTCGCCTGCGCTGGAGGCGACCAGCAACTTGCGGCCCGGCTGGTGGATGAACAACGACACGACGCGCGCCTCGTTCGGCAGGTCCACCATCAGGCGAAGTGGTTCGCCCATGCCGCGTCCGCCGGGCAGGTTGGAGGCCGATAGCGTGTAGAACCGCCCGTTCGACCCGAAGACCAGCAGCCGGTCCGTCGTCTCCGCATGGAAGGTGAACAGCGGCCCGTCGCCGTCCTTGAACTTCAACTCGCGGGTCAGATCGATATGCCCCGTCATCGAGCGGATCCAGCCCATCTGGGAACAGACCACCGTGATCGGCTCGCGGTCGATCATCGCCTCCAGCGGCACGTCCTCGACCACACCCGCCTCGGCAAAGGTTGTGCGCCGCGCGCCGCCCGGCCAGTCCTTGCCGAATTGCTTCTTGGTGGCGCGCAACTGTTCGGTGATGCTATCCCACTGCAGGCCCTCGCTTTCCAGCAGGTCCTCCAGCCCCGCGCGTTCCTCCATCAGTTCGGATTGCTCGCGGAGCAGCTCCAGTTCCTCCAGGCGCCGCAGCGAACGCAGGCGCATGTTCAGGATCGCGTCGACCTGTAGTTCACTCAATTCACCATCGCCGGGGGGCGGCGTCACGTAGTCCGCCTCGTCGCGGGCGCGCACCAGCTTGCGGCCCCAATCCTCCCGCATCAGCGCGGCCTTGGGGTCCTCGTCATAGCGGATGATGTCGATGACCCGGTCGAGGTTCAGAAAGGCGATGATGAACCCTTCGAGAACCTCCAGCCGGTGATCGATCTTCTCCATCCGGTGCGCGGAGCGGCGTTGCAGCACCTCGCGGCGGTGGTCGAGGAAGGCGCGCAGCACTTCCTTCATCGAACAGACCTTGGGGGTCAGCCCGTCGATCAGCACGTTCATGTTCAGCGAGAACCGCACCTCGAGATCTGAATTGCGGTAAAGCATGCCCATCAGCATTTCCGCATCCACCGACCGCGACCGCGGTTCGATGATCAGGCGCACGTCCTCGGCGCTTTCGTCGCGCACATCGCCCAGAATCGGGATCTTCTTGGTCTGGATCAACTCTGCGATCTTCTCGATCAGCCTGGATTTCTGCACCTGATAGGGGATTTCCGTGACCACGATCTGCCACTGGCCACGGCCCAGATCCTCCACCTCCCAGCGGCAGCGCAGACGGAAGGAGCCGCGCCCGGTCCGGTAGGCTGTCGCGATATTCTCGCGCGGCTCCACGATGATGCCGCCCGTGGGAAAGTCCGGACCGGGCACGTAATTCAGCAGGGTGTCATCCCGCGCATCCGGCGTCTTGATCAGGTGAATGCAGGCCTCGCAAAGCTCTGCGATATTGTGTGGCGGGATGTTTGTGGCCATGCCCACGGCAATGCCACTTGAACCATTCGCCAGCAGGTTCGGGAACTGCGCGGGCAGCACCACGGGTTCGGTCAACGTTCCGTCGTAGTTGTCGCGGAAGTCGACCGCGTTCTCGTTCAGCCCCTCCAGCATCGCCTCGGCGACGGCCGTCATGCGCGCCTCGGTGTACCTTGAGGCCGCCGGGTTGTCCCCGTCGATATTGCCGAAGTTCCCCTGACCGTCGACCAGCGGATAACGGACGTTGAAATCCTGCGCCAGCCGCGCCATCGCGTCATAGATCGCCGCATCGCCGTGCGGGTGGTAGTTGCCCATCACGTCGCCGCTGATCTTGGCCGACTTGCGAAACCCGCCGTTGGAGGCCAGCCGCAACTCGCGCATCGCATAGAGGATCCGCCGATGCACCGGCTTCAACCCGTCGCGGGCGTCCGGCAGGGCGCGGTGCATGATCGTGGAGAGCGCATAGGTCAGATAGCGATCCCCCAGCGCGCGCAGCAGCGGTTCTGTGGGATTGCGCGGGTCGAGAGGGGGAGGATCGGTAACGTCTGACATGACCGCTGTGTAGCCAAGGGGGGCTCATGCGGCAAGCGCCTGAATGCAGAACCCGCCGCCCGGCCAGGCACTTGTGCGGCACTGCGGCCACTGGAACATGTTTTTGCATTTCCCCCTGCCAGTGGTGTCCGATTTTTGTTATTGAACCAACTGGAGGGGTATTGCGTTGCATCCCCGACGGGGGCGTTTCGGGGTTTTCTACGATGAAGAAGTTTATTCTGCTGACTTTCGGGTTTCTGAGCTGGGCCTTTTACGAAATGAGCGGCGGTGCCGATTTCGAGCCGGTCAGCCAACGCGTGGCCCTTGCGGAACCAGTCACCGAAACCCAGACGCCTGCCACGGCGCCAACAGTCGTGGCAGCGAAGAAGCCCGTGATCGACACTGATCCGCCGCTGAACGATACCGTGACACGCGTTTCGCTGAATCTCACGACCCTCAAGGAAGTGCTGGACGAGCCTGCCCCTGAAGAAGCCCTTGCCGAGACGACCAGTGTCGATGACGTCATCGGCGTGCCGGTCAACGTGGATGCAAGCCTCAGTTCCGCCAACACGCCCGCCATCATCCCCAGCCTGATCGTGCCGAACGACACCGGTTTGGCGGCCCAGCCCGCCAGCTTGACGTCCGCGCAGGGCGATGTCCGCACCGTCACGGGCAACACCGTGAACGTGCGGGGGGGCCCGGGTACGGATTACGAGGTGGTCACCAAACTGAACCGTGGCGATGCGGTCGAGGTGCTGGTCGACAACGGCGACGGCTGGGTCATGATGCGCCCCCTCGATGGTGGCACGGAAGGCTGGATGGCCGATTTCCTGCTCGTCGGCGGCTGAGCGCCCCCATTGCCTTCCCGGCAGTGACGCGCAATGAAAGGCCTCCAACACGGGGGCCTTTTTCATGTCCGGCAAGACGATCCTGATTACCGGTTGTTCCAGTGGCATCGGGCATGACGCGGCCCATACCCTGCGCGCCCGGGGCTGGCGGGTGTTCGCCTCCTGCCGCAAACCGGCCGATTGCGACCGGTTGCGCGACGAGGGCTTCGAGGCCCCGCTGCTGGACTACGCTGACGAGGCCAGCATCCACAGCGCGCTGCAAGAGGTACTTGCGGCGACGGGTGGCACACTGGACGCGCTTTACAACAACGGCGCCTATGCCATTCCGGGGGCGACAGAAGACCTGCCGACCGACGCGCTGCGGGCGATCTTCGAGGCCAACTTCTTTGGCTGGCACACCCTGACCCGCGCCGTCATCCCGGTGATGCGCACCCAGGGCCACGGCCGCATCGTGCAGTGTTCCTCCGTGCTTGGCCTGATAACCATGCCTTGGCGCGGGGCCTATACCGCCACCAAATTCGCACTCGAAGGCCTGACCGATACCCTGCGCATGGAGATGGCCGACACGCCCCTCCAAATCGTGCTGATCGAACCCGGCCCGATCACCACCGCATTCCGCGCCAACTCGATCCTCGCCTTCGAGAAGTGGATCGACTGGAAATCTTCCGCCCGCGCGGACCAGTACGAAAGCCAACTGCGCACGCGGCTCTACGACTCGGTGAAGAAGGCGCGGTTTGAACTGCCCGCCTCTGCCGTCACTGCCAGACTGATCCACGCCCTCGAATCGCCACGACCAAGGGCGCGGTACTATGTCACGACCCCCACCTATATCTCCGGCATACTCCGGCGCATCCTGCCGACCTGGGCGCTGGACTGGGTCCTTTCGAAGTGAAAAAGGTTGCGTTGCCGTCCCTTCCCGCTACATCTCGCGGTGCAACGAAGGATAGCTCATGTTTGATGACCCGCTCTTTATCATCGTCGTCATCGCCGTGCTGGCGGTCGTCGTGGTCCTGATGTTCGGTCTCGGAGGCTTTGCGGGCGGCGGGGCGTTCAACAAGCGCAATGCCAACAAGATCATGCGTCTGCGCATCATCGCGCAATTCATCGCGGTGCTGCTGATCGTTGCCTACGTCTGGCTGCGCAAGGGGACTGGCTGATGGTCGTTCTGAACAAGATATATACAAGGACCGGCGACGGCGGCACCACGGCGCTTGGCAACGGCGACCGCGTCGCCAAATACGATGCCCGCGTCGCGGCCTACGGCACGACGGACGAACTCAATGCCTTCGTCGGTGTGGCCCGATTGGAGGCGACGGGGGAAACGGACATCGCCCTGTCGCGGATCCAGAACGACCTCTTCGACCTCGGCGCGGACCTGTGCCGCCCCGACATGGCTGCCGACAAGGACGCTGAATATCCACCCCTGCGCATGACCTCGGCGCAGGTCGACCGGCTGGAACGCGAAATGGACGTGATGACCGCAGAGCTGGAACCGCTGCGCAGCTTCATCCTGCCGGGGGGCGCGGCACTGGCCGCTCATCTGCATGTCTGCCGCACGGTGGCGCGCCGCGCGGAACGGCTCGCCGTGCTGTTGGCAGGCGACGCGCCGATCAACGAGGCCGCGATGCTCTACCTCAATCGCCTCAGCGACTGGTTCTTCGTCGCCGCCAGAATGGCCAACAACGGCGGCAAGGATGATGTGCTCTGGGTCCCCGGTGCAAACCGGCAATGACCGACCTTTTGCGCTAACACCCCGAAACGCGGCGTCCTTGTTGCCGCAGATGCCGATTTTGCCCTGTTTCAGCGTGGATGCATTCGCTAAACCACGCAGCAGAGATTGAAAGGGACCGATCCTTTCGGACGGTCCGCAACCAAGGAGAGAGACGCACATGAAGGTTTTGGTGCCTGTCAAACGCGTGATCGACTACAACGTGAAGGTTCGCGTCAAAGCGGACGGATCGGGTGTTGATCTTGCCAACGTGAAGATGTCGATGAACCCCTTCGACGAGATTTCCGTCGAGCAGGCAATCCGCCTGAAGGAAGCGGGCCAGGCGGAAGAGATCGTCGTGGTCTCCATCGGCGTGAAGCAGGCGCAGGAAACCCTGCGCACGGCCCTCGCGATGGGCGCGGACCGCGCGATTCTGGTGGTGGCGACGGACGACGTGCACAACGACATCGAACCGCTTGCGGTTGCGAAAATCCTCAAGGCCATCGTGGACGAGGAAAAGCCGGGCCTCGTGCTGTGTGGCAAGCAGGCGATCGACAACGACATGAACGCGACGGGCCAGATGCTGGCAGCACTGCTGGGCTGGTCGCAGGCCAGCTTCGCCTCGGAAGTGACCATCGACGGCGACCACGCCGTGGTGACGCGCGAAGTCGACGGCGGTTTGCAGACGATCAAGGTGACGATGCCGACGGTCGTGACCGTGGACCTGCGCCTGAACGAGCCGCGCTATGCCTCGCTGCCCAATATCATGAAGGCCAAGAAAAAGCCGATGGATGAGAAGACGCCCGAAGACTACGGCGTCGACATTTCCAACCGTCTTGAGATCGTGAAAACGGTCGAGCCAGAGGCGCGTGCCGCCGGGATCAAGGTGGGTTCGGTCGATGAACTCGTGGCGAAACTCAAAGAAGTGGGGGCCGTGTAATGGCTGTACTCCTCCTTGCAGAAGTGACCGATGGCGAACTGGCGATGGATGCCACCGCCAAGGCCGTGACCGCCGCCAAATCGCTGGGCGAGGTGACCGTGCTGTGTTGCGGGGCCCATGCGGCAGCCGCTGGCGAAAGTGCCTCCAAGATCGACGGTGTCAGCAAAGTGCTGGTCGCCGAAGACCCGACACTGGGCCACCGCCTGGCGGAATCGACCGCGGCGCTGATCGTTGCGCTGGCCGGTGACTACGACCACATCGTCGCCCCCGCCACGACCGACGCCAAGAACGTGATGCCCCGCGTGGCGGCCCTGCTTGACGTGCAGATCATCTCCGACGCCTCCGGTGTCGTGGATGCGGACACCTTCGAGCGTCCGATCTATGCCGGCAACGCGGTCCAGACCGTGAAGTCGAAGGACGCCAAGAAGGTCATCACCTTCCGCACGTCCACCTTCGATGCGGCAGGTGAGGGTGGCTCGGCGTCTGTCGAGACAATCTCTGCCGCCGAGAACCCCGGCCTGTCGGAATGGGTCGAAGACAAGGTGGCCGCAAGCGACCGTCCCGAACTGACCTCGGCTGGTGTGGTTGTTTCCGGCGGTCGCGGTGTCGGTTCCCAAGATGACTTCGCGCTGATCGAGAAGCTGGCGGACAAGCTCGGCGCAGCCGTCGGCGCGTCGCGCGCAGCCGTCGACTCCGGCTATGCCCCGAACGACTGGCAAGTCGGTCAGACCGGCAAGGTCGTGGCCCCCGCGCTCTACGTGGCGGTCGGTATCTCCGGTGCAATCCAGCACCTTGCGGGGATGAAGGACAGCAAGATCATCGTGGCAATCAACAAGGACGAGGAGGCGCCGATCTTCCAGGTTGCGGATTTCGGCCTTGTCGCGGACCTCTTCGAGGCCGTGCCGGAATTGATCGAAAAGCTCTGAGACAAACCGGGAGTGCGACCTGAAGACCAATGGCCCGCCGACATCGGCGGGCCATTCTTCCCTCCGGCTTCTTCAGCTCAAAGCAATTGCCGCAAGACATGCACCAGTGCCTCGGCAGCCTCGGCATGTGCCGCCGGTCCCATCATCTGCTGTGCCACGGGCGTTTCCATCTCACTGAAGATCATACCTTCGGTGCCCGCCTTGATCGCATCGGCGGAACAGGCGACCTCGACATAGGCTGTGGCTTCGGAGCGAACCATATCCACCATCTCGCGAGTCACGAAAAGCGGATCGGCACCCAGATCACCGTTCTCTGCGGGGGCCTGATCGCGAGACTGCGGCGCGTGGCCTGCGAACCACAGCAGAACGGTCTTGCCTGACGCGGCCTTGAGGAGAAGCCGCATCCGCGCCACCCAGGCACGCTGCAGCTCTTCCCGAACGGTGGCAAAACGCTCCGGCGAGACCAGAAATAGCCGACTCAGCATATGCTTGGTGAAGTTGACATCCGCAAAATCGACTTCGCCGTAGATCGTCCTGAGCAGGGCAGAGGCCTGCACGAACCGGTCGTTGCGGCGCGGATGCACCGAATAGAACCGGTTACTCATGTTTTGCGCCCCCATCACCTGGGCAACAGTGACCTGCGCTTCCTCGCTTGCCCGTTGCACGGCCGGGTCATGCACAAATGCATCCACCCCCCCGTTGGGCACCCCGAAATTCATGCAGGTCGCGCCCAGTCGTTCCTCCACAAGGGCCGGGTACGGCTTTTCGACGAACTTGCCGTAAGTCTCTGTCCCGCCCAGGAACGCCATGTATGGTTTCGCCAGATTGCGGCGTGGGCCCCGGAACAACAGTTTTGAAGATCCGTAGCGGCACGGCAAATAGTCCAGGGCCTTCGGCCCCAACACATCATAGGTCATCTCACCCACCTCATTTTTCTCACCCGAAGCCACCATGCCCCGGCGACACCTGTGATTCGGTTAACCGCTGAATTTGCCGCGAGTTTTCACGAACGCCCGCCCTTGCGGGCCATTGCCACAGCGCCCTATTGTGTCCCAGCAAAAGCAAGGGATGCAGCCATGAAGATCCAGACAATCGGTATCGTCGGCGCCGGGCAGATGGGCAACGGTATCGCCCATGTGATGGCGCTGGCCGGCTATGATGTCCGGCTGGCGGATGTCAGCACCGAGGCGCTGGAGAAGGCGATGCAGGTGATGACCGGGAACATGGACCGGCAGGTCAGCCGCAAGAAGATTACTGCCGAAGAGCAGAAGGATGCGCTTGCCCGCATCACCACCACGCCGAAGCTGGCGGACCTGGGCGATTGCGACCTGATTATCGAATCCGCGACCGAGCGAGAGACGGTCAAGCAGGCGATCTTCGAGGACCTGCTGCCGCATCTGAAACCGGAGACGATCCTGACCTCCAACACCTCCTCGATCTCCATCACGCGGCTGGCGTCCCGCACCGACCGGCCAGAAAAGTTCATGGGTTTCCACTTCATGAACCCCGTGCCGGTGATGCAACTGGTCGAACTGATCCGGGGCATCGCCACGGACGAGCCGACCTACGCCGCCTGCAAGGAAGTCGTGGACCGGCTCGGCAAGACCGCCGCCAGCGCCGAGGATTTTCCCGCCTTCATCGTCAACCGGATCCTGATGCCGATGATCAACGAGGCGGTCTATACGCTTTATGAAGGGGTGGGATCGGTGAAATCTATCGACGATTCGATGAAACTCGGGGCCAATCATCCGATGGGGCCGCTGGAGCTTGCCGATTTCATCGGGCTGGATACCTGTCTTGCGATCATGAACGTGCTGCACGACGGGCTTGCGGATACCAAGTACCGGCCCTGCCCGCTGCTGACCAAATACGTCGAAGCCGGGTGGCTGGGACGCAAGACGCAGCGCGGGTTCTACGATTATCGTGGTGACACGCCGGTGCCGACGCGCTGATCGCAGGCTTCGATTTCGGGGGCGCTGCCCCCGGACCCCCGGGAATATTTAAGGCCAAAAAGAGGGAAGAAGTCAGTCCTTCAGTGCCAGCGTCTGTTCTCGCAGCCAAGCCATGAAGTTACGCGGGTCGTCCGCGCGCCTGTCGATTTCCGCCTGGGGGATCGGGTGACCGACGATGGGGGCCTGCGGCTTGTTGCAGGCATGGACGATCTCGTGCAGCAAGAGGCCCTGCCGCAGCATCGGGCTCAGCTTGTTGGCGATCTGGTAGGCGCGGCTGTTCTGGCCCGGAAATTTGATCGGGATCACGGTGGCCCCGGAACGTCGGATGATCTTGGCGGTGAACACATTCCATTCCGCTTCCACCGCCGGTCCGAACCAGCTTTCGGAGGTGGCGACCACACCGGAAGGAAACAACGCCACGACACCGTCCGACTTGAGGTGTGCCATGGCGCGCGCGCGCATCTCGACGCCCTTGCGCTGCGCGTCGGGGTCATGGGGAAAGGGCACCGGGATCATGAAGCTGCCTGCGACTTCGTCGATGGAGGTCAGCAGCGAGCGGGTCAGGATGCGGTAATCGGTGCGCACCCGACCGATCAGATCGCCGAAGATCATGCCGTCCACCATGCCATGGGGGTGATTGGCCACGACGACCACCGGGCCGGTCTTCGGGATACGCTGCAACTGGGCCTGTGGCGTCGTCAGCTCGATGCCCATGGTGTCCAGGGCCGCGCGCCAGAAATCCTGGCCGGACGGCGCGCCACGGCGCTCGAACTCCCTTACCAGTCTCAGGATCGTCATCTTGCCCGTCATGTATTCGATCAGGCTGATGACACGCGATTTGACCGGGTCCTGGAAGGTCGAAGCATAGGACAGGCTGCGCCGGTCGTACTTGCTGAGGTGCAGAGTGCCGCCACCCTGCCCTGCCCTGTCGGCCGCCTTCATGGAATGTGTCTCATCCACCAACTGGGATCATCCTCTTCCGGGCCGCTTTTCGATCCGTCAGTAGCCTTCTCCGAACTTGTCGGCCACCAGTGCCGCCAGCGCCTCGGCCAGCGCATCGGCATCCGGACCGGAAGTCTGAACGTCAATAGTCGTTCCGCGCGAGGCTGCCAACATCAAAAGGCCCATGATGCTGTCGCCGCTGGCGGACAATCCATCCTTGCTGACCTCGGCGCGCGCGTCAAATGCTTCGACGACCTCCACCAGTTTGGCGGAGGCGCGGGCGTGCAGGCCCTTTTCATTTATGATCTTGAGAGAAACGTCGGTCATGGAATCAAGGCCTTTAGCTTGCGCTGACATTCTGGCTGTCGATGTACTTCTTTCCAGCCGCGAGCGCCGCCCGCACCGCATCCGGCACCTCCAGATGGCGGGACTTCGCCAGCTTGATCAGCATCGGCAGGTTCGCCCCGTAGATGATGCGGCGGTTTTCCGGCCGACAGGCCAGCAGGCTGAGGTTGGAGGGCGATCCCCCGAAGAGGTCCGTCACCACGACCACACCCGATCCCTGATCCACCTCGTCGGCAGCGGTGCAGATCTCGCGTTCCTTCGCGGCACGGTCGTGGTCTGCCTGAATGGCGATGGCGCGCACCCCATGCTGGCTGCCGACCACATGTTCGATCGCGTTGAGGTATTCCCCCGCCAGTCCACCATGTGCAACGATGACAATACCGATCACGTATTCGCCTCTTGAGGGTGCTGGCGGTCCAGCTCGCGATGCCTAATTGACACTTGCCAGCCTTGCTCCGCAAGGCTCAAAGCGTGGCGTTCGGCCATGGTAACGGAACGGTGCTGCCCGCCGGTACAGCCGAAGGCGATGGAGAAATGCGACTTCCCCTCTTCCTGATAGGCCGGAAGCAGCAGCAGGCTGAGGTCGAGCACCTTTTCCGCGAACTCCGCAAAGCGGGGGTCATCCGCCACATACTGCGCCACGGCGGCATCGGTTCCATTCAATGCGCGCAGCTTTTCATTCCAGTGCGGGTTCCGCAGGAAACGGCAGTCATGCACCATGTCCACGCTGCGGGGCAGTCCCCGCTTGTAGGAAAACGACTGCACCGAAACGCTCAGGTGATGCTTGCCACCGGGGGCGAACCAATGCTCCACCTCCTCGCGCAATTGGTGGATGTTGAGGTTCGTCGTGTCGATCAGCACGTCGGCACGGCCCCGGAGCGGGCGCAGCAGATCCTGTTCGCGCCGGATGCCGTTCGCCGGCTGATCCGCAGGCGCGAGGGGATGCCGCCGCCGCGTCTCGGAATAGCGCCGCAGCAGTGTCTCGGTTGCACAATCGAGGTAGAGCAGATCGACCGCGAGGTCGGGCCGCGTCCGAAGTTGCGCCAAAAGGTCGATCACCGCATCGGTCGAGAAGTGGCGGTTGCGGGTGTCGATGCCGAGTGCAACGGACCGGTCCTGTCCGGATCCGTCCATAAGGGCGGGCAGCAGGTGCAGCGGCAGGTTGTCGATGGCCTCGAAGCCCGCATCTTCCAGCACGTTGAGCGCCGAGGACCGGCCAGCACCGGACGGCCCCGTGACAAGCACGAACCGCCGCTGCAGCGGCATGGGTCGAACGACATCGGGGTTTCGGTTCTGGGTCATGCGGGTTCTTTCCGGCTGCCCCTCATATAGACATGAATTGCCGCGGCGAAATGCATGTTGGCCGGATTGTGAAGGCAAGGCAATGTCAGCCCCAGCAGAGTGTGTTCGTGTCGCTGGGGCAGCCTGCCCGCTTCGGGCTGCCCGAGATCGACGATCAGGCCCAGCGGCACCGGTCCCGCATGTTCAGCCCAGAGAATCCCGACCCCGCGCGCTTCTATTAGGCCCGCGATACTTGGCGGGACGGAAGCGGTAAGGCGATCGTCGGAACGCGTTATTTCGGTCCGGTCGTCGGAGACGAGGATCGCGCCGAATGCGATCAACTGCAAAGCCAGCGCCGATTTGCCGGAGCCAGATGGGCCGAGGATCAGCACGCCCCGCCCGTTCATGGCCACGGTAGTCGCGTGCAGGATTTCAGATGGCAAACCTGGTGGCACCGGGGGAACGCGGCCCGACACGGGTCAGGTCGGCAAGCCCACGACGAACCGCGCGCCAAGAGGTTCGGAAGTGATGTCCGCCTCCGTCGGGCGGATGTTTTCCGCCCAGATCACGCCGCCATGTGCTTCAACGATCTGCTTGGAGATCGCAAGACCGAGGCCCGAGTTGTTGCCGAAATGCTCTTCAGGACGCTGCGAATAGAATCGCTGGAAGATCTTCGACAGCGCCTGATCAGGGATGCCGGGACCGGTATCCTCAACAACGATCAACACCCGGTTTTCCCGCTTCCGCGCCCAGACACGGATCGCATCGCCGTCTTCGCAGAAGGAAATCGCATTTGTGATCAGGTTGACGAAAACCTGCGCCAGTCGTGCTTCCAGCCCGTGCACCGTGATCGGCTTGGATGGCAGATCGGTGATGAAGTCGATCCCCTTAGCCTTGGCTTCTTGGCCCAGATACTGGCCAAGGTTGCCCAGCATGTGGAGCAGGTCAAAGGGCTCTTCCTCTTCCTTCACCAGCTCGCTGTCGAGCCGGGAGGCGTTGGAGATGTCGCTGACAAGCCGGTCCAGACGCCGCACATCGTGGTCGATGACATCCAGCAGCTTCTCGCGCTGGTCATCGCGCTTGATCATCCGCAGCGTGCCCACGGCGGACCGCAGCGAGGCCAGCGGATTCTTGATCTCGTGTGCTACATCCGCGGCGAACTGTTCGTTGCCGTCGATCCGGTTGTAAAGCGCCGATACCATCCCGCGCAGCGCACCCGACAGCCGCCCGATTTCATCAGGACGGGCCGTCAGATCGGGAATGCGGATACGTCCGGGATTGATCTTGCGTGCATCCTTGTCGCGGCCCAGTTGCGCGGCCGCAGCCAGATCGGCCAGCGGGTTGGCGATGGTGGAGGCCAGCACGAGGCTGAGACCGATGGAGACCAGCGTCGCGATCACGAACATCTGCAACACCCGCTCGCGTTCGCCGCGCACCAGCTTGTCGATTTCGCCCGCAGCGGACGCAATGGCGACGACGCCGACGGCATTTCCGCCCTGAATGATCGGCGTCATGACGGTAAAGAGCGTGCCACCCGAAGCGTCTACATTGTGTTCGATCATCGTGCCACCCTTGAGGCTGGCTTGCACCATCGATTTCAGCTTGTCTTCGATGGGGGTGGCTTCCGTCTGGGTCGGATCGCTACGGAACGGCGACGAGACCACGGTCCAGAGCCAGTTCAGCCCATCAATCATCAACGTGCGATCGGCAGCCTTCGGCACGCCGTTGGTGTCCTGAACCGCGAGACGCCCTTCGGAAGTCGCGATCAGGGTCTCGGTCGGGTCGTAGACGAAAACTTCGATTCCGCTGCGCAGGTCCAATGCCTCCAGCGTCGCCACGACATCCACACCGTCTCCGGTGGCAAGGTTGACGGGCGCGCCCGTAGGCAATTGTGCCTCGAACACGTCGGAGATGAGTTCCGCTTCGGATACCAGCGAAGCGGCGCGCTGCACCGCGAGGGAGTCCCGAGAGGAGTTGAGATAGAGGATACCCGCGACCAGCACGTTCAGCGCAATCAGGTTGAACGTGATGATCTTGCGCGTCAGAGGGGAGGCACGGAGCGAGAACAGGCTCCGCCGCTCCCGGCTGACCCGCAGCTCATCGGGCGCAGCGCTGCCCGGGGAGACCCAATCGTCGCCAAGCACAACATCGCCATCCCGCGTCGGGGGTGGTGCCAGATCCCGCACAAAGCTCCTTTCGGCCAGCGCCATCGCTTCTGCTCACTCTTCGTTGTATCTGTAACCGATACCGTAGAGCGTCTCAATCGCCGAGAACTCGTCGTCGGCGGTGCGCATCTTCTTGCGCAGCCGCTTGATGTGGCTGTCGATGGTGCGGTCGTCGACATAGACCTGATCGTCATAGGCCACGTCCATCAACTGATCCCGCGACTTCACGAAGCCGGGGCGCTGTGCCAGGGCCTGAAGCAGCAGGAATTCGGTCACCGTCAGCGACACGTCCTTGCCCTTCCAGCTGACCGCATGGCGCAGCGGGTCCATCCGCAACTCGCCACGTTCCATCACCTTGGTCTCCTCGGTGTCGCCGACCTCGCCGGTTTCGACCGCGTCCTGACGCCGCAAAAGCGCGCGGATCCGCTCGACCAGCAAGCGCTGGCTGAACGGCTTCTTGACGTAGTCATCGGCCCCCATGCGCAGGCCGAGAACCTCGTCGATTTCGTCATCCTTGGACGTGAGGAAGATCACCGGCATCGCCGTCTTCTGGCGCAGCCGCTGGAGCAGGTCCATCCCGTCCATGCGCGGCATCTTGATGTCCAGAACGGCCATATCCGGCAGCTTCTTGTTGAACGCGTCGAGCGCCGCCTGCCCGTCATTATAGGTTTCCACCTCGAAACCTTCGGCTTCGAGAGTCATCGACACAGACGTCAGGATGTTCCTGTCGTCGTCCACCAATGCAATTTTTGACATTGCCTGTTTTTCCCTTGTGCTGCCCAATAATCGTTTTTTGATTTTGGGTCATTGATCACCAGTTTCGACTATCGAATCAATCTCTAAGTGCGAATCGCTGTGGTTCTGTGTCCCAATTCCGCCACAATATGGTTAGGAATGGCTAAATTGCCGCACTTTCACCTCCACGGTGTCATTCTGATCGCGGCTACTGGCGCGCGTTTCGGAACCAAAAGGACAAGAATTACGATGGTGGCGCTAACTCGGGCAAAGCTGCCTGTTCATGCCTCGAACCCTCGTGGTAAGAGGCGCATCATGGCCCCGGAGGTCACGGGCCCGAGGCCCGGCAAGCCCAGTTTAAGCGCGCCGCGCTGCGCGCACCCAAAGGAGACAAGACATGACAACAGGCCGGGTCAACCCGCAGTTCCGCCTCGAAGATCAACAGATCGACGGGCTGGGCCATGTCTATTACAACCTGATGGAACCTGCTCTGATCGAAGCCGCGCTCACCCGCGGCGAGGGCACTTTGGGCAAGGGCGGCACCTTTCTTGTGACTACCGGCAAGTTCACCGGTCGGTCCCCCAAGGACAAACACGTGGTCAAGACCGACAGCGTCGCCGAAAAGATCTGGTGGGAAAACAATGCCGCCATGTCGCCCGAGGGCTTTGATGCGCTCTACACCGACATGATCGCCCATATGAAGGGTCGCGACTACTTCGTGCAGGATCTCGTGGGCGGAGCGGACCCCAAGCACGCGATCAACGTGCGCATGGTGACGGAGCTGGCCTGGCATGGCCTGTTCATTCGCCCCATGCTGCGCCGCCCGGAACGCGAGGCGCTGGACGAGTTCGTGGCCGATTTCACGGTGATAAACTGCCCCAG
>JBBSJO010000062.1:0-20067 GCA_038257185.1 Rhodobacterales bacterium | reverse complement strand
TTGATCGCGCGCTCCATCCGCAGGAGGCCGACGCGGTACTGATTCTCCATCAGCTCGCCGACAGAGCGCACCCGGCGGTTGCCGAGGTGATCGATGTCGTCGATGTCGCCGCGCCCGTCGCGCAGATCGACCAGCGCCTTGACGCAGGCGACGATGTCTTCGCGGCGCAGGGTACGCTGCGTGTCATCGGCGTCGAGATTCAGACGCATGTTCATCTTCACACGGCCCACGGCGGAGAGGTCATAGCGCTCGCTATCGAAGAACAGCGTGTCGAAGAGGTTGGACGCGGCCTCAACGGTGGGCGGCTCGCCCGGACGCATCACGCGGTAGATGTCCATGAGCGCGGTGTCGCGGTTCATGTTCTTGTCGTTGTTCATCGTGTTGCGCATGTAGGGACCGACATTGACGTTGTCGATGTCCAGCAGCGGGATCTCGGTGATGCCTGCGTCGATCAGCTCCTTCGCGGTGCCGCCGATCAGCGTGCCGTCCTTGTCGTGCTCCAGCGTCAGCTCGTCACCTGCCTCGACATAGATCGCACCGGTTTCCTCGTTGATGATGTCGCGGGCCACGAACTTGCCTGCGATATGCTCGAACGGCAGCAGCAGTTCCTTGACCTTGCCTTCGTCGATCAACTGCTTGACCGCGCGGGGCGTGACCGTCTTGCCGTGCTCGAACAGCACATCGCCCGTCTTGGCATCCACGATGTCATAGGTCGGGCGGGTGCCGCGCACGCGGTCGGGGAAGAACGGGGCGACCCAGCCCTTGTTCTTCTTAAGCGTGTAGGTGATCGTGTTGTAATAGGCGTTCATGATGTCTTCCTGATCCATGCCGAGGGCATATAGCAGGGTCGTCACGGGAAGCTTGCGGCGACGGTCGATGCGCGCAAAGACGATGTCCTTGGCGTCAAATTCGAAATCGAGCCAGGAGCCGCGATAGGGGATGATCCGGCAGGCGAACAACAGCTTGCCCGAAGAGTGGGTCTTGCCCTTGTCGTGGTCGAAGAACACGCCGGGAGAGCGGTGCATCTGGGAGACGATCACCCGCTCGGTGCCGTTCACGATGAACGTGCCGTTCGGCGTCATCAGGGGCATGTCGCCCATGAACACGTCCTGTTCCTTGATATCCTTTACCGACTTCGCGCCGGTATCCTCGTCCACATCGAACACGATGAGGCGCAGCGTCACCTTGAGAGGTGCGCTGTAGGTCATGTCGCGCTGCTGGCATTCCTCGACGTCGTACTTGGGCTTTTCAAGCTCGTACTTCACGTACTCCAGCACGGAGGTCTCGTTGAAGTCCTTGATCGGGAAGACCGACTGAAACACGCCCTGGATGCCATCGCCATCCGTCGGGGTCTCGGCATCGCCGGAGTTCAGGAACAGGTCGTATGAGGATTTCTGAACCTCGATGAGGTTCGGCATCTCCAGCACTTCGCGGATTTTGCCATAATATTTACGAAGACGTTTCTGGCCAAGGAAGGATTGTGCCATGTGTCGTGTCACCTTTCGTGTCTCTTGCGGGCCGCGTACCTCACCGGGGGCGTGAGGCGCGGGCCTAAGAGCGGGACGTCCCGGTCAATTCTTGGGCTGCGTCCCACCGCAACCCTTCCGACCATGAGGACCTCTCCAGAAGGGTGCTTTGCGCGAAAGCACCCTTCAAGACAGGTTTGGCTGGACAGGGAAACCTCCCCATCCAGCCATTTTTTCTACGGGGAAATCGGAATTCTTGAAGAATTCCGACCGTTTTCTTTCAAAGAAAACGACCCCCGCTGCAACTGGCTTACGCCAGTTCGACTTCTGCGCCTGCTGCTTCCAGCTTGCCCTTGATCTCTTCAGCTTCCGCTTTCGGGATGCCTTCCTTGATCTTGCCGCCGGCTTCAACCAGGTCCTTGGCTTCTTTCAGGCCAAGACCGGTGATGCCGCGAACTTCCTTGATCACGTTGATCTTGGAGGCGCCGGCGTTCTTCAGAACGACGTCGAATTCGGTCTTCTCTTCCTCGGCTGCGGCACCGCCGTCAGCAGGACCGGCCATCATCACGGCGCCGCCAGCTGCGGGCTCGATGCCATATTCGTCCTTGAGGATTGTTTTCAGTTCTTGTGCTTCAAGCAGGGTCAGACCAACGATCTCTTCTGCCAGTTTCTTCAGATCAGCCATGTTCAGCTCTTTCCGTTTTAACGATATGTGTGTTCCAACGCCGGTTTACAACCCGAACGCCAGCTTGACGATGTTGCGCGTTACGCGGCCGCCCTGTCCTCGATCGTGGACAGGATGGATGCGATGTTGCTTGCAGGTGCGCCAATGGCCCCGGCGATGTTTGCAGCGGGTGCCCCGATACAGCCGACGATGGAAGCAATGAGCTCCTCGCGCGACGGCATCTTGGACACGGCTTCGACACCGGCGGCGTCCAACGCGTTCTCTCCCATGGCCCCGCCAAGGATGACGAACTTGGGGTTCGTCTTGGCAAAGTCCTGAGCAACCTTGGCCGCAGCCACAGGATCCTCGGAAAAGGTGAGAACGGTCATGCCCGTCAGAAGGTCGGCGATGCTTGCGCAGGGCTTTCCTTCAAGGGCGATCTTGGCGAGCCTGTTCTTGGCAACACGCACGGCCCCCCCGGCGTCACGAGCACGCGCGCGAAGGTCCTGCATTTCGGCAACTGTCAAACCGACGTAGTGGCTGACCACAACGACGCCAGAGCTTTCAAAGATCTGGCCGAGTTCGTCGACCAACTGTTCTTTTTGTGCTCTATCCACAGTTTCACTCCAGTAAGGGAGGGGTTTGACCCTCCGGCTCAGTTCTGCCGGAACTAAAAGTCCCGACAATCGGGTCCTTACGGGGTCCTGCGCATCGCTGCGGAAAGTCCGGTTGGACGATCCGAAGAAAATCTGCCGTTTCCCGTCTCAGGCAGGAATTATGATGGATTTGGCCCATCACCCGCCGTCTCGGACGAAAAGCACAAAAGCGCGACGAATCGCGCAATGTGCTTAGGGAGGGGACTAAACTCTTGGCGGGGGATTTCCAAGCCCTGAAAAGGAGCTTTGGCTGAAAAACGATCATGCATGTTTTCCGGCCTGCGTCAATATTCATCACCGTTGCGGAAATACACACAACGCGCGGTACTTCGAGGGGCAACACCTCCGACCGACCTTAACAAAAAAAAAGGGGCGCCGAACAATGCGGCACCCCTTCCTTGAAACCTCAGCCGACGCTCACTCGTTCGCGGCGTTCTCGACAGAGACAGACACGCCCGGGCCCATGGTGGAGCTCAGGTTGATCTTCTTCAGGTAGGTACCCTTGGCACCCGTCGGCTTGGCCTTGGCCACGGCTCCGACGAAGGCGCGCACGTTCTCGACCAGCTTTGCCTCATCGAACGACAGCTTGCCGACACCTGCATGGACGACGCCGCCCTTTTCCGCCTTGAACTGTACCTGGCCACCCTTGGCGGCCTCGACGGCCTCCTTGACGTCCATGGTGACGGTTCCGACCTTGGGGTTCGGCATCAGGTTGCGCGGGCCCAGCACCTTGCCCAGACGACCCACGATGGGCATCATGTCGGGCGTGGCGATGCAGCGGTCGAACTCGATCTTGCCCGACTGAACGGTCTCCATCAGGTCCTCTGCGCCGACGATGTCGGCTCCGGCCTTCAGCGCTTCTTCCGCCTTGGCCCCACGGGCAAAGACCGCGACGCGCATGGTCTTGCCGGTGCCGTTGGGCAGGCCGACGACGCCGCGCACCATCTGGTCGGCGTGGCGCGGATCAACGCCCAGGTTCATCGCGATCTCGATGGTTTCGTCGAACTTCACGTTCGAGTTCGCCTTGATCATCTTCACCGCTTCTTCGATGGTCAGGTTTTCCTTGCCTGCGAATGCTTCGCGGGCGGATTTTGTACGTTTTCCAAGCTTTGCCATCTTATTTCACCTCGATGCCCATAGAGCGGGCGGAGCCCAGGATGATCTTCATCGCCGCTTCGACGTCGTTGGCGCTCAGATCGGCTGCCTTGGCTTCCGCGATCTCGCGCAGCTGCTTGGCGGTGATGGACCCCACGATCTCACGGCTGGGGGTCTTGGCGCCGGCTTTCAGCTTGGCGGCCTTCTTGAGGTAATAGGACGCCGGGGGCGTCTTGATTTCCATCGTGAAGGACTTGTCCTGGTAGTAGCTGATCACGGTCGGGCACGGGGCGCCCGGCTCCATATCGGCTGTCTTGGCGTTGAACGCCTTGCAGAATTCCATGATATTGATGCCGCGCTGGCCCAGTGCGGGACCCACGGGCGGGGACGGGTTGGCTTGCCCCGCCTTCACTTGCAACTTCATCTTGCCGACGAGTTTCTTGGCCATTGGCCTTCTCCTTTCAACACCCGTCGGACGCGTCCGTCGGGATTTGTGTTGCGTGGTCCGGTCCGGGTGCCGCGGCCCCCTCGCCTCCCACATCTGAATGTCGCGCAAAGCACGACAGAGGCGGCCTATACACGCCCCCCCGCCCCCGCGCAAGTCCTAGCGGTCGTGCATCCCCCGCCCTTCCAGAATAGGGTCGCGCCACTTGGCGATCCGCGCCCGGCGGGTCGCTTCCTGCCTGGCATCCGAGATATGCAGGACGTACCCGCGCTGTCGGCCCGGCGTCAGTGCCTCGAAGGCGGCCTGCAACTCCGGATCCTGCTCGAACGCAGCCAACAGCGCCTCGGGATAGTCGAAGTCATCCTTGGGCAGGTCGACGGTACGGCCTTCCTTCTCGATCCCGATGGCCTGCCGTATGAACCCGGCGATATCCTGCGCCGCCGCTTCGATCTCTGCGGTGGAGGTGAACCTTATCACCTTGCCAGATCGTGTATTGGGACCGGGTGTTTTCAGCAGGCCCGCCGGATCGTCGATCAGCACGCCCTTGAAGAACGACAACACCGCGTCGTTCTTCTCGGCTGCGATGATGGCGAAGTTGCTGTTGTGGGCGGCATAGCAGGGCTTGCGCCATTTCAGCGCCTCGGTCACCTCATCCTCGGCCAGCAGCAGCCGTCGCAGCGCGATCAACTCGTCCCGCCAACGACGGTCCTTGGCGATATATCTGTCAATCCTCGGATCGGCCTTGCCCATATCGGCTCCGCGCCGACCGGAGCGTCACAGCGCCCGGATCAGCCTTGCTTGTTGACCTGCGTGAATTCCAGTTCGACCGGCGTCTCGCGACCGAAGATCGAGACCGACACCTTGAGGCGCTGGTTCTCTTCGTCGACTTCCTCGATCATGCCATCGAAGTCCTCGAACGGGCCGTCGGCGACCTTGACCTTCTCGCCGATCTCGAAATGGATCAGCGTGCGTGGCGCATCTTCGCCTTCCTGCACGCGGCCCAGGATCGCCTGAACTTCGGCATCGCGCATCGGCATCGGGCGGCCCTGCGGACCCAGGAAACCGGTGACGCGGTTGATCGAGTTGATTAGGTGATAGCCACCATCCGACATTTCCATGTGCACCAGCACGTAACCGGGCATGAATCGCCGTTCCGTGGTGACCTTCTTGCCGCGCCGGACCTCGATCACGTCCTCGGTCGGCACCAGTACTTCGTCGATCTGGTCTTCGAGACCCTGTTCGGTCACGGATGTGCGGATCTGCTCAGCGATCTTCTTCTCGAAGTTCGACAGGACACTGACCGAATACCACCGTTTTGCCATCTGATCTCTGGTCCCTGTCTTGCGGCGCGCGCCCGGGCGTCTGCGCCAGTTCCGAAATATCTTTGGGCCTGCTGCCCGGCTTTCCCGAACAAAAAATCGGCGCGCAACTCGAATCGCCGCACGCCCCTGCTCAGGTCAGGCCTGCGCAATAGCCCGCGAAGGTCTGGGTTTCAAGGGAGGAATGGGAAAGTCGCGATTGCCGGTGGCAATCAGCCGAATGCGTTCAGCACGGCCTGAAGCCCGCCACGGATGATGATATCGACCGTGGCAAAGAAAACCGCCGTGAGCGCCGCGAGGATGAACACCATGACCGTGGTCAGCATGACCTCGCGCCGCGTGGGCCAAACCACCTTGGCGACCTCGGCGCGGACCTGCTGGATGAACTGAAGCGGATTCGTGGTTGCCATGTCGCCTATCCTTGGTTTTCCGTCCGCGATGTAGCGGCTTCGAGGTACGGATACAAGCCTGTGCAGGCCGCAGCTGACCCTTTCGCTCAGACGCCGGTTTCCCGCAGCGTCTCGAACCGGCGGTCAAGGGCCGCATCATGGCGCGCCTCGGCCTCTGCAACATCGCCGAAATCGGGAAGATAGAGCCCGTCCACCGTGCCTTCGGGAAAGCGATCAAGGAAGGCATCGAACTTCACCGCGAAATTGTCGAGCCGCAGGTGTAATTCGACCGAACGCTCCGGATTGCGGCGAGCATGCCAGCGGGCTACCGCCATCGCACGGCGCCAGAACCCGTCATACCCGAGAACGAGGAAAATGCCCGTGATGATGAAGATGCCGAGGAACAGCAGGCCCGCGACCAGCCAGGGCCGAAACAGGATCAGCAACGCAGCACAGGCCAGCACCACATGTCTCGCCGTCGGGCGATAACCCGTCACCCGTGACTTGAGCCGCGCCATCCGGCCTTCCGTTTCGTTGTCCTGCGGCAACTCTGCAAATGCCGCACGTCCGGTACCCGGGGCTGCCTTCGTCGCCCGAGCCGACGATGACGTGCCACTGCTCTTGCGGGAAGTGGACGCAGGAGCCTCGGAAGCGGCAGCTTTTTCGGCAACACGCTGCTCCACCGGTTGCGGGGCGATCTCCGGCTCTGCTTCCAGAAGTTTCCGGATCGCGGCCAGAGAATTGGGGTCGATCTCGCTTGCGGAATCTTCCTGAGGGGTTTGGGAATGCGCGCTCATATCAGTCTCCTTCGCCCGGTTTTGTGCAGGCTAGCGCGGGTTTCCGACAGATGATGGGCAGGAGGATGTCAAAATCGGGGCGGCACAATTGCCCAGACCCTGAGCATCCGATGGCGGGGCCCCCTGCCTTGGCTGACGCCGGAGGCGATCTTAAAGGCGATGCCCGCAGCCGACAGGCGATTCGAAGGCCCCGAACAGGCCGCCTGTGCCGAACCCGCCGCACCTGAGGTCAACCACCTGTTTCCCCGTCCGGGCGGCATCGATGATCCCAATTGGGCGCCCCATGCCCAACCTCTCTGAGATCTTGGCAATCACTCGCTCGGCGCGGCGCGCAGGGTGCGGTAAGGTTTTTATGCGTACATGCTTTCGTGGGTCATTCGGACGGACCACAGCTGCCCGGCCAGCTTGTCCGCCTGCGCGATGTCGGGCGCTGCCCCGACTGTCCAGAGTGCGAGACCCGCCGTTGCGATGATCGTTGCCCGCGCAAAGGGCTCGATCTGCTTGCCCTGCCAGAGCGCCGCAAGATCGACGGGGCGATCCGGATCATGCAGCCGACGGGTGTCGTCGATCAGCGCGGGTGCCACCATCCTGATATGTTTGCCCTCGCGCAGTCCGAAGACCTCGACATCCTTGCCGGGATGCCGCTCGAACTCTCCGCCGCCACCCTTGATGATGGTCATGGTCCGCTGCCCCAAACGACGCGCGGCACTCGCCTGAAGGCTGCGATAGCTGGGGTGGAACACCCCCTGAACCGTCGCCGGCGAGGCGGAGGGGTTCCACATCCGCAAAACGGTATTGATACAGGACCGTAGCCCCAGAACGTCGCGCAGGCGCAGCAGCGCATAGGCCTCGGGCGACAGCGTCTCCAGCGGGGCATAGCTGATCCGCGCGCGGGTGCTGGTGGTGATCTTCAGGGGCACGAGGAATTCACGGACCGAAGTCGAGGTCTGCTGGTGCGCGTTCCAGCCATGCAGCGAGACGCTGTACCCCGCCTGCCCGACCAGCCGCGCGGCCAGCAGGAAAAGCGGCGCACCACGCGTGCGCCCGGCGGCGTAGCAGGGCCAGTCCAGATCGAAGCGCGGCAGGTCCGACGCGACGTGATGGCGCATCGACGCGGTGAAACCCGCGATCTCGTCAGGAGTCTCGCCGCGCAGGCGCAGGACCATCAGCAGGGCCCCGACCGCCTCCGGTGCGGCCTGCCCCGACAGGATGATGTCCATCGCGGCGTGGGCTTCCTCCCGTGTCAGGGGCCGCGCCCGCCCGGTGCCGCGTGCGACGAGCTGGACGTAGGACGCGAGGGTCATTCTGCCGCCACCTTGATTGCGGCATCGCCGAGCAGCGACCCCAGTTCCGCGCGGCAGGAGCCGCAGTTGGTTTCGGCACTGGTCGCTTGCCTCAGCGACGCGACGGTGCGGGCTCCCCCCGCGATCGCATCGCGCAGCGTAAGGATGCCAACGCTTTCGCAGTCGCAGAGAATCGCGCCCGGATCGCGCTGGCCTGTGACGGCGTGGCCCGAGAGCACCTCGAAGGTGACGAACAGCCCCTTGTCCTCGAAATATCCCTTCTCGTAAGGTTGCAGCATAATCGTGGAGCACCAGGAAATCCGGGTCCGTCTTGACCACAGGTATTTTGAGCGCGTTGTCCCATGCTGATAGCAATGGAGGTCCGAAATGCGAGGATGCCGTGAGGATTCACATGGCCATTTTGCCTGACTGTCCAAAAGATGAGGCAGAAGCGCGCGAGCCCGCAACACGTCTGGTGTTGCACGGAAAGGCCGGTCCCTGCGCGCTGAGGACGCAGCGGGAGGACCATGTCTGGACCGCCCGTCGCGCAACAATGGTGATCGGCCCGGAGCCTAAGCGAGCCGGCTGCTCAACAGATCGCCGGATTTCAGCAGGATCGGGTGGCCCACCATCGAAAAGGCCGTATTGATCTGCTTGAGCGCCCTGAGCGTTTCCTGGTGGATATTGCTGGTCTCGATACTTTCGGTGAGCCCTTCGCGAAGGCGGCCGATGTGGCTCCGCTGCAGTTTCTGCTCGACCTTCCGCACCTTGTCCTTGGCCGCCACAAGCTCCCGCGCTTCGGCCGGATTCTGGTTCATCATCACGTTGAGGGCGAGCTGGACGTTGCCCCTCACCCGATCCGCGAAGTCGTGGATTTCGTCGCGGCCTTGCGGTGAGAATTGAAGTTTCTGGGTATCAAGGCGATTGGCGAGTTCCAGCATGGTCCGCGCGATGGCATCGGAAGCTGAATCGAGGCTGGATGAAATCGAGGCAAGTTCCATCGAACGGCGGCTCAGATCTTCGTCCATGCCTTTCTGACCGAGGCGCGCCAGGTAGAGTTTGATATCGAGGTGGATCTGCTTGATGGTCTTGTCCTGCTCGGCGATCATGCGGGCAGTGACACCGTTCCATTGGTCATAGAGCGGTTCGACCGCGATCAGCATCTGTTCGATCTTCTGTCCCATTCCGAGCAGTTCACGAGCGGCGCAGTCGATGGCCCGCTGCGGGCGTCCCAACAGCGCGGGATCAAGCGCGCTGGCAACCTCCAGCGTGCCCGTCGCGTCGGCTTTTTCAGCCATGAAACGTGACAGGAGCTTCGTGATCGGCCCCACGAAGGGCAGCGCCATCACCGCCAGCAGGAGGTTGAAGGCGAGATGCAGATTGATGGATTGCCTTGCGGGTGTTGCACCGAGCAGCGCCAGAAGCTCCGGCATCGATGCAACCACGACGATTGCCAGCACGGCCCCGCCGCCGCGCAGGAGCAGATTGGCCATGATCATCCGCCGCGCCGCAACGGGTGCGGCATAGGTCAGCATGAAGGCGATGAATCCCGCCCCCATATTTGCCCCCAGGATCATCGCGGCGGCAGCAGGCGGCGGCAGGATGGACTGCCCCGCCAGCGTGATAAAGAGCAATACCGCAGCAACGCTCGAATGGACCGCCCAGGCAAAAACGCCGCCGATGACAAAGGCCGTCATCAGATCGCGGCCGAGGTAGGCCATGACAGCCTGCGTACCGGTGTTCGAAATCATCGGTTCTGTCGCGGCGCGGATCATGTCCAGCGACACGAAGATCAGCGCCAGCCCGATCATGATCCGCCCGATCTGGCGCGTGTTGCTGCCTTCACCCCGCAGGAAGACCGTCACGCCGATGAGCAACAGCAGCGGGATCAGGATCGGTTGGCGCACGACAAGAAGCTGCGTGACGACCGCAGAACCGACGTCCGCTCCAAGCAGGATCGCGAGCCCCGCGGCTGTCGTAAGCCCGGCTTTGGCAACGAAGTTGGAGACAAGGACAGCAACGGCGGTGGAGCTTTGCAGCAGGATCGCAGCCCCCATCCCGGTGGAGGCCGCAAGCACGCGGTTGCCAGCGGATCGCCGCAGCCAGATGCGCATCGGTGCGGCAAACCCCCGCTCTACCCCGGTGCGTACCAACCGCACGGCCCAGATAAGAAGTGCCGCGGCACCTGCGATGTGGATCAGGATCTCGATGGCGTGCGGTTCGTTCAACGGGGCTCGCTCCTTTCAGTTGGAGAGTTCAGAAGGGAAAGGGGCCCGATCCGGCCTGCGGTCCGATACGGATGGTTTGAAACCCTGCGCTCCAAAGGTGCAAGAGGCATCCGTCCTCTTGCGTCATGTATCCCACGGGCGCGTCCTGGCGGCAATCAAAGGCGAAAGAACTGCACGGAGACGGGGCAGAGATGGCGGTGTGTCCCGCGAAATCCGTAACCATCATGCTGTGGATATGACCGCAGACGATGCGTAGCGGGCCGGAATGACCGGCCAGCACATCGCGCAGGGCGTCCCGGTTTGTCAGCCCGATCGCATCCATGAAGCCGATGCCGCAGCGAAAGGGCGCATGGTGCAGCGCCAGCAGCACAGGTTCATCTTCCGACCGGGACAAAGCCGTTTGCAGAAACGACAGGCTTTCGGCCGAGAGTGTGCCGAGCCCCCGCCCTTCGACCAGTGTATCCAGACCGATGAGGCGAAAATCGCCGACCTTGCGGGACCAATCCAACGGGCCGTTTTCGGGAAGCGATTCCGCGAAGGCATCCCGCAGCGGTTCGCGGGCATCATGGTTGCCGGGGACAACATGGAGCGGCAACCCAAGGGGCGCCAGCAGCGCCTTGAACCTTTCGTAGCTTTCGGCGCTGCCGTCCTCGCTCAGGTCACCGCTTACCAGCACCCCATCGATCGGGCCGATCTGGTCGCGGATGCCGGTGATCCGCTGGACTAGCCGCGCCAGAGAGTCCGCCGTGTCCAGCCGTCCGGAGACGAGCGCACCGTCCGGGACGATATGGGTGTCGGATATCTGAAGGATCGCCGTCATTTGATGCCTGCCCGCAGAAACGCCTGCACGAACTGACGCTGAAAGATCAGGAACGCGATCAGCAGGGGTGCGACAGACATCATCGTCGCGGCGGAGATGATGCTGATATCGACCCCGTTCTCCGGCGCGCCGAAGATCGACAGGCCCACCGTCAATGGCCGCGTGTCGGGCGAATTGGTGACGATGAGCGGCCACAGGAAGTTGTTCCAGTGGGTCGAGACCGAGACCAGCGCGTAGGCCAGATAGGTGGGTTTCGCCAGCGGGACATAGACCCGCCAGAGGATGCCCAGAAGGCCGCAGCCCTCGATGCGCGCGGCTTCGTGAAGCTCGATGGGAACGCCCTTGAACGCCTGCCGCATCAGGAAGATGCCAAAGGCGCTGGCCATATAGGGCATGCCGACGCCGAGGATCGTGTCGAAGAGCCCAAGGCGCGAGATCATGGCATAGTTTTCGACGATCAGGACTTCGGGCAGGATGAACAGCTGCATCAGCACCAGGATGAAAACCACGTCCTTGCCCGGGAACTGCAACTGGGCAAAGGCAAACCCCGCCAATGTGGTAAGGACGAACTGCCCGATAAGAATGATCGTCACCAGCAGGAAGGTGTTGATGAAATACTTCAGCCAGGGCGCCCCGTTCCAGGCCACGCGGAAGTTGTCGAGCGTCCAGGGCGAAAAGAGGTTCAGGTTGACCGCATCCGAAGTCGAATGAGTCGCGGCCCAGAAGGCAAAAAGCAGTGGCGCGATCCAGATGATGGCCAGCAGGATCGCCCCGAAACTGTCCATGAAGCGGGTGAGCGACTTCATTGGTAGTGGGTCCTTCTGTCGAGGTAGAGGAATTGGATCGCCGCCACGATCCCCAGCACCGCGATTACCAGGATCGTCATCGCAGCCGCATGGGGCGCGTCGAAGAAGGCAAAGGCCATTTCCCAGATGTAGTAGAGGATCAGCTTTGAGGCGTCCGACGGCCCGCCCTTCGTCAGGATGAATAGATGGTCGATCAGCTTGACCGAATTGATCATGGCATTGACCGCGATGAAGAGCGTCGTGGGCATCAGCAGCGGCAGCACGATTCGGCGGGTATAGGTCCAGCGGCTCGCGCCTTCGATATCGGCGGCCTCCTTGAGGTCCTCGGGGATGGTCTGGAGGGCGGCGAGGTAGAAGATCATGAAGAACCCCGCCTCCTTCCAGATCGTCACGATGATGATCGCCCAAAGTGCGGTTTCAGGCTGTCCGAGCCAGTTTACCGACGGCAGGCCGAAGAGGCTGCCGATCTGGTCCAGCACCCCCAGTCCCGGCGTGTAGAAGAACAGCCACAGGTTCGCGGCGGCGATCATCGGCAGGACGGTGGGCGTGAAATAGGCGGTGCGCACGAAGCCGCGCGCGGAGATCTTGGAGTTGGCCCAAAGTGCCATCGACAGCGCGATGAAGATCGACACCGGAATCGTGACGCCCGCGTAAAAGAGGTTGTTCCGCACCACCAGCCAGAAGGTCGGGTCGGCAAAGAGGTCGGCGTAGTTCTGGGTGCCGATGAATTCGGAAGGGTTGCGACGGGTGCCGCGTGAAAAGGTACTTTCCCACAGGGTTGCGATGGAAGGGTAGAACGCAAAGACCGTCAGCAATACCGCCGCCGGCGACAGCAGCAGCCAGCCATAAATGGCCTGCCTGCGGCGTTCAAGATTGGCATGGACGGACATGGCACTGCTCCGGGGTTCGGGTAGGTCGGGCCGACGCATGACGCGTCGGCCCGGTCCTGGTTTTACTGGTAGGGTGCCAGCAGGCGCACGGCGGCGGCCTGTGCCTCGCCCAGCGCATCGGCAGAGGATTTCGCCCCGGTCAGCGCCGACTGGATAGCGCTGTTCAGACCGTCACGCACGCGCGCCGTCTCGAAGGTCGAGAACTCGGCGACAGCGGACTCCAGCTGGTTGCGCGCGACGAGCGCGGGCGGGAAATCTGCCGTATAGGACTTCAGCGCCTCCGTCTCGTAGGCCGCGGGCGACACGCCCATGTATCCGGTGCCGATAGACCATGCCGCCGCCTGGTCGGGTGCGGTCATGAATTGCATCAGCTTGAGCGCCGCCGCACGCTCCTCGTCCGTTGTCTCCTTGAACAGGTAGAAGTTGCCACCGCCGGTGGGTGACCCCTTTTGTACGTTGGCGGGCAGTTCCGCGACGCCGAAATCGAAGCTCGCGGCGTCTTTCACCGCCGTCAGGTTGCCGGTCGAATGCCACATCATCGCCGTCTGACCCTCAAGGAAGGCCTGACGCAGCGTGCCCCACTCCACGGTGCCCGTCGGCATGATGCCATGCTCGGTGGACAGCGATTTCCAGAATTCCAGCGTTTCCACGACGGTGGGATCGTCGAAATAAGTGGTCAACCCATCGCCGGACATCAGTTCCTTGCCGTTCTGGATCGCGAGCGCCTGGAACATCCAGTAGGGATAGCCGGTCGAGGGGATCATCAGGCCAAAGGTGTCGCCCTTGGTCAGCGCCTTGCCCATCTCGACCATTTCGTCCCAGGTCGCGGGCGGCGCTTCGGGGTCGAGCCCCGCTTCGCGGAACATGTCCTTGTTGTAATAGGCCACGATGGTGGAGCGCTGGAACGGGATGCCCCAGGTCTGCCCCTCGATCTTGCTGTTCGCCATCAGCGCCGGATAGAAGCTCTCCAGCCAGGCCTTGTCGGCATCCGAGGTAGCCACCTCGTCGAAGGGCACGATCAATTCCTGTTCGATCAGGTCATAGGCGTCGATGGAGAACATCACCGCCAGCTGCGCGGGCTCTCCCGAGGCAAGCGCGGACAGGGCACGCACGCGCGTGTCGTCGTAGTTGCCCGAATAGATTGCATTCACCTTGATATCGGGGTTCGCGGCCTCGAAATCGGCAACGATGCCGTCGACCACTTCGGTCAAGGCCCCGCCCACGGCAATCGGGTAGTACATTGTCAGCTCGGTTTCGGCCTGCGCCGGCATGGCGAGACCGGCAACCATTGCAGTGGCCAGGCCCAGTCCTGTCGTCGAAAAGTGTTTCATGTCTCTCTCCCTTGGTTTTGATATTGATGGTCTTGGCGAGGCGGTCTTCAACCCGCCAGCCGTTGGCCTGCAGCGTCGAAGACGTGCAGATTTTCGTCGTTAAAGGTGATATCGATCTCGTTTCCCTCGGGCATCAGCGCAAGCCCCGGCTTCAGCACGCAAAGGCCTGCGGCGCCTGGGTGATCGAGACCGATCAACGTCTCCGCGCCCAGAAATTCGCTTTCGTTGACCCTGCAGCGCAGCCGCCCTTCGCCCTTGGGCACGATCCTGACATGCTCGGCCCTGATCCCGATGGTCCTGCCTTCGCCGAACCCCTCCAGAACGGTGGAGGAGATCAGCGCCATAGGGGGTGCGCCGACAAATTCGGCGACAAAGGTGTTTTTGGGCCTGCTGTAGAGGTCCTCGGGCGAGCCGACCTGCTGGATGTGGCCGTCCTTCATCAACACAACCGTATCCGCCATGCTCATGGCTTCAGTCTGGTCGTGGGTGACGTAGACCACGGTAATGCCCAGATCTCGCTGGAGCTTCTTGATATCCTTGCGCACAGCATTGCGCAGCTTCGCATCGAGGTTGGACAGCGGTTCGTCCATCAGACACAGGCGCTGCCCCGCCACGATGGCACGGGCCAGGGCGACGCGCTGCCGTTGCCCTCCGGACAAGGCACCCGGCTTGCGGTCCTCAAGCCCAAGCAACCCTGTGATCTCCAGCGCGCGATGCAGCTTCTGCTGCCGCTCCGCCTTTGGGACACGCCGTACTTTGAGGCCAAAAACCACGTTCTCGGCCACCGACAAGTGCGGGAACAGCGCGTACGACTGAAACACCATGGACAGGTTCCGATCCGATGCGGCACTTGTCGTCACGTCCTTGCCGTCAATCAGGATCCTGCCTTCATCGGGCAGTTCCAGCCCCGCCAGCAGGCGCAGCGTCGTGGATTTTCCACATCCGGACGGCCCCAACAGCGCGGTAAAGCTGCCCTCCGGGATATCGAGCGAGATACCCTCGACCCCAAGTTGGCCGTTCCAGCGCTTTGCCACGCCGTCCAGCTTCACGAAGGAGGATGTCGTCATGGTGCAGATCCTTCCGCCACGATCAGCTTGCCGTCGATCCGGGACAACAGGGGCGCGAAACGGTCGCCTGGGCGTCGGTCGATGATGATCCGGTCGATGTCGGCAATGTTGTCCCCAAGAGCCGGCGCCTGACGCCCGAACTTCGATCCGTCGATTACCAGAAGGGAGGTTTGGGCATTCTCGCAAATCTTTTGTGTCGCCCGGACTTCGGTTGTGTGAAATTCCAGCAGCCCGCCATCCTCGGCGATACCCGCCGCACCGAAGACCGCGAAATCGGCACGGAAGCGGCCGAAGAATTCCAGAACCTCGTTGCCGAGAATATCCCGGTCCGGCAGGCGCACTTCCCCTCCGGGCAGGATGATCCGGTTCGACAGCTCTTCGCTGAGCGCCATCGCGACGCTGAGGTTGTTGGTGATGACCGTGAGCCCCTTGCGCCGCCGCAGGGCCAGCGCCACGCTCAGCGGAGTCGACCCGATCGAGATGAAAACCGTCGAGCCATCGGGGATCAGCTCCGCGGTTGACTCGCCGATGGCGCGCTTGCCGGTAAGGTTGGTGCCGGCACGCTGATCGAACGGAGTATTCAGGAATTCCTCGCTCAGCTCGATCCTGCCGTGGACACGGTGCAGCATCTCGCCTTCGCACAAGGCATCCACGTCACGGCGGATCGTCTGCATCGACACGTCAAAGCGCTCCGCCAACGACCCTACGGTCACCGACCCCTGCTCCAGCACAAGGGCCGAGATCGCCTCACGTCGCCTGCGCTTCTTTGATGACATCCCGCCCCCAGACACTGAGTCTGTCTTGAGGTTAGGGGATGAAAAGCAACAAAACAACAACTTCCTTTTGTTGCGAGTTACATAAAGTATCCTTAAAATATATCATTGTGCGCCAAACAGCCCACTAAGGACCCACGCAACGCCACAATTTGTTGTTCTGTTGTTTTTTTCTTTTCCTCCTGCGTTTTGCCCCTAAGATGCATCGCAGACTTCCAGCCAAATGACGAAGCGGGGAACGATGATCACAACGCAGTCGATTTTTGACCGGTACGAGGAAGTCCGTGCGCAATTTCCATTCGTCAGCCCCCGTTCAGAAACGATCGAGATCACGTCCCTGCTGGCCATCGCCGACGAGGTCGACGCCTTCGTCTTTGACGCCTTTGGCGTGTTGAATGTGGGCGAGACGCTGATCCCCGGCGCGGATCTCAGGCTCGATCAACTGCGCGCACGCGGATGCGCCATTCGCATTTTGACCAATGCAGCAAGCTATGACCGCAACGGTGCCATCGCCAAGTTCCAGCGCCTTGGCCTGCGGGTCGAGGACGATGAAATCATCACAAGCCGGGAAGCGGCGCTGCGTCATCTGGGTGAGGGGCACTGGGGTGTGATTGCCGCCGACGGCGATCATTTGACCGATCTGCCCGTCAGCGTCACGCGACTGGGGGATATCGCCGATGACTATGACGCCGTCGATCAGTTCATTTTCCTGTCGACGGCAGACTGGTCCAAAGAGCGGCAAGATCTGCTGGTGGCCGCGATGCGGCGCAGGCCACGCAAACTCCTGATTGCAAACGCGGATCTGGCAGCGCCCCGCGATGACGGGTTCTCCCTTGAACCGGGGCATTTCGGCCATCAGATTGCCGACATCTTCCCCCACCTCGTCCAGTTCTTCGGAAAGCCCTTCCCGGAGGTCTATGACATTGTGGAAGCGACCCTGCCCTCCCTGCCGCCACACAGAATCGCCATGTGCGGCGACACGCTGCATACGGATATTCTGGGGGCGGCGGCGCGGGGGTGGCGCACGGTGCTTGTCACACAGGACGGCCTGTTCGCAGGCTACGATACGCAGCCCTTCTCGGCACAATCGCGCCTCTTTGCCGACTGGCGGCTTGGCCGCATCTGAAGCACTTTTTCAAGGCGCGGTAGCGTTCTCTGCCTTGCCATGGCATCAGAACGACGCCTCCCCTCCAAGCATCCCGTGCGGCGTCAAACAGCTCGCCTACTTCGCCAACTCGGCCAGCAACTGGTACTCCAACGCGATGGTCGCCTGGGCCAGCGCGGGTAGAAAAAACTTCCAGCACGTCGGGGCAGGCAAAGGTCAATTCGCTCACGTAAGCCCACCTCGCTGCTGTCAGCACGTTGCTCAAGACCGTCGGCAAGAAGGTCAGGTACGATAAGCAACTTCACGGACGTCATACGATTGCGGGCGGCAGAAAGGCCTATGACCAGGTTCCCAAGCAGTCCTTTGATCAAGTCAGGAACAGCTTTAAGGCGAGGTTCGGGCGATCCGTCTGACAAGACCCATGGTGGTCCAGCGGCGCTGCGGCGGCGAGGCCAAGGACGTTGGGAGCCCGTATTTTACGCGCCAGTCCTATCCGTCGCGCGCTTTGGCCAAGTGACGCCCAGCGACGGCCAAGGTTGAATCGGTCGGAATGGCCGACAACATCTCAATGGTCGCTTCGAGGTGATCCGGGTCATCCGGCACCTTTCCACCGTGACCCACTCAGCTAGCGGAACTGGCTTTCTCGGTTTCACGCCCGATCGTCCGGGAACAGGACGAATTCACTTCCGCTCCGCTCTCGATGGTTAGGGTTTGGTAGAAGACCTCGCCGGAAACGATTGCGCTTGAGTGGAGTTTGACCTCCCGGCCATGGATGCTGCCATCCAGACGACCTTTTATGACGACGGTGTCGGCATGCAGTTCGCCGATCGCGGATCCGTTCGCCTCGATCACGATGGAATCCGCTGTGATTTTCCCATCGATATGACCGGACAGTTCCATCAGGCCAGGCACTGTGAGATCGCCGGACAGCTTTGCCCCGGCGGCAAAATGGGAACGCCCACTATGTGATCCGGCTGCAGATGAAGGTGGTGAAGTGCCTGAAACAAGAGACATATGTGCGGTTCCGATGACGTTCAGTTTCGGAAAATTCCGACAAATGCTTTGCCGGACATCAGTTGGATCGTAACCGGCAGCGGAGGTCAAAAGATACCCCAAAAACACCTGAAAAAGACACCCCAGGCCACAACTCAAGGTGCTGACCGCCGATCCGTCCATTGTTGCCAAGACGGATGATGCCAAAACTCCCGCCTGCCGCGTCGGCGGCTATGTCGTCTCCGTGGGACTTGACCGCGTCGCCTTCGGCAACCGCCTGCCTCAAATCAGCTGCGAGGTGTTCCGCCCGCTGTCCGATCCCGACACCGCGGTGTGGCTGGTGAAGGCCGTGACGCTGATCCCGGCCTCGGGCGCGTTCACCATCACCACAGACATGCCTGCGGCCACCCAACTCCTCAACCCGCGGACCTATAGCACCGGCCCGACCCATTGATTGGCGGCACCATAACTCAACCGCGATCGGTCACCTGCCGCCGAAAATCTGACAAACTGATGATACAGGATTAACAGGTTCTGACCCTACGTTGGCTATTCTTGCAGGTCGGCTTTTTTGTGCTTTGAAACGAATTCAAACCAGTCTCCGTTCGGCAAGATGCGCCACGCAGACAGTTGGGACCCGGAAATTTTCCAGGTAGAAATTCGCGCAAAATTTTGCCAGCGGTGCAGATTGGAAAAAGTTGAACGGCGTGCATGCAAATCGGGGGTTCTGCAACGTGTCAAGTCGTTTCACTGGAGAGTTGATCAGACCAACTCGAAATGGTTCTGCAGCGGCAGACTGTCAGGCCGAAAGGTCCCATTTCAGCGGACTTTCCGGGCGATAGACGCAGTATGTACCGGTGCGCAAACTGTTGGCGAGATGCCGGCCGAGGGGGGGATGGGACATCTCTATCCGGCGGATCGCATGACGAACACGCCAAGTCACGGTGCTGCGCGTCCGCTCCGCAAGATCGCCAAGCCGTCTGCTGCGTCCTCCGAGGCCAACCGCCTGCGCCAAGGCTTCGATCAGGGCGTCGAGTTCTCCGCGCAGGCGCTCGGCCCGGCCGACGTCGTTGTAGTCCTCGGCTTCCGCCAGGTCCTCCTGGAGGTCGCGGATCCGGGTTTTCAGCACGGCACGCCCCTTGTCATCGAGAATTGTGCCCAGGTCTCCTTCAGGTTCTCGCCGGGCGAGGTCGAGACAGTGGATCTCGATCTCCGGTTGCGCGACGAGCCGATGGATGTCTTCTATTCCCTTGAGCTCCGGCAGAAGAGTCCGGGTACCGAGGAACTCGACCTGCCATCCAGGTCCGGACCGATGCAGAGCCGCACGTCCGACAGATTCGGTCACCGATGGCGGGGCGGCTGTCATCTGTGTGCCCAGCATGGCAAACCCATCCACGACAAGCGCGCGGTCCTCCGGTCTGCTGAACGGGCTGACCTTCGGGAGCCACTCCAGCGTCTCACCGCTTTTCGGTGCGTCGCCCGACAGGATCTTTTCGCCGTAGAGCCGCTCGAACTCCGCAAGATGTGCGCGCCCCTCATCCAGGCGACCGAGATGGGCGCAGGCGACCGCTGCGCAGGCCGGGATGTCGACGATAGGTAGGGAGTGCAGACGCCGAAAGCTTTCAAGTGCGCGATGGAAATCGCGCGCGAAGAGATAGGCGGAGAGGGCCGCGGCATGATAGTCGTTGGGGTGATAGGGATTCAACTGCATGGCCAGCTCGACATGGGCGACAGCCAACTCGGGACGGCCCAGAAAGACGTCGCCGTTGACGGCCTCGGTGAGGATCTGGGGATCGTGCGGGCTCAATAATCGCTACAGCGTTCCGGCGTCATTTGCGAACCGCCCTGTCAGCCTGCGGGTTTATCCCGAACGTCTGGTGGTCGCAGCCGAAGGACAGATCCTGTGTGAGCATGTGCGGGTGATCCAGCGCAGCCACCAC
>JBBSJO010000061.1:0-20278 GCA_038257185.1 Rhodobacterales bacterium | reverse complement strand
CCCAAACTCATCGTCCCCTCCTTGCAGATCAACATGCGCGCGGGTCACATGCCCAAGGCGGACGACAGCGGAACGGTCATGCTGAAGCTGCCCATCAACAAGCTCTGAGAGACGTGCGACCGGGTTCCGTATTTGCTCGGTGATCAGTCTGCAATGATGGGAAACTTCCGAAGTGGCCGGGAATGGCCGCATTGATCGCGGGCGGGATTGCAGCCGCTCCCGCCATCCGCCGACTGGACAGACCGCGCGCCGGCGCGTACATCAGCGCATGGACATTCGCCAACTCACCCCCCGCTATTTCGTCAGCCCCCAGATCGACCCCGGCGATATGGAGGCGCTCAAGGCCGCCGGCATCACCCGCATCCTGTGCAACCGCCCGGATGCCGAGGTGCCGCCCAGCCACAACGCGGAAGCGATCCGTGCTGCGGCAGAGGCGGCCGGGCTCAGCTTTTCCCTGCGCCCCCTCACCCATCAGACCATGGTGCCCGAGGTGATCGCAGAGAACCGCGATCTCGGCGTTCTGACCGGCGAGGTTGTTCTGGCCTATTGCGCGTCCGGCACCCGCTCCACCATTGCATGGGCGCTGGGGCAGGCAGGCGAAATGCCCGTGGAGGAGATCATCGGTGCCGCCCGCGCCGGTGGCTATGACATCGAGAACATACGTCCCGCGCTGGCCCAGCCCTTTACCTGACCACAGGCCTATCCGACATTCAGTTCGGGCAGTTCGGGCAGATCCGCGCCATCCTCGAATCCCGGCAGGTCTGACATGTCCGGCAATGTGTCGAGATCGGGCAAGTCAGGCAGGTCGGGCAAATCGGGAAGGTCGGGCAACTCAGGTAAATCGGTCTGGTCAGGCAGATCGGGCAGCGCCGCCAAGGCCGACAGGCGCTGCGCTTCGTCCCCATCCGGCCCACCCTGGGTGCCACCGGCACTGACCTTCGGCAGATCCAGACCCGCGCGATCGCCTGTGCGGCGGTTCGGCGTCCCCACCGCATCGGCCTGGTGGTGCATCCGCAATGCCCGCATCCCCTCCACCTGTCCCAGCGTGCCTTCACCGAGCCTGCGACCGGCAGTTGTCAGCACCATCGCATGATCAAAGCGCGCATGCGAAAGCGCCAGCGCATCGCCCACCTTCAGGGCACCCAAGGCGCTCAGCGGCATCTTCAGCCGCGCCAGCGCGATATTGAGGTCGGCCTTCAGCGCCATGACGTTGGGTTCCAGCGTGCCGCGCTTCGGGGTCGCCTCTGACTCTCCCGCCTCGGAATCCTCTGGGGAACTGCGCGAGGGCTCCGGTGCAGGCCCGTCCGGCAGGCAAAGCAGGATCTGCCCCTGCCGTGCCCCCTGCGCCAGATCGACCGTCAGATGAACAAGCTTGTAGGACGGCGCGTCGAGCGCCATCAACACAAGCCGCGCATCGGCGGCATGGCTGCCGAAACGATATCCTTCCAGCAGGGTCCGCTCTGCCAGAAGTTCCGGCAGTTTGGCCGCGCGTTCCATCAGGGAATCGAGGAACGGCGCACAGATCGCGGCATCGGTCGCCGTCATCCGCCGCGGCGCGTCGCCGGGATCGGCGAGCACCTTGCCCATCGTCTGCTGCTGGATCAGCCCGCCCACCAGCACCGGATCGAACACCGCCGCCGCGCGCTGTCGCGCTGGCCCGTCCAGGAGCAGCATCAGTGCGGGCCCCTCGAAAAGGTCGGCCAGCGCCTCGCCCGCCCGATCCTCCATCCGGACACCGATTGCTGCCATGGCCATGTCCAGCAGGTCGTCGGCCACCTTGGCCAGCGTCAGCCGCAATGCCTTGGGCAGCGACATCGCACGCGCCTGATGCTCCGCCTGCCCCGCACGCGCCTTGCGCAACAGCACCGGATCGTCAGCCTGAGGGCTCTTTATCTGCTGGTTGGTACCCATGGACTCCACCTGCCCGTTCTCGGGCCTTTGGCCGAGGGATAACGCAGGGAGGGTTACCATGGGGTTTAGCCTGCGACGATCTCTTTCGTTCTTGGAGCAGGCCCCTGCGCGGCGGGGGATGGCAGAACCACCCTGAAACCGGTGCCCTTTCCCATTGGCAGATAACTTATGTCGCCGCCCAAGCGGGTCATGATCTGCTGGCAAATCGCCAGACCAAGGCCTGCGCCTTCACCCTCCACCCCGCTTATGCGGAAGAACTTTTCAAAGACCACCCCTTGCGCGTCGGGAGCAATCCCCTTGCCGTTGTCGACGAAGTCGATGGCGATCCGGTCGGCATCCTCCCGCACCGTAATACTCAGTTCGCGCGCAGCCGCGCGGCAATATTTCTGGGCATTGGCCACGAGGTTGATGAAGACCTGCCCCAGGCGGTCGATATCCGTGTCCAGCATCACCTGCCGTTCCGCCGCGAGGTCGCGCCGCACCGCGATGGGGTCGGCAGCCCCCGCCAGCGCCGTGGTGATCGCCTGATCCAGCACCTGCGACAGCGGCGCGCTCTGCAAGCGCAGGGTCACCTGTCCGTTTTCGAGCACCGACAGGTCCAGAAGATCGTCCAGCAGCCGCGTCAGGCGGATGGTCTCGGCATGGATGATGGAGGCATATCTGGTCTTGTCGGCTGCCTTCATCCCCTTGGCATCGCGCAAGATTTCGGAAAAAGAGCGGATCGAGGTCATGGGGGTGCGCAGCTCGTGGCTGATCTGGCTCAGGAAGGTGTCCTTTTGCAGCGACAGTTTGGTCAGCTTTTCGTTGGCATCCCGCAGCTGCGCTGCGGTGCGCGACAATTCCCGCGACTTGGCCTCCAGCTGGCTCGAATACTCCAACATCTGTGCCGATTCGTCCGCAACCGCCAGCAGGTCCTGTACCGAGACGGAGGTGCCCCCCACGATCTGCGCCACCATGGCATGGGCCGTTGCGGCCCCCACGGCGGCGGCAAGCTCCCGTTCCAGCACCTGCACGAAGCGCGGCGTGGGCTCGGGCAACCCCCCCGAAAGTCCCTGTGCCTGCGCCTCCGCCCCGAAGAACGCCTGCGCCTCGCGCGCACCAAGGATACGCTGCGCCATGATCATCAGGTCCTCGCTGCCCGCGACCGACGCCGTCCAGCCGCGCGCGGGCCCTGAGTGATCGAACACGTTGACGAACTGTGCGCCCTGCAGGCGCTCGACCGGGTCGGGGAAGGAAAGCAGTGAGACGATGACGAAGCTGGCTGCATTGAGCGACAGGCTCCAGACCACCGCATGCACCGTGGGATCAAGCCCCTCGATCCCGAAAAGCGCCTGGGGCCGCAGCCAGGCGAGACCCCAGAGTCCCTGCTCGAATGTGGCCTGCGACAACAGGGTGCCGACACCGAAGCTGGGCAACAGCATGGTGAAGACCCAAAGGAAGAACCCCACTCCGAGCCCGCAGAGCGCGCCCATGCGCGTCGCCCCCCGCCAGAAGATGCCACCCAGCATCACCGGGAGGAACTGTGCCACGCCACCGAAGGAAATCGTGCCGATGGCCGCCAGTGCACCGCTGCCGCCGGAGGTGCGGTAATAGAGGAATCCCAGCCCGATGATGAACAGGATCGACAGCCGCCGCGCGAGGATGACGACATTGCGCACATCACCCGATTGCGTCGCCCCGCCCTGCCGCAGGGTCAGCCAGATCGGCATGACGATATGGTTGCTGACCATCGTCGAGAGCGCCAGCGTAGCCACGATGACCATGGAGGTGGCCGAGGAGAAACCCCCGAGAAAAGACAGCATCGCCAGCCCGTTCTGGCCCTGGCTGAGCGGCAGCGACAGCACGAAGAGGTCCGGGTTCGATCCCGGCGGCAGCAGGTCCAGCCCCACCACCGCGATGGGCACCACGAAAAGGCTCATCAGCATCAGGTAGAGCGGGAAGGCCCAGGAGGCGATCTGCAGGTGACGCTCGTCGTCGTTCTCCACTACCATGACCTGGAACATGCGCGGCAGGCAGAGGAAGGCCGCCGCCGAGAGCATCGTCAGTGCCGCCCATCTGCCCCCCTGCACCTTGAAGGTACCGATGTCGGAGGCGTCGATGCGCGCCAGCGTCGCGTCGAGGCCCCCCGCCAAGCCCCAGACCACGAAGATGCCGACGGCGAGCAGCGCGATCAGCTTGACCACCGCCTCCACCGCGACGGCGATGACGACACCGTGGTGGCGTTCGTTGACATTGAGGTTGCGGGTGCCGAAGAGCACGGTGAAGAGCGCCAGCCCCAGTGCGACCCAAAGCGCCGCACCTGCGCTGTTGAGCCCCTCCCCGGCCGTGGTGTCGGGCGTAGCAAAGATCGACAGGGACAGGACAACCGATTGCAATTGCAAGGCGATGTAGGGGGTGACGCCGATCACCGCCATGACCGTGACGACGATCGCCAGCAGGTTCGACTTGCCGTAGCGAGACGAGATCAGGTCGGCCACGGAGGTCACGCGCTGGCTGCGCCCGATGCGCACCAACCGGCGCAGCACCCACCACCAGCCGATCATCACCAGGCTGGGGCCAAGGTATATGGTGACATACTCCAGCCCCGACCGGGCGGCGTAGCCGACCGCCCCGTAGAACGTCCAGGCGGTGCAGTAGATCGAAAGCGACAGCGTATAGACCAGAGGCGAGCGCAGGAGCCAGCCGCCGTGGCCGCGCAGGGCGGCGCGTTCGGCCAGGAACGCAACGATGAAAAGGCCCGCCACATAGGTCAGGCAGACCACCACAAGCTGGTTGAGCGACACCATCAGCCGCCCTCGGGCGGGGTCGCGGCGGGCTGACCGGTCTCACCGTCGCGGGTGCGGCGCCAAAGCAGGAAGGTGGCGCAGACCAGTGCCAGCCAGACCCCGAAGAGATAGCGCAATGCGGTGGACATCGGCATCATCTGCGCCGCCGCCGCATTCTCCGGCACCGGCCAGGTCAGCGGCACCATCCACAGCGCCAGTCCCAGCAATGGCAACAGCCGCACCGCATCCATCATCCGCCGACGCCGGTAGCTGCGCCGTTCAAGAAAGATCGGGCTGGGGGGCAAGGCTCAGCCCGCCGTCAGATGCCGCGTGAGGTCGCGCACCGCGTCCAGCATCTCGGTATTGGAGAAGGGTTTGGTCATGAAACGGCTGACACCTGCCTTTTCGGCCATGTCACGGTCTCGGGTCTGGCCGCGGGCTGTCAGCATCAGGATCGGCAGGTCGGCAAAGGCGGGATCGGCACGCAGCTCGTGCAGGATCTCGAAACCTGTGCGACCGGGCAGCATGACATCGAGCATCACCAGATCCGGGGCCGCACGGCGGATCACCTCGACCGCCGTCGTGCCATTTGCCAGCATCTCCACCCGCCAGCCCTCGTTCGAGAGCAGAAAGCGGATCGCCTCCGCGATGTTCTGTTCGTCCTCCACAAGCACGACGTGTTTGCCCATCGGCGACGGTCCTCCCCCATGTTGGCCACGCAGTGCCCCGGTCTTGTGCCGGGTGCGCGCAGCACCGGTTGCACGATGCATCGGAAAGGGGGAGGTGTCAAAAGATGATCCCTTCGCACGGTCTTGCGGCGGCGGGAGCGGGGGTTTCACACCCCCGCGCCCCCGTGGAGGTTTATCTTGCAAGATGAAGGGGGAAGAAGCGGTCAGATGCCTGCGTTGAGGATCGAGGGTTCGCGGCGCGCGGCACATGCGACGGCCGGGCAGACCCGGCAGGTGGAGCCGACCTGCTGCGGGGATGCGGCCCCGGCAGGCACCGGGAGCAGCAGCATCACCGCCTGCACCAGCGGTGCGGTGTTGTAACTTGGAGCACCCTGCGCCTCGCAGACCGCGAAACAGTCGAATTCGGCGCGCGCGCTGCCGAACTGGGCGATCCGGGTGGCACTGACCTGTCCGGGCTGGCCCAGTACCGCGAAGAGCGGCCAGAGCGGGCAGCAAGCCCCGAAGCGCGGCACTGTAAAGCCTTCGACGGACTTGCGGAACACGACAGTGCCGGATCGGTCGCAGACCACCAGCCCTGCCTTCAGGTCGGCCAGGGCGGCCATCCGGCGCAGCACGCGTGCGACAGGTTGATCGAGCGCCTGTGCCAGCGGGGCCGGATCGGGCCCGAGGCGGTCGATGGCCTCGCGCAGCCGCGCCTCCGGCAGGTCCGCCGCATCGCGCATGACTTGCTGGAGCACCGCCGCCGCAATATGGCGCGCAGCAGCGGAGCGCAGTTCGGAGGCATCGCCGATCAGCTTCTTCGCCGCCTCCGCTGCCCCGTCACGCTCAAGCGCCTCGAAATGATATCCATGCCGGGCAAGGAAATCCTCGACTTCTTCCTGCGGTGACGACCCGGCGTCGGCGGCACCGGGATCGGCCTCCAGGTAGGCGACCAGCGTCTGGGCGCTGTCGGACAGGCGGCGGCTGTCCTCATTGATGTTTGCATGGAAGCGGTTGCGCCATTCCGGTTCCAGCGTCTTTGTCTCCGCCAGGATCGATGCCGTCGTGCGGATCGCGGCGGCGGTGCTCAGCAATTCGTGCATCGAGGCCGCCAGATGCGGGTCGTGCGCCAGCCGGTCGCTCAGCGCCTCTACCGTCCGCTCCAGCGCCGCGATGCGGCGGCGGGTGCCAGCCAGCACCTCGGCCCAGCCCGGAAAGCGCCCCGCAAATTCATCGGCGCGCTCGGCTTCCGGCCCGCTGAGGCCCGCGTCCACCGCCGCCTCGCGCAGGCTTTCGATCAACGCCGCTTCGGCGCCTTCAGTGAGCGCCTGCGGCTCCACCCCCAGAGCGCGCGCGATGGCGAGCAGGAGTTTTCCGCCGATCTTGCGCCGGTTGTGTTCTATCAGGTTGAGGTAGCTGGCCGAAATGCCGCTCTGCCGTGCCAGTTCCGCCTGCTTGAGCCCCGCCATGGCACGCCGTTCGCGGATACGGCTGCCGGTGAGTGGTTCACGCATCGTTTCCTCCTGCGTAGAAAGTTGCGCGATTTCAACGGTTTTCTGCGCTGCAACAACACGTTATTTACATCAATTCAGAGTGCTCTGCGAAGTTATTTACAAATTAATCCTGCCGATCAAGGGGCTTATTGAATAGTTTTCCCGATGCCCGTCATAAGGTATTTGCACCTTTGTGCGTCATCGGTCGACCCCGCTTGGTCTTCTGGTGAAATCAAAAAACGGGAGGAATTCATGTCATTTTCGAAACTGACACGTCGTGGTCTGATCCAAACCGGCGCTGTCGCCGGTGCCGGGTTGGCGCTGCCGACGTATCTGCGTGCTGATGCGCATTCGGGCTTTACCAATGCGCCCACGGGCGACACCGTCACGCTGGGCTTCAACGTGCCCCAGACCGGCCCCTATGCCGAGGAAGGCCTCGACGAGCTGCGCGCGCAGGAACTCGCTGTCCAGCACCTCAACGGTGAAGGCGACGGCGGGATGTTGAACACGTTCAGCTCCAAGGCGCTGAAGGGCAACGGCATCCTGGGCAAGAAGGTCCAGTTCGTCAGCGGCGACACGCAGACGAAATCCGACGCTGCCCGTGCTGCCGCCAAGTCCATGATCGAAAAGGACGGCGCCATCATGATCAACGGTGGCTCGTCCTCGGGCGTGGCCGTGGCCGTTCAGGCGCTCTGCCAGGAAGCCGGCGTGATCTTCATGGCGGGCCTCACCCACTCCAACGACACCACGGGCAAAGACAAGAAAGCCAATGGTTTCCGCCACTTCTTTGACGCCTACATGTCCGCCGCGGCTCTCGCCCCGGTGCTCAAGAACGCCTATGGCGAAGACCGCCGCGCCTATCACCTGACAGCGGATTACACCTGGGGCTGGACCCAGCAGGAATCCATGCAGGCCGCGACCGAAGCGATGGGTTGGGAGACCGTCAACAACGTGCTGACGCCGCTGGCGTCCACGGACTTCTCCTCCTACATCGCGCCGGTGCTGAACTCAGGTGCCGATATCCTCGTCCTGAACCACTACGGCGGGAACATGGTGAACTCGCTGACCCAGGCCGTGCAGTTCGGAATGCTGGACAAGCAGATCGACGGCAAGAAGTTCGAGATCGTCGTGCCCCTCTACTCCGAACTGATGGCTGCCGGCGCCGGCAAGAACGTGCAAGGCGTTATCGGCTCCATGAACTGGAACTGGCAGTTGCAGGACGAGGGCTCCAAGGCGTTTACCAAGTCGTTCGGTGAAAAGTACGGCCGTCCGCCCTCGAACTCCGCGCATACCTGTTACGCGCAGGTCCTGCTCTATGCGGATGCCGTGGAACGTGCGGGGTCCTTCAACCCCTGCGCCGTCGGTGAAGCGCTCGAAGGCGACAGCAGTTCGCTGCCGGGCATCGATTCCGCCGCAAACATGGGCTTCATGTTCGACGGTCTGGGGAATGGTCCGACACTCTACCGCAAGGCCGACCACCAGTGCTTCAAGGACGTGCTGGTCATGAAGGGCACCGAGAACCCGTCCAGCGAATACGACACGCTGGAAATCGTGGAAGTCACACCCGTCAGCCAGGTCTGGTACGAGCCCGATCACCCGATGTTCGCCGGTGGCGATCTGGGTGAGTGCAACCCCGGCGCCTGAGCCGACACCAATGTGAACTTGCAGGGCGCGCGACAAATCGCGCGCCCTGCAGCACAGCATCACAAGACGGCCTGCGCGCCGCTTGTTACTGCACGGCGTAAAGGCGGGGCCCATGGATACCATCCTTCTTCAAATTCTGAACGGTCTGGACAAGGGATCGGCCTATGCGCTGATCGCCCTCGGCCTGACGTTGATCTTCGGCACCCTGGGGGTCGTCAACTTCGCCCATGGCGCGCTGTTCATGATCGGGGCCTTCTGTGCCGTGACCTTGCAGAAGCTGCTGACGATCAGCACGGTGAAGCTCGACGACACGCGCAAGGATTTCCTCGGCAATCCGCTGAAGGTCGAAACGCCCTATATCGAAAGCTGGTTCGGCCCCGACGTGAGTGCCGCCCTGATCGACTGGTCCGTGCCGTTGTCGATTGTTTTGGCGATACCGGTAATGCTCCTTATCGGTTTCATCATGGAACGCGGGCTGATCAAGCACTTCTACAAGCGCCCCCACGCCGACCAGATCCTCGTGACCTTCGGTCTCGCCATCGTTCTGCAGGAGATCATCAAGTTCTTCTACGGCGCCAACCCGATCCCCACGCCTGCCCCTTCGGCCTTTGTCGGCAGCTTCGACTTCGGCCCCCTGCTCGGTCTCGACACTTCGCTGGCCTATCCCTACTGGCGGTTGGTCTACTTCGGCTTCTCGACCGTGATCATCGCCGCCGTCTTTGCCTTCCTGCAGTTCACCACCTTCGGCATGGTCGTGCGCGCGGGCATGGCGGACCGTGAAACGGTGGGCCTGTTGGGCATCGACATCGACCGCCGCTTTTCGATCATGTTCGGCATCGCCGCCGCCGTGGCGGGACTGGCAGGTGTCATGTACGCGCCGATCAACTCGCCCAATTACCACATGGGCATGGATTTCCTGGTGCTGAGCTTCGTGGTCGTCGTCGTGGGCGGCATGGGCTCCCTGCCCGGTGCCGTGCTCGCGGGCTTCATGCTGGGGATCCTGGAATCCCTCGCCTCGCTGAACCAGATCAAGGATGTCATCTATGGCATCGACCAGATCATCATTTACGTCGTCGCAATCATCGTCCTTCTGACCCGGCCCCGTGGCCTCATGGGTCGCAAGGGCGTGATGGAGGAATAAGCCATGCTCGGTCTCGAACGAAAGGACCTGGTGCTCTTTGTCATCGTCATCGCCATGACGCTGCTTGCGCCTTTCCTGCTGAACCCGTTTCCGGCGAATTCCGCCATGGCGCAGTTCAACGCGGGCTACCCCGACCTGATGCAACGCTTCGTCATCTTCGGCATCTTCGCCATCGGGTTCAACATCCTCTTCGGTCTCACCGGCTATCTCAGCTTCGGCCACGCGGCGTTTCTGGGGGTGGGCAGCTACTCCGCCGTCTGGATGATGAAGCTGCTGACCATGAACGTGATCCCGGCCATCGTGCTGAGCGTGATCGTGGCGGCGATCTTCTCGCTGCTGATCGGTTTCATCTCGCTGCGCCGGTCGGGCATCTACTTCTCGATCCTCACACTCGCCTTCGCGCAGATGTCCTTCAACCTCGCCTATTCCGTTCTGACCCCCATCACCAATGGGGAGACGGGCCTGCAACTGTCGCTCAACGATCCGCGCATCCTCGACGGGGCGAATGCGCCGCGCTACCCCAACCTCTTCGGGGCACAGATGAACGATGCCACGACGCTCTTCTTCGGCCCGTGGTCGTTCACTTTCTCCGTGGGCTACTACGTCTGCGGCGTGATCATGCTGGTGGCCTTCTACATCGCCATCCGTATCTTCCGCTCACCCTTCGGGATGATGCTGCGCGCCGTGAAGTCGAACCAGCAGCGGATGAACTACACGGGACTGAATACACGGCCCTATACCCTTGCGGCCTTCGTCATCTCCGGCATGTACGCCGGGCTCGCGGGTGGATTGCTCGCCTCGATGGACCCGCTTGCCGGGGCCGAGCGTATGCAATGGACCGCGTCGGGTGAAGTCGTGCTGATGACCATCCTCGGCGGTGCGGGAACCCTGATCGGGCCGGTGCTGGGCGCGGGATTCATCAAGTACTTCGAGAACATCTTCGCCAAGATCAACGACAATGTGCTGCACGGCTGGTTCGCCTTCATGCCCGACGGGATAGAGGACTTCATGGTCACCGTCATCCACCCCTTCGTCGGCAAGGGCTGGAACCTCACGCTGGGCCTGCTCTTCATGCTTGTGGTGATCTTCCTGCCGGGTGGCCTCGTCGAGGGCGGCCAGCGCATCGGGCGCATCTTCCGCCGCCGCGATGCAAAGACAGGCAACGTCGAGGCGGAGGCCGCCAAGCAACGCAACCCCGCAGCAGAATAGGAACGCGACATGGCCAGTCTCGAAGTCAAGAACGTGGGCAAGCGTTTCGGCGGTTTGCAGGCGCTGAACAACGTGAACCTCAGCGTGGCGGAGAATACCGTCCACGCCATCATCGGCCCCAACGGGGCAGGCAAATCGACCCTGTTGAACTGCCTCGTGGGCAAGCTGATCCCCGACACCGGGTCGGTGATGTTCGACGGCCAGTCCGTGCTGGGCCGCAAACCCTACGAGATCAATCAGATGGGCATCTCCCGCGTGTTCCAGACGCCCGAGATCTTCGGCGATCTGACATTGATGGAGAACATGCTGATCCCCTGCTTCGCCAAGCGCGACGGGTCCTTCGAGTTGAACGCCATCACCCGCGTCACCAGCCAGCGCGATGTGCTGGACAAGGCCGAGGAAATGCTGCGCGAAATGAACATGATCGACAAGCGCCACATGCACGCGGCCGCCATGTCGCGCGGCGACAAGCGGCGGCTGGAGATCGCGATGTGCCTCGCTCAGGACCCGCGCCTGCTGCTGCTGGACGAACCCACCGCCGGGATGGCGCGGGCGGACACCAACAACACCATCGACCTCCTGAAGCAGATCAAGGAAGAGCGCGACATCACCATCGCGATCATCGAGCACGACATGCATGTGGTGTTCAGCCTCGCTGAGCGGATCACCGTGCTGGCGCAAGGCACCCCGCTCGTTGAGGATACGCCGGACAAGATCAAGGGCCACCCGAAAGTGCGCGAAGCCTACCTGGGCGAATCCCAGGACGCCGCATGATCTTCTGCCCCCAGCCGCAATCGAGGAACTGAGATGAGCATCGCCAAGATCGACACCAGGATCACCACGTCCGGCACGACTGCCGCCTATCTGTCGGTGCGCGACATCCACGCCTATTACGGCGAGAGCTATATCGTGCAGGGTGTCAGCTTTGATGTGCGCGAAGGCGAGATCCTTGCACTGCTTGGGCGCAACGGTGCGGGCAAGACCTCCACCCTGCGGACCATCGCACGGCTTGCCTCGCCCGAGGCCCGTCGTGGCGAGATCTGGCTCGACGGCGAGGCGCTGCACTTGATGTCGAGCTATCAGGCGGCGCAGAAGGGTATCGCGCTTGTCCCCGAAGACCGCCGCATCATCGCGGGCCTCACGGTCGAGGAAAACCTCAAGCTGGCGCAGATCGCCCCGCCCGTCGGCTGGCCGCTCGCCCGCCTCTACGAACTCTTCCCCCGCCTCGGCGAACGCAAGACCCAGGACGGCACGACACTGTCGGGCGGAGAACAGCAGATGCTGGCCATCGCCCGGGCGCTGGCGCGCGACGTCAAGGTGCTGCTGCTGGACGAACCCTACGAAGGTCTGGCCCCGGTAATCGTGGACGAGATCGAAAAGACCCTCGCCCTGATCAAGGAACAGGGCATCACCACCATCCTCGTCGAACAGAACGCCGTGCGGGCGCTCAAGCTCGCCGACCGCGCCGTGATCCTCGACACCGGCGGCATCGTGTTTGACGGCACCGCCTCGGAGGTGCTGGATAACGCGGCACTCAGGGCGGAGTATCTTGCGATCTGAAGGGCGGCACCGGCCTTCGAAAAATTCTTGGCAAATGCGGCGAAAGCCGTAATGTTCAGCCGAAACCGGATCTGGTGCAGGTATGAACCCTCTCTACACCCTCGATTATGAAAGCCTTTTCGATACCGTGCCCGCGCCCTGCATGGTTCTCGACCGTGCGTTGTGTTTCGTGGCGGCCAACCGCGCCTATCTTGCCTCCGTCGGGCGGACGATGGAGGAGATCCGCGGTACATTCGTCTTCGACTCCTTTCCGGAAGAGCCAGAACGGCGGGCGCGTTTCGACCAGGCCTTCCGGACTGCGCTTGACGGGCAGGACAACTCCCTGATCGAAGAACCCTTTGCGATCGCCGATGCGGAGTCGCCCGGCGGCATGCGCGAAATCTGGTGGAACTGCCACCATCACGCGGTGCGCGATGCGACCGGTGCAGTCACGCATGTGGTCCAGAATGCCAATGACGTGACCGACCGGGTGCGCGCCGAGCGCATGAAGGATGCCATCGCGGGGGAACTTCAGCACCGGGTAAAGAACCTGTTCAACCTTGTATCCGTCATCGCGCGCAGAAGTGCCGAAAAGGCCGAGGACCTCGACACTTTCATCGAAGACTTCTCCGCGCGCCTGCAAAACATGGCCGAGACCCACAGCCTGCTGACCGGGAGCAATTGGGACGGGATCGACATGGACGGCTTGTTGCGGCGACAGCTTTCGCAACACCTTTCAGACGACGCGCCGCAGGTCACGATCGAAGGACCATACTGGCAGCTCGATGCGCGCGAGGCACAGGCAGTGTCGATGGCCATCCACGAACTGACCACCAATGCGATGAAGTACGGTGCCCTCAGCAGCAGTGATGGCAAGGTCAGGGTCATCTGGCGCGAAAGTGCCTCCGGCAGCAGGGGACTGGTCTGGCAGGAAACCGGCAAGGGCATTGGTGAACCTGGCAGCGACGGATTTGGCTCCACCATGCTGATGCGACTGCTGCCGGCACAGCTGAATGCCACCGCAGAGCGGGAATTCACACCCGAAGGCCTGAAATACGATCTGCGCTTCGGCTGACCGGCGAGCCTCGGCCCATCAGGACGGTTTGGTCCGCTGTCAGCCCTGTGGTGCCCTCCAGCCGAACAAACGTGACCCCGGTCGCCCCGCTCCCTCCGGCACCCGTGGTCAGTGCGGCGCGATGTGGCAGACACCGCGCAAGCTGCGCCCTTCTTACCCCTTCGAGCCGCCCTGCAGGCGTCAGCCGCACCTTCAACAGTTGCCTTTCCTTGACCTGACCCATGTCCTATAAGGTCCCAAACAAGAAAACGGGCAGACGCCACACCTTTATGGAATGGTTGAGGAACACATGACAAAGAATACCCACGACGCCGATGTCGCCTTTATCCGCGCGCTTGCGGAACTGCTGAACGAAAATGACCTTACCGAGCTTCAGGTCAAACGCGATTACGCTGAATCCGACAGCCTGAACGTGCGCGTCAGCCGCAAGCCCCCGCAACAGATCATGGCCCCTCAGCAGATGCAGGCCGCCCCGCAGCCGATGGCCTCTCCCGCTCCCGCGCCGATGATGGCCCCGGCCAGCGGCCCGAACGATCCTGCCGACCATCCCGGCGCCGTGACTTCTCCCATGGTGGGCACCGTCTACATGCAGGCCGAACCCGGCTCTCCCTCCTTCATCACCGTGGGGCAGTCCGTGGCCGAAGGCGACACTCTGCTGATCGTCGAGGCGATGAAGACCATGAACCACATCCCTGCCCCCCGCGCGGGCACCATCAAGCGCATCATGGTTGGTGACGGCGACGCGGTGGAATTCGGCGCGCCGCTCGTGATCATCGAATAGGCGCACCCCCATGTTCAACAAGATCCTTATCGCCAACCGTGGAGAGATCGCGCTCAGGGTCGTCCGCGCGGCCCGCGAAATGGGTATCGCCTCCGTCGCCGTGCACTCCACCGCCGACAGCGACGCCATGCATGTGCGCATGGCCGACGAGAGCGTGTGCATCGGCCCGCCCGCCTCCGCGCTTTCGTACCTGTCGATTCCGTCGATCATCGCGGCCTGCGAGATCACCGGCGCGGAAGCGATCCACCCCGGCTACGGATTTCTCAGCGAGAACGCGGGCTTCGTCCAGATCATCGAGGATCACGGGCTGACCTTCATTGGCCCTACTGCCGAACACATCCGGGTGATGGGCGACAAGATCACCGCCAAGGAAACCATGCGCAAGCTGGGCGTACCCTGCGTGCCCGGCTCCGAAGGCGGCGTGCCGACACTGGAAGACGCGAAACGCCTCGGTGCGGAAATCGGCTATCCGGTCATCATCAAGGCCACGGCCGGAGGCGGTGGCAAGGGCATGAAGGTCGCCGAAACGGCCAAGGACATGGAGCGCGCCTTCCAGACCGCGCGCGCCGAGGGCAAGTCGAACTTCGGCAACGACGAAGTCTATATCGAAAAATACCTCACCACCCCGCGCCACATCGAGATTCAGGTTTTCGGCGACGGCAAGGGCCGCGCGGTGCATCTGGGCGAGCGCGACTGTTCCTTGCAGCGGCGTCACCAGAAGGTCTTCGAGGAAGCCCCCGGCCCCGTCATCACCCCTGAAGAACGCGCGCGTATCGGGAAGGTCTGCGCCGACGCGATGGCCGACATCAACTACATCGGTGCGGGCACCATCGAATTCCTCTACGAGAACGGCGATTTCTATTTCATCGAAATGAACACCCGCCTGCAGGTCGAACACCCGGTCACCGAAGGCATCTTCGGCGTCGATCTGGTGCGCGAGCAGATCCGCGTGGCAGCCGGGCTGCCGATGGAGTTCACGCAGGAGAACCTGCAGATCAACGGCCATGCCATCGAAGTGCGCATCAATGCCGAGAAACTGCCGACCTTCTCGCCCTGCCCGGGCCGCATCACGCAATACCACGCGCCGGGTGGCCTTGGCGTGCGCATGGACAGCGCGCTTTACGACGGCTACCGCATCCCCCCCTACTACGACAGCCTGATCGGCAAGCTGATCGTGCATGGCCGCGACCGGCCCGAGGCGCTGGCCCGTCTGAGCCGAGCCCTGGGCGAGTTGATCGTGGACGGCGTCGACACCACTATCCCGCTTTTCAGCGCGCTGCTGGAGCAGGACGACATCCAGACCGGCAATTACAACATCCACTGGCTGGAACATTGGCTGGAAACCCACCTGGGCGACAGCTGAGGCGCGGGAGGTGTCGGACCTGACGCCTGAATTGCTGTTGCATGGCTACTCCATCGGGATCTTCCCGATGGCCGAACACCGCAACGATCCCGAAGTCTTCTGGGTCGATCCCCGTCGCCGCGGAATCATGCCTTTGGACGGTTTCCACGTTTCGCGCTCGCTTGCGCGCGCACTGCGCCGCACTTCCTTCGAGCCACGGCTCAACTCCGCCTTTGCAAAGGTCGTCGATGCCTGCGCCGACCGCGAAGACACCTGGATCAACGGCGAAATATCCAGCCTTTACAGCGCACTGCACGACCGGGGCCATGCGCACTCCTTTGAAGTCTGGGAGAACAGCGCGCTGGTCGGTGGCGTCTTTGGCGTGGTTCTGGGATCGGCGTTCTTTGGCGAAAGCATGTTCTCGCGGCGTGACAACGCGTCGAAAATGGCGCTGGCGGGGCTGGTCGACATGCTGCGTCGGGGCGGCTTCACGCTCTTCGATACGCAGTTCCTGACGACGCATCTTGCTTCGCTCGGAGCCATCGAAATCAGCCGCGCGGAATACCACAGTCGTCTGCACCACGCGCAGGCGCGAAAAGCGCATATCGCCTCACTGCCCGTGGCGCCGTTTCAGGACGTGATGCAGCGCATGACCCAGACGTCATAGCGCTGATGCTCCATCGCCGACAGTGCCGGGGAAGAGGCGATCATCCAGCCGGAAAAGATCGTGCCCGGCTTGCCGGTCTCCGAAATCTCCAGCTCGGCAAAGGCATCTCCCGCCGGGTTACCCGCCGGAAAGCGGCAATCGTTCAGAACGATCTGCAGGCTGCCAAGCCGCGCCACCTGCCCCGCGAGAATTTCGAGGTCGGTGGTATGCCCGGACGTCTTGTCGAGCGCCCGCACCACGCCACCTGAGGCACTTGTGACCTGCTGTGCCGCGACAGGCGCACTGGCAAGCGCCAGAACGACCAGATTTATCAGAATGTTGCGCATGACGCTATTCCGGCCTCCAGGCCTCGTAGTCGGACCGGTCCGCAGGTTTCGCCTTGAGGATCGAGCCCGGAGGGACATAGGCCAGCGGCGTGCCCGTCAGGTTCTCCAGATGCGGCTTCTCCCAGGAGCGGTGCACCAGAGGCTTCTCGCCCGGGGTCTCGTCCCAGGTGTGGTGCAGCCAGCCATGCCAGTCGGGATTGACCCGGCTCGCCTCCATCTCGCCGTTGAAGATCACCCAGCGGCGGGTGTTGTCGGCGTTGCGATAATAGATGTTGCCCTGATCGTCCTCGCCGACCTTCGTCCCACGTCGCCAGGTGAACAGCTGCGTGCCCAGCGTCTGGCCGTCCCACCAGGTGAAGGCCCGGAAAATTGTGTTGAGAATACCCATGCGCGGTCTCCGATCGTGGTTGGTCCGGTTATGCACCAAGGCACCGGCACAGTCCAGCCGGGGTGTTGCCGGGAAGGCTCCTCCCGCGAAAGTCGGCAAGCCGCACGGGCCTGCGCCCTTGGCCGGTTCCCCTCTCCCGGATAGTGTTTCCGAAACGGAGACAGCGCAGATGCCCGCCCAGCCCAAGACCGCGCCCCACATCGCCGAATGCCACGGCGTGAAGGTGCCCGACAGCCCGATGATGACACCCGAACGGGCCAATCGCATCAATGCAGCACGCTACGAGGGGCAGGAAATCGCAGGCGCTCTTGCGGTGATCCGCCCCGGCGACAAGGTGCTGGAGATGGGCGCGGGTATCGGTCTGGTGGGTGCCATCGCCGCGAAGACCGGCAAACCTGCCAAAGTGCTCTCTTTCGAAGCCAATCCGGACCTGATCCCGCACATCAACGCGCTCTACAAGCTGAACGGGCTGGGCAAGACCATCGAGGTTCGCAACGAGGTGCTGATCAGTGCCCCCGATGCCCCCGAAACGATCCCCTTTCACATCCGCAACTCCTACCTCGGCTCATCGCTGATCGACACCGACAAGCGGGCGACCACGAAAGTCGAAGTACCCACCGCCAGTTTTGAGCAGGTGCATCGGGACTTCCACCCGGATGTCATCCTGATGGATATCGAGGGCGGCGAGCTCGACTTCCTGCGCCATGCCTCACTGGAGGGCGTCCGCGCCATCGTGATCGAATTCCACCCCGAGGCCTATGGCAAGGAGGGGATGCGCGAATGCAAGGCGGTGCTGGAGCGTGCAGGATTTGCCAAGGTCGTGGGCCATTGCACGCGCCACGTCTGGACCTGCACACATGACGTCGGCCTGCGCCCGCCCGTGCCCGGTGCCGGCTGGTCCCGCGAGAGGCAAACCCTGGAGGGGGCGATCATCGTGCCGCCTGTCGAGCAGAACTTCGTCCAGGCCGCAGGGGTGCTGCACGCCGATGGGAGCTATTGCGCGACAGGGGCGCTCTGGCGCAACGGGCGCGCGCTGACCACGAAGCCGCCCCTGCCCGAGGGAAAGATCGCGCAGCGCAAGGGGACATGGCTCTGGGGAGGGGTCCTCTGGATGCACTTCGGGCATTTCCTCGTGGAAAGCACCGCGCGGCTCTGGGCCTTGCATGGTCTCGATGAGAAGATCGACGGCGTGGTCTTCATTCCTAAGCGACCCCGGAACGGCAGCGAGGTGGCCGCCTTTCAGCACGAATTCGCCGCGCTTCTTGGCGATGATGTCACCATCGCCTGTGCCGAAGGTCCCGAAATCATCGAGCGTCTGATCGTACCGGGCCAGGGCTTCGGCATCGGTTCGATGATCGAGGGCACCTCCGAATATCGCGCCGCCATGGCTGCCATGCTGGGCCGCGACGTGACCCCCGATGGCCCGGAAAAACTCTACATCAGCCGCAGCAAGCTGCCCGCCGGTCGCGGCAACCTGATCGGGGAAGATGCGCTCGAGGCCCACCTTCAGGACGAGGGCTATACGGTCTATCACCCCGAGAAACACGACCTCAGTCACCAGATCGCGACCTATAGGGCGGCAAGACAGGTCATCGCCGCCGAAGGCTCCGCCCTGCATTTGCTGGCCATGGTGGCACCACCAGACCAACAGGTCGCCATCGTCGTGCGCCGCCCCTCCAGCGCCACGCGGCAGTTGGAGACCCACCTCAAATCCTTCGCCGAGATCACGCCGCAGACGATCAGCCAGCTTTCCCGGTCGTGGAAACCGAAGGGGCCCGCGAAATCCCGCCTCTGGATGGGGGAACTCGATATGCCCGCCCTGCAAGCCGACCTTTCCGCAGCGGGGTTCATTTCCAAAGGCAAGACCCGCTGGGCATTCCTCGACCGCGCCGATGTCAGCGCAAGGCTGGGCGACGCGTTCGAGGAAGTGGTCTAGCCCGATACAGGCAACACTGCCGTTACTTCGATCTCGATCCGGTACTTTGGGTCGATCAACCCGCATTCGATCATCGTCGCCGCCGGAGGATGTGCTCCGAAGGCTGACTGCAACAATGGCCAGCAGGGCTCAAACTCCGCCCTGTCTGGCAACATATAGGTCACCCGCACCACATCCGCCATGCTGGCCCCAGCCTGTTGCAACGCGCCGGCGATGATCTTCAGCGCCGCTTCGCATTGCGACACGACACCGTCACCCTGTCCCACGGTGCCCGCGACATGGACGAAACCGCCCGCCACGACCGCGCGGCAATAGCCGATCTTGCCTTCGAATTCCCCGCCTGAATGTATCCGCTGCATATCCGTCCTTTCGCCGTCAAGACAGGACCAAAGAGCCCCGATTTCGTAAGGTGGGGCCCCCGCCCCACTCTCCACCATCACCGGTACACAACAAAAAAAGGCGGCTTGCGCCGCCTTCCCGTTTCTCATCGTAAGGTGGGCGCATCGCCCACCTCAGCCAGCCGTGGCGGATTCTTTCTCTGCATCGGCGTGAATCATCAGCGGCGCCGCATCGGACATCACCGCCTCCTCGTTCACCACCACCTCGATGACGCTGTCCATTCCGGGCAGGTCGAACATCGTGTCCAGCAGGATATCCTCCAGAATCGACCGCAATCCCCGTGCACCCGTCTTGCGCTTGATCGCCCGCTTGGCGATGGCCGACAGCGCATCGTCGGTGAAGGTCAGCTGCGTATCCTCCAGCTCGAACAACCGCTGGTACTGTTTCACCAAGGCGTTCTTCGGCTGCGTCAGGATCGTGACCAATGCGTCCTCGTCCAGATCCTCCAGCGTCGCCAGAACCGGCAGACGACCGACGAACTCCGGGATCAGACCGAACTTCAGCAGGTCCTCCGGCTCCAGATCGGTGAAGATCTCGCCAATGCCGCGCGCATCCTTGTCCCGCACATCCGCGCCGAACCCCATGGCAGAGCCCTTGCCGCGCGCCGCGATGATCCGGTCGAGTCCCGCAAAGGCCCCGCCGCAGATAAACAGGATGTTCGTCGTATCGACCTGCAGGAATTCCTGCTGCGGATGCTTGCGCCCGCCCTGCGGCGGCACGGACGCCACCGTGCCCTCCATCAGCTTCAGCAGCGCCTGCTGCACGCCCTCGCCCGACACGTCACGGGTGATCGAGGGGTTCTCCGATTTGCGCGTGATCTTGTCGACTTCGTCGATATAGACGATGCCGCGCTGCGCGCGTTCCACGTTGTATTCGGACGACTGCAGCAGCTTGAGGATGATGTTCTCCACATCCTCGCCGACATACCCGGCTTCGGTCAGCGTTGTCGCGTCAGCCATGGTGAAGGGCACGTCGAGTATCCGCGCCAGCGTCT
>JBBSJO010000060.1:0-20419 GCA_038257185.1 Rhodobacterales bacterium | reverse complement strand
CTTTGGCGCCTTCGTGGAGGGCAGGTTGGTCTCGGCCCACATCTGGGTGCGCCACCGGACGGCGACGGGCACCCGCGCCCACAGCCACCTCGCCGCCTCCGACGCGGAAGGCTACCGGATCGGCGCCGCCTATGCCGTCAACGACACCGCCATCAGTACCCTCGGGGACTGCATGCTGATGTCGCTCGGCGGTGCCCCGGACGGACCGGGGGGCGAAGGGCTGAACCGGTTCAAGCGGGGCTTTGCGAATGCCGAACGCGGCACCACACTCTGTGGTTTGATCGCGGATGCGGAAATCTACGAGGCCCTCAGCCGCCCCGCCCGCGCCCGCAACGCGGATAGTGACTATTTCCCGCTCTACCGCAGCGCGCATTGAGGCCCCCGATCAAACATGCCATGTAAAGCCATCCCTGAAAGCAGCGTAACCACGACGATGCGTGAAACCGGCCCCTCCCCAGACGCCCCCTCCGGCAAACCGCTCGCGGCGCTCACCGATCTGGCCCGCTTCGGGGGCGCGCCGCTCTTTGCTGCGCCGCACCACGTCAATCGCCCTCAGGCCCCCGACCGCGCCGCTTTCGATGCCCTCATGGACAGGGTCTGGGACCGCCACTGGTTCACCAATGACGGGCCGCTGGTGCAGCAACTGGAAGGACGTCTGGCCGCTCACCTCGACGTGCCGCATTGCGTGCTGATGTCGAATGCCACCCTCGCGCTCGATCTCGTCATGCAGGCGCTCGGGATCCGGGGGGAGGTGCTCTTGCCCTCCTATACCTTCATCTCCACCGCCCACCTGTTGCATCTGCGCGGGTTGACGCCGGTGTTCTGCGAGGTGGGGCCGGACATGACGCTGGACCCGGCGGACTGCGCCGCGCGTCTGACGCCCCGCACCTGTGCCGTGGTGGCCACGCACGTCTGGGGCAACCCTTGCGACATCGAAGGACTTCAGGGGCTTTGCGACGGTGCGGGTATCCCCCTGTTGTTCGATGCCGCCCATGCCTTCGGGAGTCGCTACAAGGGCCAACCTCTGGGCCGTTTCGGGCGGGCAGAGGTGTTCAGCCTGCATGCCACAAAGGCCTTCCATGCCTGCGAGGGCGGTCTGGTGACGACTTGCGATACTGAGCTGGCGAGACGCCTGCGGCTGATGCGCAATTTCGGGTTCTCCGATTCCGACAGGGTCGATTGCGCGGGGGTCAACGCAAAGATGTCGGAACTGCACGCTGCCATGGGCCTGTGCAACCTCGACGCCCTGCCCGCCAGCCGTGCCACTGCCCTTGCGGTCCACCGGACCTATCAGCGCGGTCTTGCGGACCTGCCCGGTCTGACGCTCATGGCCCCGCCCGTTCCCGAGGACAACAATCATCACTACGTCGTCGCCTGCATCGACGCGGGAGTTTTCGGGATGCACCGGGACAGGCTCAATGCGCTGTTGACGGTAGAGAATGTGCTCGCGCGGCGCTACTTCTTCCCCGGCGGACACCGCAGCCCCCCGCATCTGGCCCAGACGGAAGCGAGCGGGCTGAACCTGTCCCGCACCGATGCGCTTTGCGACAGCGTCCTGGTCTTGCCGGGCGGAGGTGCTGCCGATCCGCGCGATGCGGCGGAGATCTGCCGCCTGATCCGGTTCATTGCAAGCCATGCGAAGGCGATCCAGGCCATCCTGAAACCGGAGACATCCGCCAACTGATCAATTCTGCGGCTCGCCGCCGAAAATCCCGTCAGCCGTGTCCGGAGGTTCTTTTTGTGCTATTTATTAAGGCGTTATGCCTATCGCACCCTTTCGCGCTCGGCATAGCACCTATGACGAAACTGCGGGTTGGAATGGCGTGGCTGGAGGGTTACCTCTGCATTGCAGCAAAAAGATACTGCATCGCAGCATAACCGACGGAGGCACCCATCGTGTCCACAACCCAAACTCAAACACGCCACGCATCCCTTCCGATCCTTGATCGCCTGATGGGTCAGTTTGCCCGCTTCGGGCAGGCTCTGAGCCAGTTTCGGGCGCGGCGGATCGTCTATAAGCGCACTTATGGCGAACTGATCGGCCTCTCGGATCGGGAACTTGGCGACATCGGCATCCACCGTGCGGACATCCATCGTGTGGCCGCCCTACAAGCACGCAAAGGAACAGCACAATGAAATCCACCACTCACACCGCAGACAGCTCCGTTCTTCTGGCACAGACCCGGCGCATTGGCGCAGATGCGCTCATATTGCTCGGCCATCTGGCAACCCGCTTTGGCAAGGGCGCCAAATCCGCCGTCCTCAAAATTCAGATCGCGCGAATGGAATCAGTTCTCAGGAATTTGTCAGACAGCCAGCTGGCAGACATCGATCTGGAACGCCGCGACATCCCGGACCGTGCCCGGTCCCTGTTGGGCTACCAGTACGACGGCTTGTGAGCCCGCTGACCCGCGCAAGCGGGTCAACCGGGGGACATGCCCCGCAGCCGCTCCGACCGGCGACGCAGCAATTCCAGCGTCGTCAGCAGCAGGACGGAGATCACCACCAGCAAGGTGGCGACGGCCAGAATGGTCGGGCTGATCTGTTCGCGCAGACCGATGAACATCTGCCAGGGCAGCGTCTTCTGCCCCGCTGAGCCGACGAAAAGCACCACCACCACCTCGTCGAAGGAGGTGATAAAGGCAAGGAGCCCTCCCGAAATTACACCGGGCAGGATCAGCGGCATCTGCACCTTGAAGAAGGTGCGGATCGGCGAGGCCCCCATGTTGGCTGCCGCGCGCGTCAGCGAGCGGTCAAAACCCACCAGCGTCGCCGTGACCGTGATGATCACGAAGGGGATGCCAAGCGCGGCATGCGCCAGAACCACACCGATGTAGGTGCCCTGCAATCCGATGCGGCTGTAGAAGAAGTACATACCCGCCGCCGAGATGATCAACGGCACGATCATCGGAGAGATCAAAATCGCCATGATCGCGCGCCTGAACGGTACGTGCGGCTGACTGAGGCCGATGGCGGCCAGCGTACCGAAGCCCACCGAGAGGATTGTCGCGGCCGGTGCGATGCGGAGCGAATTGTTGACCGCGTTCTGCCAGTCGGGACTGTTGAAGAAGTCGCGGTAGTGCTTCAGCGAATAGCCCGCCGGATCGAAGCGCAGCATCTCGGGCGTGAAGGTAAAGAAATCCTCCGCGTTGAAGCTGAGCGGCATGACCACGAGAATCGGTGTGATCAGGAAGATGAAGATCGCCCCGCAGATCACCCGGAAGGTGTAGTGCCACAGCACTTGCCCCGGCGTCAGATAGGGGGCGAGCTTCGCGCGGTAGCGCCCTTCGTAAAGCCAGTAGGTCAGCCAGCCGAAAAACCAGCCGAAAGCAGCCCCGATCACCAGCCCCGGGATGGCGGCGAAAAGAAAGCCCAGCACCGCGAAAGCCAGCGCAAGGCCCCATCGGCCCGCCTTTTCGCTCGGCACGAGCGTAGTCAGGAGCCATGCCACTGCGGCCAGCACAACGGCACCGATAAGAATGCCCAGCAGGCCGCTGCCCTGCGATGTCCCCACGAAGAGCCCCGCCAGCGCGCCGAAGGCAGCGACCACCGAAAGGTAAAAGGACGGCTCGGTGCGCGAGATCGGGGTCAGTGCGACCATGGCTTCAGCCTCCCAGCTTGACGTTGTCGATGCCGACGATCTTGTCATAGGCATAGTAGAGCAACAGCACCGCCGCGAGCAGGATCGCCCCCAAGGCGGCCGCGAGGCCCCAGTTGAGCGAGCTCGAGATGTTGTAGGCGATGCGGTTGGAGATGAACGTGCCCGACGTGCCGCCGACCAGTTCCGGCGTGATGTAGTAGCCGATGGCGAGGATGAAGACGAGGATCGACCCGGCCCCGATGCCCGGCACCGACTGCGGGAAGTAGACGCGCCAGAACGCCGTCCAGTTCGTCGCGCCCAGGGATTTTGCCGCGCGCAGGTAAGTCTGCGGGATCGTCGCCATCACGGAATAGAGCGGCAGGATCATGAACGGCAGCAGGATGTGCGTCATCGCGATGATCGTGCCGGTCTGGTTGTTGATCAGCTGAAGTCGGTCGTTATTGGCCACGATACCCAGCCAGACCAGCGTGTCGTTCACCACGCCCTGTTGTTGCAGCATCACCTTCCAGGCCGAGGTCCGCACCAGAAGCGAGGTCCAGAACGGCAGCAGCACGAGGATCATCAGAAGGTTCGCCGTGCGCGCGGGCAGGTTCGCGATGATCCAGGCCACGGGATAGCCGAGCAGGATGCAGAAGAAGGTGATCGTCACCGACATCACCAGCGTCCGCCAGAACAGGAGCAGGTAGATCTGCTGGCTTTCGGGCCGCATCTCGGGTCCGTCGAGGCCGTTCTGCATGTCCACGGCGTTCAGGAAGTAGCCGGCGGTATATTCAGGGCTATACGTCTGCAGCGTCTTCCAAGACTTGAAAGCGCCCCATTCACGGTCGATGTCGATGAAGGCTTCCGTGAAGTCTACTGTCTCGAACGTCGGCACCGCCGCTGCGGCCTGCTGCAGTTCCGCAGCACCGGGCCCGGTGTAGGTGGCCACATCGGCCCCTGCAGCCAAATCGTCATAGAGCGCGGAATAGATCAGGCCCCAGGGTTTCTCCCTGGCCATGCTGTCCTCTTCCTCGACCTGCACGAAACGGGCAAAACTGCGGTAAATGGCGGAGGTCTCCGGCAGGATGTCCTCGACGCCCTCGCGCAACTCAAAACGGGGCTGCTTGTCGTCGGACTTGCTATCCCAGCCCGCCATCTCGGCGTTCCAGTCATCGCTGCCCATCATGATGTTGAGGTTCTCGTTGCCCTCCCAGAACGGGTTCAGGGCCTCGAACTGCTCCTGATAGACTTCGGCCATGTCGTCGACCTTGCCGCCGGACTTGCGGAACATCGAGGACATTCCGGTCAACTCGTAGTTCAGGCGCGATCCGAGCCGGGTATGGATCTTGCGCTCCTTCGCCTCGAACATGTCGGTGTAGAGGGACTTGAAAACAGGGGGCGAGGGGATTTCGCCGGTCGTGGCGTCCCAGTCCGCCAGGATTCTGGTGGTGCGCGGCAGTGTATCCGAAACGATGTTGTTCTCGACCGAGCGGAAAAGCATGTCCGCGATCGGCGCGATGAAGGCCAGCATGATGAAGATCAGCAGTGGTGCAATCAGCATCAGGGCCCGCAGCTTCTGGCGTCTCAGCGCTCGGTTCAGGCTGCGCTTGAGCGATGTGCCGTCTGCGGCCAGAACCTTGCCGTCCTTGCCGGTCGCCTCGGCGACCTTCAGGCCGTCATCCGGCGTCGGCGCCGTGCCTGCGGTGTTTCCGGATGTTGCGTCGGTCATGCCGCGCCCTCCACCACGATGATGGTGCTGTCGGCGGTGCGGCGCCGGATGTCGGCGACCTCCTGATAGGCGGGGTCGTTGTAGGCGGCGAGCGCCTCGGCGTAGCTGGGGAATTCGATGACGACGTGGCGGTCGTGGGCGCTGCCCTCCATGACCTGGCTTTGCCCGCCGCGTATCACGAACTTGCCGCCAAGACCCTGAAGGATCGGCGTGTCCCGTTCTACGTATTCCTTGTAGGCCTCGGGATCGTTCACGGTGATATGGCCGATGATGTAGCCTTTGGGCATGACGTGCCTCCCCTTATGAGTGGGCGGGGGCCGCGAGGCCCCCGCCGGTATTGTCGCGTCTCGTTACTTCACGAGCCAGTTCTGGAACCGCGCCTCGACATCGTCCTGGTTGTCAGCCCACCATTCGATGTTGTTCACCAGGAAGTTCTGCTGGTTCGCGGGGTTGGTCGGCATGTGCGGGCCCATCTCGATGCCTAGGTCCGCATGGGTGGACACCAGACCCTGCGAAGAGCCGCGTGCCGGACCGTAGGAGATGTACTTGGCCTGATCCGCAAGACGCTGGGTGTCGGTGGCGAACTTGAGGAAGTCCATCACCCGTGCCTTGCGATCGTCGGGCAGGTCGGCGGGAACGACCCAGCCGTCAAAGTCGAACACCTGATAGTCCCAGAGCATCGCAACAGGCTGCTTCTGCTCTTCGATCACGCTGAACAGACGACCGTTGTAGGTCGACCCCATGACGACTTCGCCATCGGCCAGAAGCTGGGGCGTGTCGGCACCGGCGGACCACCAGACAACCTGATCCTTGATCGTGTCGAGCTTGGCCAGGGCCTTGTCCACGCCGCCTTCGGAGTCGAGGGTGGTATAGAGGTCTTCCTTGGCCACACCGTCACAGAGCAGGGCCCACTCCAGGTTCTTCTTGGGCCGCTTTTCCAGCGCGCGCTTGCCCGGGAAGGTCTCCAGATCGAAGATCGCGCAGACGCTGTCCGGCACGGCGCCATTCCAGGCAGCGACATCGGTGCGGTAGCCGAAGGTGGTGGAGAACACGATCTGCGGAATGAAGCAGTCGTTGATCAGCGACCCGGAGGTGCCGAAATCGTCCGTCGGCGTGCTGCCATCGTCCCCGGCCGCGAGGTCGGTGTCAAAGTCGATCTCTTCGACCAGACCTTCGTCGCACAGACGCTGGCTGTCAGGGCCTTCCGCATCGAGCAGATCCCATGTCACGTTGCCGGCTTCGGCCATCGCACGCAGCTTGGCCACGCCTTCGTTGGAGCTCTCGTCCCAGATCACCTTCACTTCAGGGTGCATCGCCTGGTAGGGCTCCACATAGGCCTTCAGCTGGCTGTTCTGGTAGGCACCGCCCCAGGACACGATGGTCATCTCATTGGCCATTTCCTGAGCAAGCGCGACACTGGCGACGGCACTGAGTGCGGTCGAAGCAAGTAGCATCTTGGTGAATTTCATTTGGTATTCTCCCAATTTATTCCCGTTCATTCATTTGAAGCCAGCAACAACGGGTTTGGTTACGGGCCTCGTGTTCATCGCAGGCGAGCGCCCACGACATGACACGCGCGCCTATGCATCGAGCGCGCGGCAATCCTCTGCCTGCCAGCCGATCTCTACGGTCTGGCCCGGCTGCAAGCGCACCTGATCGGGCGCATTGCGTGTCTTCACGATGAAGTTGTCGTTCCCCGCGACCCGAAGCCGCGTGCGGAAGATGTCCCCCATATAGATGAATTCCAGCACTTCGGCCTGCAACGTATGCGCGCCGGGCTTGAGCCGGTCCTTCTTGAACTCGACCCGCTCGGGCCTGATCGACACCTGCGTGCGTTCGCCGGCCTTGGAGACGTTGACGGGCATCGCGTCGATCAGGCTGCCGTCGTCCAGTTTGACGATAGCCGTCCCGTCGGTAATCTCCTTCACCTCACCCAGCAGCGTATTGTTCTCGCCGATGAACTGCGCGACGAAGCTGTTGCGGGGCTTCTCGTAGAGCTCATCCGGCGGGGCCAGTTGCTGAATGCGGCCATCCTCGAAGACAGCGACGCGGTCCGACATGGTCAGCGCTTCGGTCTGGTCGTGGGTCACATATACGACCGTGATCCCGAGATTGTCTGCGATGTGCTTGATCTCGAACTGCATATGCTCGCGCAGCTGCTTGTCGAGCGCGCCCAGTGGTTCGTCCATCAACACAAGGTCGGGCTCGAACACAAGCGCCCGCGCCAAGGCCACACGCTGCTGCTGTCCACCTGAAAGCTGCGCCGGACGACGCCCGCCAAAGGAGCCCATCTGCACCATGTCGAGTGCGCGCTTGACCTTCGTCTCGCGGTCCGACTTGCTCATCTTGCGTACTTCCAGCGGGAAGCTGAGGTTCTCGGCGATCGTCATGTGCGGGAACAGCGCGTAGTTCTGGAACACCATGCCGATGCCGCGTTTGTGCGGCGAGATATTGTTGATCGGCTTGCCATCCAGCAGGATGTCACCGTGGGTCGCCGTCTCGAACCCCGCGAGCATCATCAGGCAGGTGGTCTTGCCGGACCCCGACGGCCCGAGCATGGTGAGGAATTCGCCCTTGCCGATGGACAGGTTCAGGTCTTTAACCACAAGCGTCTCGCCATCGTAGCTCTTCTGGACGTGATCGAACACGACGAAATCGCCGCCAGTGGCTGTCTTGGACAAATCGCACCTCCCCAGGTGTTATGTTTTTCCGCCGTTTCGGCCGGTTAACGCGTAACCAAACACATGCCCCCCGGCTTTGCAACCGGACAGACACCGCTAATGCAAGCAGCGCGAGACTTTTGATGCATCTTTAGGCTCCGCCGAGGACCTCGACGACAGCTTCGGTCGTTTTCGCGACGATCTCGTCCGCCTCGGCTTCGGTCAGGCAGAAGGGCGGCGCGAAGCCGATGATGTCGCTCTGCGGCATCGCGCGGCCGATCACGCCCCTGGACAGAAGTGCAGCGGCCACCTGCGGCCCCGTCTTCTTCGCCGGATCATAGAACACCCGGTCTCCACGGTCCTCGACCAGTTCGACGGCGCAGAGCATCCCTGCCCCGCGGATATCGCCCACATGCGGGTGATCGCCGAGCGCATCGGTCAGCCTCGCGTGCAGATAGGCCCCCACGGTCCTGGCATTCTCGACCAACCCCTGATCCTCGATCACCTGCAGGTTCGCCACCCCCGCCGCCGCCCCGATGGGATGCGCGGAATAGGTCCAGCCGTGACCCAACGGGCCGTTCTCGTCCGTCCCCTGCTCCAGCACCTTCCAGACCTTGTCGGACACGATGGAGCCAGACAGCGGCGCATAGGCCGATGTCAGGCCCTTGGCGATGGTGATGAAATCGGGCTTCAGCCCGTAGTGATCCGATCCGAACATGGTGCCCAGACGCCCGAAGCCCGTCACGACCTCGTCGGCGATCAGCGCAATGTCGTGCTTTTGCAGCACCGCCTGAATGGCGTCCCAGTAGCCTGCGGGCGGAGGCACGATGCCCCCGGTGCCCAGAACCGGCTCCCCGATGAAGCCCGCGACGGTGTCGGCTCCCTCCCGCGCAATGATGTATTCGAGATCGGCCACACAATAGGCCACGAACTGTTCCTCCGTCAGGCTCAGATCGTCGCGTCGGAAATAATCGGGGGCCACCGTGTGCAGCACCCCCGCCATCGGCAGATCGAACTTGGCATGAAACAACCCCAGCCCGGTCAGCGAGCCCGTCATCAGCCCCGAACCGTGGTACCCGCGCCAGCGGCTGATGATCTTCTTCTTCTGCGGCCGGCCCATGATGTTGTTGTAGTACCAGAGCAGCTTGATGTTGGTTTCGTTCGCATCCGACCCGCCAAGGCCGAAATAGACCTTCGACATATGCGAGGGCGCGCGTTCCATGACCATCCGCGCCAGCGTAATGGACGCCTCCGTGCCGTGACCGGCGTAGGAATGGTAATAGCTCAGCTCATGCGCCTGCTTGGCGATGGCATCGGTGATCGCGCGCTGGCCGTAGCCCGCGTTGACGCAATAAAGCCCGGCGAAACCATCCAGAATCCGGTTGCCGTCACGGTCGATGATGTGACTGCCCTCGGCCCCCTTGATGATCCGCGTCGGGCTTTCGCCGCGCGCGTGCTGCGCCAGATGCGTGGACGGGTGGAAGAAATTCTCGCGGTCCCATTTGTCCAGTACGTCGTTCGTCAGCATGTCGCGCGTCCTTTTATCCGTCGATGATGTTCGCCTCAGGTCCATAGGCGAATTTGGTGATGTTCTCGGTCCGGTTGCCGCCGACCACAAGAATGTCGTGTTCGCGGTAGCCTCCTGCCCCGGCCGTGCCCTGCGGCACCCAGATCATCGGCTCCATCGACACCACCATGCCCGGCTCCAGCACGGTATCAATGTCCTCGCGGAACTCCAACCCCGCCTCGCGACCATAGTAATGCGACAGGATCCCGAAGGAATGCCCGTAGCCGAAGGAGCGATACTGCAGCAGACCCTGATCCGCGAAGAATCGGTTGATCTCGTCGCAGATGCCCGAACAGGTGGCGCCGGGCCGGATCAGCGACAGGCCCAGTTCGTGCGCCGCGACGTTCGCCTCCCACATCTTCCGGCTGGCCGTGTCCGGCTCACCCAGAAACAGCGTGCGTTCCAGTGCCGTGTAATAGCCCGAGATCATCGGGAAGGTGTTGAGGCTGAGGATATCGCCCTTCTCCAGCTTCCGTGTCGTGACCGCGTTATGCGCCCCGTCCGTGTTCAACCCTGATTGGAACCACACCCAGGTGTCGCGCAATTCGCTGTCGGGATGCGCACGGGCGATCTCCAACTCCATCGCATCGCGCCCGGCCATCGCCACATCGATCTCCCGCGTGCCTGCCCTGATCGCGGAACGGATCGCTTCGCCCCCGTGGTCCGCGATGCGCGCGCCCGCGCGGATCAGGGCGATCTCCTCGTCTGATTTCAGCATCCGCGCGGCCATCGTGTCCCCGGCGATATCCACCAGTTCCGGCGCACCCAGCATGTCGGCCAGCGTATCCCGCGCGGCGAGGGTCAGGTGATCCGCCTCTACCCCCAGGCGCCCTGCCCCGCCGGTCAGCCCCGCCACCGCACGCCAATAGTTGTTCCGCGCCCAGTCGGTGTAGATGACGTTATCGCCATGCGAGCGCCGCCACGGCTGGCCTGCGTCGATGTTGGCGCTGACGGTCGTGCATATGTCATGCGTCACCACGCAGCCGTAGGGCCGCCCGAAACTGCAATAGAGAAACCCCGAGTAATACGCGATGTTGTGCATGGAGGTCAGCAGCACGGCGGGAATGTCGCGCGCCGTCATGATCTCGCGCAGCTTGGCCAGCCGCCGGTCGTATTCGGCGGCGGAGAACGGCAGCGGGGCCTTGTCGCCATTTTGGCTGGTGAAGGTCTGCGGGCGATTGGAAAGGTCGGTCATCGAAGTATCCTCAAAAGAACCCGGCGCGGCGTCCGCGTGCGGGTCAAAGAAAATATCCGGGCGTACAGGATGGGGAACATGGCCAGGGTTTGCGACGCCATCGCGGGGCCATATGCGCGAATGGCTAATCTATTGTGCCGCTTCCTGTCAACGCGTAGCCTTTCGGGAACCGCAGCAGGAGGCACCCCTTGACCCCTACCGACCCCACCCCCTTTTCTCCGCAGGAATACCAACGCCGCCTTTCCCTCACCCGCGCCGCCATGTCAAAGGCGGGCATTGACGTGCTGATCGCGACGGACCCGTCCAACCAGGCATGGCTCACCGGCTACGACGGCTGGTCCTTTTACGTGCACCAGGCCGTGATCGTGCCGCTGGAGGGCACCCCGTTCTGGTGGGGCCGCAGGCAGGACAGCAACGGGGCCGTGCGCACCGTCAACCGCGCCGTGACGGACGTGGAATTCTACACCGACGGCTTCGTGCAATCGACCGAGCGTCACCCGATGCAGGACCTCTCCGCCAAGCTCGCCGCGCGTGGATTGGCGAAGGGGCGCATCGGGGTGGAGATGGACAACTACTACTTCTCCGCCAAGGCCTACACGACCCTCGTTTCCTCCCTCCCCGACGCAACGATCGTCGACGCCACGGCCCTCGTGAACTGGCAACGCGCCATCAAGTCGGAAGAGGAACTGGCCTTCATGCGCAAGGCCGCGACAATCACCGAAAAGATCACCCAACTCGCCATCGACCGCGCAGCACCGGGGATGCGCAAGAACGAACTCGCGGCAGAGATCACGGCGGCAGGTATCACCGGCGTGGGCGATACATGGGGCGATTACCCCGCCATCGTGCCGCTCATGCCCTCGGGAACCGACGCTGCCGCCCCGCATCTGACGTGGAACGGTGACGTGATGAAAACCGGGGAAGTGACCTTCTTCGAGCTCGCAGGCTGCTACCGCCGCTACCACGTCCCGCTCTCCCGCTCCGTCATGCTGGGCACCCCGCCCGATCACATCAAGCGCGGTGAGGAAGCCCTGATCGAGGGGCTGGAAGCAGGTCTCGACAAGGCACGTGCGGGCAACCGCACCCAGGATATCGCCAATGCACTCGGGGCGGCGATGGACAAGGCGGGCATCGAACGCGGCGCGCGCTGTGGCTATTCCATCGGCCTCAGCTACCCGCCCGACTGGGGCGAACGCACCATGTCGCTGCGCCCCGAGGATGAAAGCGTGCTGAAACCCGGCATGACCTTCCACTTCATGCCCGGCCTCTGGATGGACGACTGGGGGCTGGAGATCACCGAAAGCATCCTGATCACCGAGGACGGTCCGGCGCAGCCCTTCTGCTCCATCGAACGCAAGCTCTTCGTCAAGGATTGACCATGAGCCATCTCGACAGTGCAACCGCGATCCTGTCCGACCTCATCGGCTATCCCAGCGTGTCGTCGGACAGCAACCTTGCGATCATCGACGACCTTGCAGGGCGGTTGGAGGACGCGGGCGCGCGGGTGGATGTCTACCACGACGAGAGCGGCACCAAGGCGAACCTATATGCAACCATGGGCCCCGATGCGCCGGGCGGCATCCTGCTGGCCGGGCACACCGACGTGGTGCCGATCACCGATCAGGTCTGGGCCAGCAACCCCTTCGCGATGACCGAACGCGATGGCCGTCTCTACGGGCGTGGCACCTGCGACATGAAGGGCTTCATCGCCGCCGCCGCCGCCCTCGCCCCCGTATTGGGGTCGAAAGCCACCCGCCGCCCCGTCCACTTCGCCTTCACCTATGACGAGGAAACCGGCTGTCTCGGGGCCAAGGCACTCACCGAACAGCTTGCAAAGCGAAACGACCGCCCTGCCCTCGCGATCATCGGCGAGCCGACCGAGATGCGGGTGATCGAGGGCCACAAGGGCTGCTGCGAGTATTCTACCCATTTCACCGGGCGCGAGGGGCACGGCTCCCTGCCCCACCTTGGTGTGAACGCCGTCGAATATGCCGTGCGCTACATCGCCCGCCTGATGCAGCTGAACGAGGAACTGAAGGCCCGCGCCCCCACCGGCAGCGCCTTCGACCCTCCCCACAGCACCATCAACGTCGGTTCGCTCCATGGTGGCGTGGCGCATAACGTGATCCCGGGACTGGCGACGGTGGAGTGGGACATGCGGCCTGTGCAATCCACCGATTACCACCACATCAACACCACGATGCGGGACTATGCCGCCGACATTCTGCTCCCCCGGATGCGCGCCGTCTGGCCCGACGCAGACATCGTGACGCAAGTCGTGGGCGAGACGGTCGGTCTGGAGGTCATGGCCGACAATGCCGCCCGCGACCTGGTGATGGAACTGACCGGCGCGAACGGAACGGACGTGGTGTCCTTCGGCACCGAAGCGGGAATTTTCCAGCAACTCGGCATGGCTGCCGTCGTTTGCGGGCCGGGGTCCATCGAGCAGGCACACAAGCCCGATGAGTATCTTGACATCAGTCAGCTTGCGGCCTGCATCGACATGCTGGAAGGGCTCGCGCATCGTCTGGAGCGCTAGCCGGGTCCTGCAGTTTCTGTTTCTGACGGCCTGTCGGCGCGCCGGTGCCCGGAACTGGCTCATCGACGCGGTCGGGGAGGCGGCAACTGCATGGACTTCATCTCTTGTGTAGTGTAACGGTTAACAAGGTTAACAATACCCCAGATTCCCCATAGCGAGGTACCGATGCCGCCGCAGTCCCGCAAAAAGCCGCAGCCGCAGGGCGACGAGTTGCCGATGGCGGAACGCGGCCTGGAAAACCTCATCGGTTACAATCTCAAACGTGCCTACGTCATCGTGCGGGGGGACTTCCGTGCCACCATGGGCGAAGACGGGATGTCACCGCGCGTGTTCTCGGCACTGTCCTTTGTGGTTGACATGCCGGACATCACCCAGAGCGAACTGGCCCGCAGGCTGGGCATCGAACGATCGGGGCTGGTTGCCATCGTGGACGATCTCGAAGGCAGGGGATATCTGCGCCGCACGGCTGTGCCGGGCGACCGGCGCGTCCAGGCCCTGCGGCCCACGCAGGTCGGCGTGGAAGCCTTTGCGGAGGCCATCGCACAGGCGGAAGCGCACGAGGCACGGCTGCTGCAAGTCATGAGCGAAGACGAAAAGGCACAGTTGCTGGCGCTGTTACGGGCGATCCGCGAGCCGGGTGAGGCTGACGCGATTTGAAGGCTTGAGGCAGGGGAAAGAGATGGAACGGTCAAGATTCTGGGCGCCGGAATTCGACTACGAGCGGCGTCCCGACGACACGGTCCTGATGTGGCAGAAAGAGCCGCTGGAAGCGCATCCGCAACTTCTGGCCGACTACCTCGATCATTGGGCCACCGAGGCACCGGACCGGACCTGGCTGGCGCGGCGCAATGCAACGGGCGACTGGCAGCGGGTGAGCTACAGCGCTGCGCAGACGGCCGTGCGCGCGCTCGGGGCGGGGCTTCTGGGGCTCGGACTGGGGCCGGAGCGGCCCCTGCTGATTCTGTCTGAAAACAGCCTCGAACACGCCCTTCTGGGTTTTGCGGCGATGTATGTGGGCATCCCCTATGCCCCGCTGGCGACAGCCTATTCGCTGGTCTCCACCGACCATGCAAAGGTGCGCGATATTGCGGCGCTGCTCGACCCCGGAGCGGTCTTTGCCGACGACGGTGCGGCCTATGCCGGGGCGCTTGCAGCCATCGCGGCGGAAGGGCGGGCGGTCATCAACCACCGCAATGCGGGTCCGGGGGCTGTGACCTATGGCACGCTGCTGGAAAGCGACCCCGCGTCGGCGCTTGCTGCACGTGCGGGCCTGACCCCGGCCACTGTGGCGAAATATCTCTTTACCTCCGGCTCTACCGGGTCCCCCAAGGCAGTGATCAATACCAATGCAATGCTCTGCGCCAGTCAGGCCATGGTGCGCGATTGCTACCGCTTCGTGACCCATCAGCCGCCCGTCGTGCTGGACTGGGCACCGTGGAACCATACGGCGGCGGGCAACAAGGTGTTCCACCTGGTGCTGACCAACGGCGGCACCTACTACATCGACGATGGCCGCCCCGGCCCCGGCAAGTTCGACGAAACCCTGCGGAACCTGCGGGAGATCTCCTGCACCTGGTACTTCAACGTGCCGGTCGGCTACGACCTCCTGGTAGAGGCGATGGAGACCGACGCGGCCCTGGCAGAGACGTTTTTCGCCGAGTTGGGGATGCTTTTCTACGCCGGTGCCGGGATGGCGCAACAGACCTGGGACCGGCTTTCGGCCATCGGGCGGCGCGTGACGGGGCGCGAAGTGTTGCTGGCCACCGGGCTGGGCGCGACGGAGACCTCGCCTTTTGCGCTGGCCTGTACCCAGCTACAGCAGAAATCGGGAAACATCGGTGTGCCGGCGCGCGGAATGGTGCTGAAACTGGTGCCCGAGGGCGGCAAACTGGAGGCGCGGATCAAGGGGCCGAATGTGACGCCGGGCTACTACGGCGATGCAGCGAAGACGGCGGAGGCTTTCGACGAAGAAGGCTTCTATCGTTTCGGCGATGCCCTGCGCCCTGCCGATCCCGATGATTTCTCGAAAGGGTTCTTCTTTGACGGGCGGTTGGCGGAGAATTTCAAGCTGACCACGGGCACATGGGTGGCGGTCGGGGCGGTGCGTGCGGCTCTGGTGGACGCCATGGACGGTTTGATCCGCGATGCCGTCATCGTGGGAGAGAACGAGGCGGAACTGGGGGCGTTGCTGTGGTTGTCCGACCGGGGGCAATCCGTGCCTGTCGAAGGACTGCAGGCGCAACTGGCAGCGGCGGCGAAAGCGGCCACCGGGTCGGCCAGCCGGGTGCGCCGTGCGATGGTGCTGGATGAGGCCCCGAGCTTTGACCGGGGGGAGGCGACCGAGAAGGGTTCGCTGAACCAGCGGGCGCTGCGGTCGAACCGGTCGACCTTGATAGAGGCGCTTTACCGGGGCGGTGAGGGTGTGATCCGGGCATGACCCGGCACCCTGCGGGGGCCGTTTTCTTGCAAGAAAACGGGTCAGACTTTTGCAAAAGTCTGACTGTTGCGCGTTACGGGACCATGTAGTCGATCAGCCAGACCAGCGAAAGCGTGATCGCCGGGAAGAGCGTCAGGATCACGACCCGCACGATGTCCGTGATAACGAAGGGCAGCGCGCCGCGATAGGTCTGGCCGATGGGGATGTCCTTGGCCATCGAGTTGATGATGAAAAGGTTCATCCCCACGGGCGGCGTGATCAACCCGACCTCCACCACGATCAGCACAAGGATGCCGAACCAGAGGCCGAAGTCGTTCGCGCTCATCCCGAAGTCCAGCACCGACATGATCGGGTAGATGATCGGCACGGTCAGCAGCACCATGGAGAGCGAATCCATCACGCAGCCGAACAGGAGGTACATCAGCAGCACCACGGTCAGCACCAGCCAGGGAGAGAAGCCCTGATCGCCCACCCAGACGGAGGCCATTTGCGGCAACTGCGTCAGGGCGAGGAACCCGTTGTAGAGGCCCGCACCGAGGATGATCAGGAAGATCATTGCGGTGGTGCCGGCGGTGGAGAGGATCGCGGTTTGCAGCTTGGCCCAGGACATCTGGCCCGACGCGAGGCTCAGCAGCCCGGTGCCTGCCGCCCCCACTGCGGCGGCTTCCGTCGGGGTGAAGATGCCAAGGTAGATGCCCCCCACAACCACGACAAAGATCGTAAGCACCGGCCAGACGGCGGCCAGCGCCTTCATCCGTTCGCCCCATGGCACGCGCGGGCGCACACCGGCAGAGTTGGGCGCGACCCGCACCCAGACCGAGATGGCGAGCATGTACCCAATGGCCGCGAGAATACCCGGAATGAGCGCCGCGACGAAGAGCTTCTCGATGTTCTGTTCTGCAAGGATCGCGTAGATCACCAGGATCACCGAAGGCGGGATCAGGATGCCGAGCGTGCCCCCTGCCGCCAGTGTGCCGGTGGCGAGCGAGCCGGGGTAGCCGTAGCGGCGCAGCTCGGGCAGCGCGACCTGGCCCATGGTCGCGGCGGTGGCGAGCGACGACCCGCAAATCGCGCCGAAACCCGCGCAGGCGCCGATGGCCGACATCGCGACGCCGCCCTTGCGGTGGCCCAGAAAGCTCTCTGCGGCGCGGAACAGGGACGCGGACATGCCCGACAGGGTCGCGAACTGGCCCATCAGCAGGAACAACGGAATGATCGAGAAGGAATAGTTCGAGAAGGTGCCATAGGTCAGCGTCTTGAGCTGATTCATCATCATCATGGGAGAGCCCATGACGAGGTAGGTGCCGCCGAACCCCACCGCCAACATCGCCAGTGCAATGGGGATGCGGATGAAGATCAGGAGCAGCAGGACCGGGAAGGACCACAGCGCCAGTTGCAGGTCGGTCATGCGAGGTCTCCGTGGTCAGGGTTGCCTGTGAGGACCCGAACGGCGCGGAGCACGCAGAATGCGGCGACGCAGGCAAAGGCCACCGCACCGACGAGGCTCGCGGCATAGCCCCACCAGACCGGAAGCTGCATGATGAAGGTCGTCTCGCCGTAGCGCAGCTTGTCCATCATGCCCAGATAGAGCCGCCAGGCGAGGATCACCGCGACGGTAAACATGCCGAGGTCGATAACAAGGTCCAGAACCCCGTTGAATGCCCGGCCGAGGAACGGCTTGAAAAGGTCGACCGCCGCATGCTCGCGGCGGAACTGGCACCAAGGCAGGAAGCCGAAGATCGCCGCCCCTACGCCGATTTCCGTAATGTCGTAAATCCCCTTGATCGGCCCCAACCCGATGTCGAAGGGCAAGAGCGCCCGCCCGATGATGGAGATGCAGGTGAGCAGCACGACGAAGAGCAACACCAGACCGCCCAGCAAGGCCATCCAGCGCGATACCGTATCGGCGAGGGAGCGGAGGGTGTTGTACATAAGGGTCTGCGGCACACCCCGGGGGGGTGCGCCGCGATCCGTTTACTTGGAGTATTCGTCGATCAGGCTACGCGCCTGGTCGATCAGGGCCTGACCGTCGATGCCCTTGCCGTCCATCTCGGCGACCCAGCGGGCGATGACGGGCTGCGCCGCCTCTTTCCAGCGGGCGACCTCGGTGGCGTCGAGTTCGATGATGTTGTTCCCGGCGGCCACAGCGATGTCACGCCCCGGCTTGTCGTAGTCGAACATCACCTCAGCCGCAAAGGTGGACAGCGCCGCACCCGATTTCTCGTCCAGGATCGCACGCAGGTCATCCGGCAGGGCGTCGTACTTGGCCTTGTTCATCACCAGCACGATGGTCGCCGTGTAAAGCGCCTCGTCGCCGCTGAATTCCGTGTGGTTCGTCACCAGTTCTGCCAGACGGATGGAGGGGGTCACTTCCCACGGGATAACGGTGCCGTTGACGACGCCCTTCGACAGTGCCTCCGGGATCGCGGGCAGCGGCATGCCGACAGGGGTGGCCCCGAGTTCGGAGATCATGTCGTTGATCACGCGCGTGGGGCCACGCAGGGTCTTGCCCTTCATGTCCTCGAGGGTGTTCACCGGATCCTTGGTGTGAATCACGCCGGGCCCATGCACCCATGCACCCAACACCTTCACGTCATTGTATTCGCTTTCCTGAAAGTCGCTCTCGACCATGTCCCAGAAGGCACGGGAGGTGCCGATGGGGTCCTTCATCATGAAGGGCAACTCGAAAACTTCGGTGCGGGGATAGCGGCCGGGGGTATAGCCCACCACCGTCATTGCCAGATCCACCACCCCGTCGCGGGCCTGGTCGAGCAGTTCGGGCGGACGTCCGCCGAGCGCCATCGCGTCGAAATGCTGCACCACGATGCGCCCGCCGGTGGCTTCGGTCAGCGCTTCACCCCAGGGCTTGAGGATCTTTGCGGGGACGGTAGCAACGGGCGGCAGGAACTGGTGCAGGCGCAGGGTGACTTCCTGCGCAAGGGCCAGCCCCGGCAGCATGGCGACAGCAGCCGCTGCGCCGATTACGAATGTACGTTTCTTCATTTTGGTTCCTCCCATGAAATTGTTGTTTTTCGCCGCCGGTTAACCCGGTCTATTTCTTGAAATCCGGTTCTCGCTTTTCGAGGAAGGCCCGCAGGCCTTCCTGCGCCCCCTCCGAGGTCTGGGACATCGCCGCGGCCATGCTCTCGGTAAACAGACCGTCCGAGCGCGACATGTCGCCGATGCGCCCGATTGCCTGAATCATCAGGTAGTTGGAGAAGGGTGCATTGTCGGCCACCTGGCGGGCAAGCTTTTTCGCCAGGGGCAGCGCTTCGCCCTCGCCGACCGAATAATGCGCCAGCCCCATCGCCAGCCCGTCCTCGGCTCCGTAGGACCGGCCCGTCAGCATCATTTCGCGCATCCGGTCCGCGCCAATGATCCGCCCGACCCGCACGGTTGCACCGCCCCCCACGAAGATGCCACGCCGCCCCTCGGGCAGCTGGAAGCGTACCGACGGCTCGGCGATGCGCACATGCGCAGATGTCGCGATCTCAAGCCCGCCGCCGATCACGGCGCCCGTCATGGCGGCGATCACAGGCAACCCGCCATATTCGATCAGGTCGGCCACACGGTGCCAGTTGCGCGAGTGATAGACTGTTTCCACCGGGTTGCGGTGCTCATGCTCCGACAGGTCGAGACCCGAACAGAAATGCCCGCCGTTTCCATAAAGGATCACGGCGTTGACGCCTTCCGGCGGGTTGGAGAAGAAGTGATCCAGTGCTGCCACCAGCGCATCGTTCATGGCGTTGCGCTTTTCGGGCCGGTCGAAGATGATGGTCGCGATATCGCCGTCAATCTCGACGCGTGTCACGTCGGTTGTCGCTGGATCATTGGCCATAAGAATCCCCCGGTGTTCGCGTTGAAAAGTGTTATAGACTGTAATTGTTACATAGCATAGCGTTTTCGAATATGGTGCAATGGACAGAACTTGGAGGAGTGAGTCGTGGTAGATTTTGCAGCCGTTAAGGCGATCGATTTTCACACGCACGCGGAAGAGCCGTGCAGCGATCACCGCGACGATGGCTATAACGAATTCCAATCCGGCATGGCGGCCTATTTCAAGAACCCCGCCGGGGCCAAGGGCATGTTGCCCACCGTGCAGGACACCGCTGCCTACTATCGCGAGCGTAACATCGCCGCCGTGATCTTTCCGGTGGACGCAGAGCGCGAGACAGGCTTTCGCCGCTATTCCAACGAGGAAGTCGCGGGTATCTGCGCCGAGAACGACGATATCCTGATCCCCTTCGCCTCTGTCGATCCCCACAAGGGCAAGGCCGGTGCGCGCGAGGTCAAGCGTCTGGTGCGCGATTTCGGGGTGCGGGGGTTCAAGTTCCACCCGACCATGCAGGGCTTTTTTCCCAATGATCGCGACGCCTGTTATACCGTGCTGGAAGCCTGCGCCGAAGAGGGGGTGATCACCCTGTTCCACACCGGGCAGACCGGCGTGGGATCGGGGATGCGCGGCGGCATGGGAATGCGGCTGAAGTACTCCAACCCGATGCACCTGGATGACGTGGCGGTGGATTTCCCGGACCTCAAGATCATCCTGGCGCATCCGTCGTTCCCCTGGACCGAAGAGGGGCTTGCGGTCGCCCAGCACAAGCCCAACGTCTATTACGACATGTCGGGCTGGTCGCCGAAGTATTTCCCCGAAACCTTTATCCGCTACGCCAACTCGATCCTGAAGAAGAAGATGCTCTTCGGCTCGGACT
>JBBSJO010000059.1:0-20555 GCA_038257185.1 Rhodobacterales bacterium | reverse complement strand
TTCCCCGTCGCGGTAATAAGGCCGTACCAGCCGCATGTCGCTAAGATGCGTGCCGCCGATATGCGCGTCGTTGAAGATGAAGATGTCGCCGTCCGCCAGATCGCCATCCTCGGCCACCTTCTCGATCACCGCCTTCACGGCAAAGGACATCACGCCCACGAAGATCGGCAGGCCCGATTTGCCCTGCACCAATGTGTCACCGCTCACCGCATGGTAGAGCCCGTGGGAGGCGTCATGCGCTTCCGCAATGATCGGGTTGAAGGCGGCGCGGAAGAGCGTTGCGTCCATCTCGTCGGCGATCTGCTCCATCCGGCCCGCCAGCACTGCCAGCGTGATCGGGTCGATCTCGGTCACGGGCGCACCTCTCCGAGGTCGTTCCAGACCTCCTGCCGGGTGATCAGCCCGCCGGTCAGCTCGAACCGGTCGATGAAGCGGACGCCGCCAAAGGCGGTGCCGTCGGGCCATTCGCCTTGCAGCGTGCCACGGGCATAGACGATCTGGATAGCGTCCGATTGCGTCACGTCGAAGCCCTTGTAGGTCTTCTTGACGAAGTGGTAGCGGGGCCGGGACCAGTCGACGAGTTCCTGTAGTTTTTTCATCGGGGCGGCGCCGGGAAAGACCATGACAAAGCCGTCGCCGAGCATCCCCTGCGCCTTGTCGAGATCCCGCGCCTCCATCGCATCGAGATAGGCGCGCACAGTGGTGGCGGGGTCGGGCAGGGCCGGGGCGGGTTCGCGCGGGGTGCCGCCGCGGAAGTAATCGGTGGCGGGAAGGTCGTGGATCATCACCGTGATCGCGTCGGGGGCGGCGGCAACGACGCTGGCGACCGCTTCGGTCAGCGCTTTCCCGAGCCGGGCCTTGTCGGGCGCAGTGTATCCCTCGATCAGGTGAATTTCGACTACTGGCATGGTGCATCTCCGCGACCCGGCGGCGGACTGGATACAGACCCCGGCGGCATCGGACTTTCATTGCAATACTCCGTCCGGGCAGTTAGGTGCATTTTCATGGTAAAGCCAAGCACCCTGCTGGATAAACTCTGGGACGCGCACGAAATTCTGCGCCGGGAGGATGGCACCTCGCTGCTTTGGGTGGACCGGCATCTGGTGCATGAGGGTTCGCATCATGCCTTCGCCAAGCTCGCAGCCAGGGGGCAGGCGGTGGCGGAACCAGCCCTCACCTTCGCGGTCGTCGACCATTATGCGCCCACCCGCGCGCGCGAAAGGATCGCCGACGAGAGCATCGCGCGAATGATCGAGACGCTGGGCACGAATGCCGAAACCCACGGTCTGCGGCTTTTCGGGCTGAACGATCCGGGGCAGGGCATCGTGCATGTGATCGGCCCGGAACAGGGGCTGACGCTGCCCGGCCTGCTGATCAACTGCGGCGACAGCCACACGTCGACACACGGTGCCTTCGGGGCGCTGGCCTTCGGGATCGGGGCGACCGAGGTGGCCCATGTGCTGGCGACGCAGACGATCTGGCAGAAGAGACCGCCGGTGATGCGGATCAAGCTGGAGGGCGCGTTGGGGCAAGGTGTGACGGCCAAGGACATCGCACTCGGCTGGATATCGCGACTCGGCACCGACGGAGCGCGAGAACACGCGGTGGAATACGCGGGAGCGGCGATCAGGGAGTTGTCGATGGAGGGGCGCATGACGCTCTGCAACCTGTCCATCGAGGGTGGAGCGCGCTTCGGCATGGTGGCGCCGGATGAAGTGACATTCGGCTACATCGAGGGGCGACCCTTTGCGCCGACTGGCGCGGCGTGGGACCACGCGCGCGAGGCATGGTCGCGCCTGCTCACGGACGACGGCGCGATCTGCGACAGCGAGGTCGAAATCGACGCCGCGACCATCGCGCCGACCGTCACATGGGGCACCAGCCCCGAACAGGCGCTGCCCATCGACGGGGTGCTGCCCGACCCCGCGGCGCTCGGGTCCAAGGCGGAAGCGGCGCGGGCGGCCTACGATTACATGGGCCTTGAACCGGGTCGCCCGCTGGCAGGCACGCCGGTCGATCAGGTTTTTCTCGGCTCCTGCACAAACGGGCGCATCGAAGATTTACGCGCCGCCGCGGAGGTTCTGCGGGGAAGAAAATCCAAGGTGCCGGGACTCGTCTCTCCGGGATCGGCGCATGTCAAGAAACAGGCGGAGGAAGAGGGGCTGCACAAGGTCTTCATTGACGCAGGCCTCGAATGGGTCGCCTCGGGTTGTTCGATGTGCGTCGGCATGAACGGCGACCTGGTCCCCGCGGGGAACCGCTGTGCCTCCTCCACCAATCGCAATTTCCGGGGCCGTCAGGGGCGCGGGGCGCGGACGCACCTGATGTCGCCTGCCATGGTCGCCGCGGCGGCGGTCACGGGGGCGCTGACCGACGTTCGGACCCTGCCACAGGAGGCGGGACGCTGATGGCTGGCTGGACCACCCATCGCGGGCGCGCTGTGCATCTGCCGCAGGACAATGTGGACACGGACCAGATCATCCCGGCGCGCTTCATGTCCGTGCCGCGCACGCAGGGCTACGGCACCTACCTGATGTACGACCTGCGACGTGACGACGAAGGCGCGCTGTTGCCGGATTTTCCGCTGAACAGGCAGTCCGGGAGCGTCCTGATCACCGGGCGTAACTTCGGCAGCGGGTCGTCGCGCGAGGCGGCGGTCTATGCGTTGGTGGATGCCGGATTCCGCGCGGTGATCGGGCCGGGTTTCGGGGACATCTTCGCTAGCAATGCCGTGAATAACGGTCTGCTGGTGGCCAGCCTCGATGCGGAGAAAGTCGCGCGGCTGGCGGAGCATGCGGCCTCCAGCGGCGGGGTGGAGGTTGACCTGGAGCGGTCGGAGGTCTCGGCGGGTGAGGTGGTCTTTCGCTTCGATCTGGACGAGACGCGGCGGGTGAAACTGATCAAGGGCTGGGACGACATCGACCTCACGCAGCAGCACGGGGAAGAGATCGCGCGCTACCGGAAATCGCGGGAGGCACAGGGCTGGACTTGGCCGGATGCCGACAAAGAGGGTTCCCCGCGGGGAACCAAAGGCTAAGGAAGTCATAAGGTCAGGGCAGTCTTGCGCGGGCGTCCCTTATTCTGTCCGGCAAAGTCGGTTGCAAACCAACGCCCTGCGCGCGAGGCGCTTCAACCTGTCCCCGACAGTTGTCCGATCAGGATCGCGCGGAAATCGTTGACGTTGGTCCCTGTCGGGCCTGTCTCGAACAGAGCCCCGATAGCGGCAAAAGCCATATAGGCGTCGTTGTGCCGCAAGCGGTCCGACGGATCGACGCCTGCCTGCCGCATCCGCGTGGCGGTTTCGCCATCCACGAAGGCGCCCGCGTTGTCTTCCGAACCGTCAATCCCATCGGTGTCGGCGGCCAAGGCGCTGATCTGCGTTTCGCCTTCCAATGCCAAGGCCAGCGCCAGCGCGAATTCGCTGTTGCGCCCGCCACGTCCCTTGTGGCGCAGGGTCACGGTGGTCTCGCCGCCCGAGAGCATGACGATGGGCGCTGGGTGTGGAAACCCGCTGCGCTTTGCCTGCCGGGCCAGCGCCGCATGGACGAGGGCCACGTCGCGGGCCTCTCCCTCGATGGCATCCGACAGAACCCAGGCTGCGACGCCTTGCGCGCGGGCGGCCTTTGCGGCGGCGGCAAGGGAGATATCGGCAGAGGCGATGATCTGTGTCGTCACGCGGTCCGATGGCTGCGGGGCAGGGTCTTCCGGTTGCGCGCGCAAGTGATCCATCAGGCGATCCGGCAAGGTGATGCCGCGCGCTTCGATCATCGTGAGCACCTCCGCCGCAGAGGGACGGCCCGGCACGGTGGGACCGGAGGCGACCTCGCCCGGCGCGTCACCGGGGACATCCGACACGATCAGGTTGACGACGCGGGCGGGTGCCGCGAGTTCCGCCAGCCGCCCGCCGTTCACGGTGCTGAACCGCTTGCGGACCCGGTTCATGGCGGAGATCGGCGCGCCGGAGGCCAGCAGCGCCTCGTTCAGCGCTTGCAGGTCGGCCAGTTCCAACCCCTCGGGTGGGGCGGGGAGCAGCGACGAGCCCCCGCCGCAGATCAGCGCAATCACCAGATCGTCCGGGCCGAGGCCGCTGACTGCCTCCTTCAGCACCTCTGCCGCTGCGATCCCGGCGGCGTCGGGCACGGGGTGCGCTGCCTCCAGGACACGGATCGTCTTGCAGGGCGCGGCATAGCCGTAGCGCGTCACGACGACACCATCGAAGGGTCCCTGCCAAAGCGCTTCGAACGCCTGCGCCAGCTGTGCAGCCCCCTTGCCTGCACCGATAACCACCGTGCGGCCCTTGGGGACCGGGGGCAGGCGATCGCGCAGCGCCTCCGTCGGGTCGGCGGCGGTGACGGCCGCGTGGAAGAGACTGGCGAGGAAATGCCGGGCAGGGTCGTGCATCTGGCACCTTTCTGGAAGGAGGTCGGCGCAGTCTAGCCCGGCGGGGCGGAGAAAGGCAATCTGGCGCGGGCGTCGGTTTGCAAAGCCTGCTTTGCAAACAGTCACGGCGACGATTTTGCAAACCCGGCGCGCATCCGGGCAACATCAAAGGACGCGACCGCCAGTCACCGGGGCTGGTGGTGAAGCCACAGGACGTGGCGGATATCCTTGCGGCCCGCGAAAAGGGCCTTCCGGTGGCCAGAGGTCGAATTTTTGCGCAGCCTCTTGACCTTCCAGTCAATGGAACCCCCATGTATGGGAGCAACGAAGTTTGCGGGAACCGTCATGGCAGAACAGATCAGCTATCAACTGGGCGTGGAGGGCATGTCCTGCGCCTCCTGCGTGGGGCGTGTGGAACGGGCGCTTGGCGGGATCGATGGCGTCAGCGGGGCGCAGGTCAATCTGGCCTCCGAGACGGCGCAAGTGACGCTTGAGACACCTGACCAGCTTGCCGACGTGGTGGCGACGCTGGCGGAGGCGGGGTATCCCGCTGTGACGGAGGAATTCCGTTTCACCGTCGAGAACATGCACTGCGGGTCCTGTGTGGGCCGGGTCGATTATGCGCTGGCGGCGGTGCCGGGGGTGGTCGAGACCAACGTGAACCTCACCGGGGAGGAAGCGCGGGTGCGCGTGGTGTCGGGCCTCGTGACCGCCGATGACCTTGTTAAAGCCGGAGCGGCAGCGGGCTATCCGATGACGACGGTGGTGCAGGCGGGGGCCGATACATCGCACGCCGCGCGCAAGGAGGAGGAGCGTGCGCGGCTCGGGCGGATGACACTGCTGGCGGCGGTACTGACCCTGCCGGTGTTCGTGCTGGCGATGGGCGGGCACCTGTTCCCTGCCTTCCACCACATGATCGCAGGGACCATCGGGATGCGGACGAGCTGGGTGATCCAGTTCGTCCTGACGACCGCCGTGCTTGCCATTCCGGGGCGGCAGTTCTTTGCGCTGGGGGTGCCTGCCCTGCTGAAGGGCGCGCCGGACATGAATGCGTTGGTGGCTCTGGGCACGGCGGCGGCGTGGTGTTTTTCGGTAGTGTCGCTCTTTGCTCCGGGCTTGTTGCCTGCGGGGGCGGCGGAGGTCTATTTCGAGGCGGCGGCGGTCATCGTGACGCTGATCCTGCTGGGACGCTGGATGGAAGCGCGGGCGAAGGGCCGGACGGGGCAGGCGATCGCAAAGCTCGTCGGCCTTAGGGCGCGTACCGCGCGGGTGGTGCGGGGTGGCGGTGTCGTGGAGGTTGCGCTGGAAGAGATCGTCGCGGGCGACGTGATCCACCTGCGTCCGGGAGAGAAGGTCGCGGTGGACGGCGAAGTGACGCAAGGCTCCTCCTGGATCGACGAGAGCATGATCACCGGCGAGCCGATGCCGGTGGAGAAGGCTCCGGGCGATGTGGTGACGGGCGGTACGGTCAATGGCACCGGGGCGCTGCAATTCCGCGCGACCAAGGTGGGCGAGGACACGATGCTGGCGCAGATCATCCGCATGGTGCAGACGGCGCAGGGTGCCAAGCTGCCGATCTCGGACGTGGTGAACCGCGTGACCTTGTGGTTCGTGCCTGCCGTGATCGCAGCGGCGGTGCTGACGGTCGTGGTCTGGCTGGTCTTTGGCCCCGCACCGACGCTCGGACACGCGCTGGTGGCCGGGGTCGCGGTGCTGATCATTGCCTGCCCCTGTGCCATGGGGCTGGCCACGCCGACCTCGATCATGGTGGGGACGGGGCGTGCGGCCGAACTGGGGGTACTGTTCCGGCAAGGGGACGCGCTGCAGGCGATGCAGGGCGTCCGGGTCGTGGCATTCGACAAGACCGGCACACTGACTGAGGGCCATCCGGTACTGCATGACGTGGAGATTGCGGAAGGGTTCGATAGAGCGGAAGTCCTGCGTCTCATCGCCTCGGTCGAGGCGCTGTCGGAGCATCCGGTGGCCCGCGCGATCGTGGATCACGCGAAGGCCGAGGGGGCCGTGCTGGCGGAGGTCGAGCACTTCAACGCGCTGGCCGGTTTCGGCGTCAGGGCGTGGGTCGATGGCAAGGCGGTCCTTGTGGGTGCTGCGAGATTAATGGAGCGCGAGGGCGTAGCGCTTGGCAGTTTCGTTGACAGGCAGGGGGCGCTGGCGCGCACCGGTCGCACACCGCTTTTTGCCGCAGTGGACGGGCGCATCGCGGCGTTTCTTTCCGTGGCTGATCCGGTCAAGAAGGGCGCAGCCGAAGCGGTGGCGACCCTGCACCGGATGGGTCTGGAGGTTGCGATGATCACCGGTGATACCAAGGCCACGGCGGACGCCATCGCGGCGGACCTCAAGATCGACTACGTCATTGCGGAGGTCCTGCCGGAGGGCAAGGTGGAGGTGCTGCGCCGCTTGCAGGCGGGCAACCGGAAAGTGGCTTTCGTGGGCGACGGGATCAACGACGCGCCCGCACTCGCGGCGGCGGACGTGGGCATTGCCATCGGCACCGGCACGGATGTCGCGATAGAGGCGGCGGATGTGGTGCTGATGTCCGGCGCGCTGAGCGGCGTCGTCTCGGCCATGGAGGTAAGCAGGAAGACGATGCGCAACATTCACCAGAACCTTGGTTGGGCCTTCGGTTACAACATCTTGCTGATCCCGGTGGCGGCAGGGGTGCTTTACCCCGCGTTCGGTCTGATGTTGTCGCCGATGCTGGCGGCGGGAGCGATGGCGCTGTCGAGCGTTTTCGTGCTGACCAATGCCTTGCGGTTGCGGCGGGTGGGTGTGAGGGCGGACTCACGGCACGCGCCTGCTCCGGCGCTGAAGCCCGCCACAGCGCAATAGGAGGACGAGATGCAGATAGGCGACGTTGCGGAACAATCGGGCCTGCCGGCCAAGACCATCCGCTACTACGAGGATATCGGGCTGGTGACGCCCAAGCGCGATGCGAACGGCTATCGCGCGTTCAGAGACACTGACATGCACCGGCTGACTTTCGTGGCGCGCGCCCGCGCCCTGGGGTTCACCATCAAGCAATGCCATAACCTGCTGGCGCTTTGGGACGACAAGTCGCGTGCCAGTGCGGATGTGCGGGCGGTCGCAGGGGAGCAACTGGCCCGCATCGAGGCCAAGATCGCGGACCTCGAGGCGATGCGGGACACGCTTTCACGGCTGATGCGCGACTGTTCCGGCGACGCGCGGCCCGATTGTCCGATCCTGGAGACCTTGGGCGGGGAGGACTTGGACGCAGCCTCGCGCCGCCGCAAAGGCGCGGGTTAGACCTCGACCCTGCCGTTCGGCGCGTCCAGCCGTGGGCGGTTCAGGTCGGGCATGCCGTGGGATCGTTCCTGAATGCAGCCCTTTTTGGCCGTTTCAGTCAGCGCCTGAACACGGTCGATCGGCTCATCCTTCAGCCCTTGACGATGCGGTTGGTCAGGGTGCCGATGCCTTCGATGGTAAGCTCCATCAGGTCTCCGTCCGACAGGAAGCGGTTCAGCTCCAGCCCGCAGCCCGTGCCGACGGTGCCAGACCCGATGACCTCGCCCGCGTGAAGCGTTTCTGAGGCCGAGATATGCGCGATGATATCGGCGAAGCTGTGCTGCATGTCGCGCGAATTGCCGCCGCCCCAGCGTTCGCCGTTGATGCTGACATCCATGTCGAGGCCCACCGGGTGCTCTACCTCGTCGGCGGTCAGGATATAGGGGCCGAGGATGTTGCCGGTGTCGAAGTCCTTGCCCTTGGCGGGACCGAGCTGGCCCGCCATCTCCGCCATCTGGGCATCGCGGGCGGTCATGTCGTTGAAGATCGTGTAGCCGAAGATGTGGGCGGGCGCGTCTTCTTTGGAAATGTCCGTGCCGCCGGTGCCGATGACGATGGCCAGTTCCAGCTCGAAATCCATCTTGCTGCTGTACGCGGGCCAGCGCACGTCCTGCCCGTGGCCGATGACGGAGAAGCGGTTGGACTTGTAGTAGATCGGCTGATCGTACCAGACCTGCGGGATCTTGAACTCCCGCCCCGTCATCTCGGCGGCGCGCTCGAAGGAGTTGATGAGGTGAGTCTCGAACACCAGGCAATCACGCATCTGCGCGGGGCGCGGCAGGGGCGCGCGGAAGGTGACGCTGGCGGGGTCGATCGTGGGTGCGCCGTCGAGCGCCGCGCGGGCGGCATCGAGCGCCGCCTTGCCGCCCACGATCACGGCCATCATGTCGGTGAAGCCGCAGGCGGCGGTCAGGTCGACCAAGCCGCCGTCGGTGGCGGCGACGACGATCTCGTCGTCTTTGTGAATGACGGTACCAAGGCGCATGTCAGGATTCCTCGATGATGGCGACGGCGCGGGTGAACCCGGCGGAGGCGCGTTTGATCTTGTAGGGGAAGCAGGAGATCGTGAACCCGGTGTCGGGCAGCCGGTCGAGGTTCGCGAGCTTTTCCATATGGCAGTACCCGATGTCCATTGACGCGCGATGGCCCTCCCAGATCATCGCGGGGTCCGGCCTTTCGGCCCAGCGTTTCGCGGTGAGCGCGAAGGGCGCGTCCCAGGACCAGGCGTCGGTCCCCGTTACGCGCACGCCGCGTTCCAGCAGCCACATGGTCGCCTCGCGCCCGACGCCGCATCCCTTCATGATGTAGTCGTCGTGCCCGTAGCGTGCGGCGGCGGAGGTGTTGACGACCACGATATCGAGCGGCTGTATTTCATGACCGATGCGCTTGAGTTCCGCCTGAATGTCTCCGGGTGTGGCCACGTAGCCGTCCTCGAAATGGCGGAAGTCGAACTTCACCCCGTTGGAGAAGCACCATTCCAGCGGCACCTCGTCGATAGTGGCGGCGGGTTCCTGGCCGCCTTTGAGGGCTGCGTTCATGGTGGAATGGTGGTGGTAGGGTGCGTCCAGATGGGTGCCGTTGTGGGTCGCGATCTGGAGCCGCTCGACGGCCCAGCCTTCGCCTCCAGGCAGCTGGGCCCTGGTGAGGCCCGGAAAGAAGGAAATCACCTGATCCGAGGTCGATTGGTGGTCCTGATACTCAATCTGCGGCTGCATCATCGGGGGGTCCGAGATGAGGTCGGCGTCGAGGGCGACGGAGATGTCGATGAAGGTTCGCGGCATGGCGGGCTCCTATAGCAAGGCGGTGGCGAGAGCGGGAAAGGCGAGGACGAGGCCGAGCACGACGATCATGATCAGCGCGAAGGGCGCGGCCCCGGCGAAGATGTCCCAGAGCGTGACGGCGGGGTCGTCGATGACGGACTTGATGACGTAGACGGAGATGCCGAAGGGGGGGGTGAGCAACCCGACCTCGACGGCGATGACGGTGACGATACCGAACCAGATCAGATCGACGTCGAAGGGCCCAAGCACGGGCAGCATCAGCGGCACGAGGATCAGCAGGATGGAGGAGGAGTCGAGGATCATGCCCATGACGATCACCACCGCGAGGTAGGCGAACATCACGCCCCAGAAGCCGATGTCTGCGGCGACGACGTAGCCGCCGAAGCCCGAGGGTACGCCCGAGAAGGCGAGCATGCGGCTGTACATCTGGGCGGCGATGATCAGAAAGCAGACCGAGGCCGTGACCAGCCCGGTGTCGACCAGCACGCGCCACAGCGCCTTGGGGGGCAGCGTGCCCTTGGCGAGGCCAAGCACCAGCGCGCCGATGGCGCCGATCGCGCCGGCCTCAACCGGCGTGAAGAAACCCGCGTAGATGCCGCCCAGCACCAGCCCGATCAGTAGGGCGATGGGCACGATCTTGACCAGCAGTTGCAGCGGCGTGAAGCGCGGGCCGGTGCCGGGTTCGGGGCGGCCGGTGAAGCCGGGCATGAAGGTCGCCATGCCGATCACGCCGAGCGCGAACATGAAGGCCAGCAGCAGACCCGGCAGGATGCCCGCGAGAAAGAGGTCGCCGATGGATTGCTCGGTGAGAACCCCGTAGAGGATCAGCAGCAGTGAGGGCGGGATCAGCATGCCCAGCACCGACGACCCCGCGACGATGCCCACGGCGAAGCGCGCGGTATAGCCGCGGCGGACCATTTCGGGCACCGCGATGCGGGTGAAGATGGCGGCGGAGGCGATGGAGATGCCGGTGATGGCAGCGAAGATCGCGTTCGCGCCCACGGTCCCGATGCCCAGTCCCCCGCGCAACCGGCGGAAGGCGGCGTTGGCGACATCGTAGGCGTCGCGGCCGATCCCCGATTCCGCAACGAGGAACCCCATGAGTACGAAGAGGGGCACAACGCCGAAATAATAACTGGCGATGGTATTGGCCGCCGCCAGCCCCAGCAGCTTGGAGGCAAGCAGGGCCGAGCCCTTGATGGCCCAGACGCCGACGAACGAACACAGCATCAGGGCAATGGGCACGTAGAGGCCCGCGAGGACCAGCAGCACCATCGCGCCGAGGCTGATCAGGCCGATGTCGAAGGGCGTCATGGGGTGCGGCCCGTCACGGTGCGCAGGATGCGGGCGAGGAATTGCAGGACCAGCATGGCGCAGCCCACAACGATGATGCCCCTCACGGGCCAGATCGGCATGGTGAAATCCCCCACGGCACCTACGAAGGTCGCCTTTTCCCAGGCCTGGATGAACAGCGGCCATGAGGCGTAGAGCAGTATCCCGACAAGGGCGGCGGAGGCGAGGTCGAAGACCACCTCAAGCGCGCGCCCGGCGCGGGGGGCGACGCGGGCGAGCCATGTGGGGAACCCGTCGGAGCGGGTGAAGCGGCCCGCGCGCAGGGCTTGCGGCACCTGCAGAAAGACGATGGCGACGATGGAGAGGGAGACCATCTCGGGCACTCCCGCCACCGGCGCGCCGAAGATCACGCGCCCGGCCACGTCCGCGCCGATCAGCACCATCAGGCCCACGATCAGCAGCGTGCCGATCACGTTCAGGACGACAGTCAGCCGGTCGAGCAGGCGCAGCCCGGTGTCGAGCGCCCCGGCGGGGCGCTCGTTGCTGGCAGAAAGGTCGGGCACCTATTCCTTGTCCCAGTCCCTGAGCGGGGTGGCTCCGGCTTCGCGCATCTTGTCCATGTAGAGGGAGAGGACTTCGCTGCCTTTGAGACCCTTGGAGTCGAGGTCCGCGGCCCATGCCTTCGCGGCGTTGTCCATGCCGTCGGCCCATTGCTGGCGCATCTCGGGGGTGGCGTCGGTCACGGTCGCGCCGTTCTCGGCCATGGATTTCAACGCCGCCGCAGCCCCCGTTTCCAGATCGTCGTTGTAGAAGTCGCGCGCCGCATCGCCGCCCTTGTGCAGTGCGTCCTGCACTTCCGCGGGCAGGCTGTCGTACCAGTCCTTGTTGGCCCCAAGCACGCCCGCGAACTGTGCACCCAGACCGAAGCGGGTCACGTAAGGCGCCACTTCATAAAGCTTGCCCGGTGCGGCGGCGGAGGCGAAGACGATCACCCCGTCGTAAACGCCCGTCTTCAGCTCGTTGTAATAGGTCGTGAGATTGCCCGCCACTCCGACGGCCCCGGTGCCGGACAGCCAGTTGATGGCGGCCCCCGGTGCGGCGATCTTGCGGCCCTTGAGGTCTTCAAGGCTGTTGACCGGAAAGTTGGTCATCAGCAGGTAGTCGTCGATCCCGATGGGCGCGCCGATATAGACGATGTTGTTCTCGGTGAATGCCTCCTGCAGGCGCGGGTCCTCCTTGATGAGCGTGTCCATCAGCGTGGAGATCGCGCGGGGATCGGATGACACGAAGGGCGTGTAATAGGTCACGTTCTGCACGGCCAGTTTCGCGGGGTCAAAAAGCGACTGGACGGTGCCGATTTCGGCCAGACCCTCGCCCACGGTCTCCAGCTCCTCGCCGACACCGGCGATGGCGCCGCCGAACTGGGGCGTGAAGGTCATGGTGTGCCCGGTCCCTTCGAGCGCCTTCTGCACGGCAGGCTCGAAGGCTTCGGGGATCATCCGGACCCAGCGGAAGACCGGCGGGTGCCCGGCCGCCACGGTGGCGTTGAAATCATCCGCCTGTGCGGCAGTGGGGGCGGTGAGAGTTGTGGCGACCAGTGCAGCGGCGGCGAGTGCGCGCAACATCAGGGTAGCCTTCGGTTTCGGTGAAATTGTCATCTGTTCCTCCCAGTTTCGATGAAGTTTCTTTGTTATTTCGGTCCGTATCCGTCGATGCCGGCGGCGGCGAAGCGCACGATCCGGTCGAGCAGGATGTCGTCGCTGGCCTCGTCTTCGCGGGCCAGCCGCTCGGCGCGGCCCGTGCGGGCCATGGCGCTGACCAGCGTGGCGATGGCGAGGCTGTAGCCCCAGGCGGCATCGGCGTGGCTGAGCGCGGGGCGGATGGTCTTGATCGCTTCGATGAAGCGCAGGGCGATCGCGTCGTAGTTGTCGCGCACCAGCCCCTGTTCGCGCGCCCCTCCGATGGCGATGGTGGCGAGGATACGGGCATAAGGCACCCCGCCGCCCTGATGGGCGAGGGCAGGGGCAAAGAGCGCATGCAGCAGATCGGAAAGGGTCGGGGGCGTGTCCCGCGCATCGAACGCTGCGAGATTGTCGAGCCGGGCGGCGTTGATCTGGGCGGTGCGGCGCTTTACGACCGTGTCGAAAAGCTGATCCTTCGTGTCGAAATGATAATGCAGGAGCGCCTGCGCGACCCCGCCGGCCTGCGCGATGGCCCGCATCGAGGTCCCGGCAAAGCCAAGCTCACCAAAGAGCACCTCCGCGGCGTCGAGAATCGTGTCGCGGTTCGTGGCGGCAGGGTCGGAGACGGTTTGCACGGTTGTCGACATGGGGAAAGCGTATCCTGACTGATCGATTAGTCAATCCGATTCCCGGAGGTGCCCCTCGGTTGAAACCAGTCACTCTTTTCTAGTCGAAGGTGCCTGCGCAGCGGCCCAGCAGCATGAAGGCCCGCGCGGTCCGGGTATCGGCAAGCGCGGAAATCTCGCCGTCGGATGCTTCCTTCTCGAACTCCGCAAAGGTTCGGTCAAAGCGACGCAGGAAATGGTGTGCTGCGTCGCGGAAGATCGGGTCCTGCTTCATCCGCGCATTGGACAGCGCCAGCGAGGAGCGGTCGCGGATGCCCCCCAGGGCCGCGATGGTCCGGCCCCGCGCGCCATTGGCAAACTGCCGCCAGACCTCGGGGCGCGCCCGGTCGGGGCGCAGGTCGTCCATGTAGATGCCGTCCTGGCTGAGCAGGGTCAGCACGTCCTGCGCGGCCTGGATCAGCTGGCTTGCGACACGGTCCTTGAGGGCGCGGCGCAGGGCCGCGAAACCGGTCTCGTCTTCCGCCGTTTCGGGGAAGTTCAGGGCGCGGATGAAGTCCTCTGTCGACAGGACGGGCGCCATGTCGATGGCCTGCGTCCCCAGCGCCAGCCTGGGCTGGTCGTCGACGGGGGCGGGGGTTGGCACAGGGCGCGCGCGGCCCTCATCACGGCGGCTGTGGAAGGTGGCAAGCGCCGTTTCGGTCTTGCGCGCGGCGGCCGCGATCTCGTCCAGTTTGCGGGCCACGGACGGCTCGGTGCGCATGTTGTGGCCCTGTTGCTGTGCGATATAGGCCTGCCGGATTGCATCAATGGATGCCTGCAGGCGCTGGCTTTCCTCGCGCATCACGCGGCTTGCGCGGGCCGCGGTGGCGGCAACCCAGATCATCGCCACGGGCATGAAAATCGCCAGCATCGTCATCAGAAAGCGCAGGCCCCCCGTTCCGTCGGCCGGTCCTGTATCGGCGGATGTAACCAGAAAGAAGATCCCGGCCCCGACCAGCCAGAGCGCACTGAGCGCGACGGCGATGATCTCGATCTCTGTCACACCTGTGGGTCTGGGCTTGTCGTAGATGCCCAGCGGCGTCGGACGCGCCGCTGCCCCCCCACCGGCCTTTGGCCTGGGTTTGCGCGGGTCCTCGACTGGTGCCTTTGCGGGCGGATCGACGATATCCGTCATGCGCCGCGTCCCCGGTCAGGCATAGACGATCTTGATGACCTCATAGGACTTCTCACCCCCCGGTGTCCGCACTTGGACCGAATCCCCTTCTTCCTTGCCGATCAGGGCACGGGCGATGGGGGACTTGATGTTCAGCAGCCCATCCTCGATCTTGGCTTCGTATTCGCCTACGATCTGATAGGTCTTTTCCTCGTCGGTGTCTTCATCCACCAGCGTCACGCGCGCGCCAAACTTGATCGCACCCGACAGTTTCGCGGGGTCGATAACATCGGAGAGCGAAATCACGCCCTCCAGCTCCTTGATGCGTCCTTCGATGAAGGACTGCTTTTCCTTGGCGGAGTGATACTCGGCATTTTCGGACAGATCGCCAGGCTCGCGCGCCTCGGCGATCGCCTTGATGATGGCAGGGCGTTCGACGGACTTCAGGTGCTTGAGTTCGGTTTCGAGCGCGCTGTAGCCCGCTCGGGTCATTGGAATCTTTTCCATGGGCGGTCGTCCACGTAATGAGGGCCGCGCCCCGGTCCCGAACCGGGGGCGGCCATTTCAATTTGCTTGACGTTCACCTGACCCAAACTGGCGGGCAATTGCAAGGGGGCTGCCGGAGTTCGGCAAATTCGCTCTGAAGGCGTATCAGTCGTATTGCACCACCTCGTATTCGATCCCGTCCGCATCGTGGAAATAGAACCGTCGCCCCGGTTCGTAGTCGGCGTGATTGCCGGTCTCGAACCCATGCGCCTTGATCGCTGCCTCCGTCGCATCGAGATCGTCTACCACCACCGCGAGGTGATTCAGCCCACCCAGGGTCTGATAGGTGTTGTCCTGCGCCACGTTCGGAACGCCCGGACTGTAAAGCGCACCATAATGCGTGTCGGTGCCGACATGCTTGGTGTGCCCGCCGTTGATCGAGGCACCTTCCCAGCGCAGATGCCAGCCGAAGAATTTCTCCATCCAGGCGGCGGTTGCGGCAGGGTCGGAGACGGTGAAGTTTGCGTGTTCGAGCATGGCTGGCATGTTCATTTCCTCATTCTGTGGTGTTGACTGACCCTCTTGTAATTTCTAAACCTCACTTGAGGTCAAGGTATTTTTCGGGGAATTTCCATGGCGATGAACGAGGGCCTTTCCATCGGGGCACTGGCGCGACGCACGGGGCTGGCAGTATCGGCGATCCGGTATTACGAGGCGCAGGGGCTGATCCGGCCCTGGCGCAACGCGGGCGGGCAGCGGCGCTTCGAGCGGGCGGACCTGCGGCGGCTCAGCTTCGTGATGATCGCACAGCAGTTCGGATTTACCCTGCCGCAGATCAAGGCGGAGCTGGACGTGCTGCCGGGCGCGCGCACGCCGACCAAGGCGGACTGGGCACGGATTTCCGAAGGGTTCCGCGCGGCGCTGGATGCACGCATCGCCACGCTGACCAAGCTACGCGATAATCTGGACGGCTGCATCGGGTGCGGTTGTCTCAGCCTCGAAAACTGCGCATTGTACAATCCTGCGGACCGCGCCGCCGAACACGGGCAGGGGCCGCGATACCTCATGGGGGACCGCCCCGCGATTTGACGACAAACGCAAGGGGGACAGGTGCCGAATCAGGACCATCAATATCTCGCGCCGGGATTCCTGCGTGTCCTCGCCTGGGTCGCGATCTTGGGGGCCGTCGGGCTGATCGGGGGCAACATCGCAGGCTCGATCGTCGTGCCAGGGCACGACTTCGTGGCCGACACCGTGAGTGACCTCGCAGCCGGCAAGTATGAAATCATCCAGGACGTGGCCCTTTACGGTTTTGCCGCCACCCTTCTGGCGCTGTCTCTGGCCGCATCACATCTGCACGACGGCAAGCGCCGATGGAGCCTGCTGACCCTTGCGCTCGCGCTGCTGGCGGTGACGGTCGTGATTATCGGCGCGCGCAACGAATACGGCGACAACGACAACGAGGGCGTCGTGATCCACATCTATCTTGTCTACGCGCTCGGCTTTCTCTTCGCGGGTGTCTTTCTTATCGGCGAATTGGAGGGCAGCCGCATCGCGGCATTCGTTCCGCCGGTCTCGTGGGTTTGCCTCGTCCTCTGGACCATCGGGGCACCCGTCTTCTTCTTCCTGCCGACCGGCATGGACGGCTTGTGGGAGCGCGGGCTGGGTGTGATCTGCGTCGTCTGGTGCGTCACCTTCGCATGGGCCCTGCGACACTTTTGCCAGGGCAACGGGCAGCCGACACGCTGATCTGGCGTAACGTCTGCATTGCAAAGCCCAATCCGGTCGTTTAGCCACGAGCGGAACGTTTTCTGCCCGAAAGGAGCGCCCCAGATGGCCGAGATTGAACGCGAAGCGATGGAGTACGACGTGGTGATCGTGGGGGCGGGTCCCGCGGGCCTGTCGGCGGCGATCCGGCTCAAGCAGCTTGACCCCGACTGCAACGTGGTGGTTCTGGAGAAGGGGTCGGAAGTCGGCGCGCATATCCTGTCGGGGGCGGTGCTGGACCCCTGCGGCATCGACGCGCTGATCCCGGACTGGAAGGAAAAGGGCGCGCCCATCACGGTGAAGGTGAAGGAAGACAACTTCTTCATGCTGGGCGAGGCGGGCAAGCTTCGGATCCCCAACTTCCCCATGCCGCCCCTGATGAACAACCACGGCAATTACATCGTATCGATGGGCAATGTCTGCCGCTGGATGGCCGAGCAAGCAGAAGCGATGGGAGTCGAAATCTTCCCGGGCATGGCCTGTTCGGCGCTGGTTTACGGCGACAACGGCGAAGTGAAGGGCGTCGTCGCGGGCGAGATGGGTTTGGCTGCGGACGGCACCCCTGGCCCCAACTACGAGCCGGGAATGGAGTTGCATGGCAAATATGTGTTCCTCGGTGAAGGCGTGCGCGGATCGCTGAGCAAGCAGATCATCGCGAAATACGACCTCGCCAAGGGCAAGCAGGTGCAGAAATACGGGCTGGGCATGAAGGAGATCTGGGAAATCGACCCGGCCAAGCATCGCGAAGGCACAGTCACCCATACGATGGGCTGGCCCCTCGGAAGCAACGCGGGCGGCGGGTCGTTCATCTATCACCTGGACAACAATCAGGTCTATGTCGGATTCGTGGTGCATCTCGGCTACAAGAACCCGCACGTATTCCCCTACATGGAATTCCAGCGTTTCAAGCATCATCCGATGGTGGCGGAACTGCTGAAAGGCGGCAAACGCGTGGCCTACGGCGCGCGGGCCATCACCGAGGGCGGCTACCAGTCGATGCCCAAGATGGTGGCCCCCGGTGCGGCGCTGCTGGGTTGTTCGGTGGGCATGGTCAACGTGCCGCGCATCAAGGGCAACCACAACGCGATGCTGTCGGGCAAGGCCGCGGCGGAAGCGGCCTTTGCCGCGATCAAGGACGGGCGCGCGGGCGACGAGTTGAACGATTACGAGACCGAAGTGCGCACGGGCGAGATCGGCAAGGACCTCAAGAAGGTCCGCAACGTCAAGCCGCTGTGGTCAAAGTACGGCCTGACCGCCTCGCTGGCGCTGGGCGGGTTCGACATGTGGTGCAACACGCTGGGCTTCTCGCTGATGGGCACGCTGTCGCATGGAAAGTCCGACGCGGAGGTGACCGAGAAGGCGAGCAAACACAAGAAGATCGACTATCCCAAGCCGGACGGCAAGCTCAGCTTCGACCGGCTGACCAACGTGGCCTTCAGCTTTACCAATCACGAGGAAAGCCAGCCGGCACACCTGAAACTGATTGACCCCAATATCCCGGTCGACGTGAACCTGCCCGAATACGCAGGCCCCTCGGCGCGCTATTGCCCCGCGGCGGTCTACGAGTTCGTCGGGGAGGGAGAAAACACGAAGTTCGTGATCAACTTCCAGAACTGCGTGCACTGCAAGACCTGCGACATCAAGGACCCCAGCCAGAACATCGTCTGGACCACCCCGCAGGGCGGCGACGGACCGAACTACCCGAACATGTGATTGCCAAGGGACAACGCAGGTCCGGCATTGTCCCGCCGGTCCTGCTCACACCCCCGTGTCCCATCGCCCGCGCCATTGCGCTTGGGCGCAGACCTGATAGCTTTGTTCAAAAGCGGTATGAGGCAGTTCGAAATGGCGCAGAAGATCCTGAAGATGACCGGCATGCTGGCGGTGACGCTGAGTCTGGCCTTGCCTGCCCATGCGGAATCCGGGTCCGGCGCCTATCTGGCCGGTCGCCACGCGGCTGTGAACAGCGATTATGCCGACGCGGCCCGGTACTATTCGCTCGCTCTGGCCCGCGACCCCGGCAATGTCGAATTGCTGGAAAGCGCCTCTCTCGCCCATCTTTCGCTGGGCGAAATCGACAAGGCGCTGCCGCTGGCGCGTCTGCTTGGCGAAAAGAACCAGACGAGCCAAGTCGCGCACATGGTGATCACCGCAGCACTTGCGGGCAAGGAAGATTTTGCCGGCCTGGTGGCGCAAAGCGATAATCCCAAGGGTGTCGGCCCCTGGGTCGACGGACTGGTCAAGGCCTGGGCGGAACTGGGAACCGGCGACATGACGGCGGCGATGGCGCGCTTTGACGCGCTGAGCACGGAAGCCGGAATGCAGGGCTTCGTGATGTATCACAAGGCGCTGGCTCTGGCGAGCGTGGGCGACTACGAGGGCGCCGAGGCGATATTCGGCACCGAGGGTGCCGGGGCCGCCGGACAGACCCGCCGCGGTGTTCTGGCCCATGCGGAGATTCTGGCCCAGCTTGACCGCCGGGACGACGCGGTGCTGGTGTTGCGGACGGCATTCGGCGATTCCTCCGATCCTGAGATCGACCAGATGATCGCCGCACTCGAAAGCGGTGCGGAAGTTCCCTACTCGCTGGCTCGCGATGCCAAGGCCGGGATCGCCGAGGTGTTCTATACCTTCGCGGCGGTCCTCAAGAGCGAGTCGGCGGGAGACTACTTCGTGGTGCTATACGCCCGCATCGCGCGGTATCTGGCTCCCGACAATGTCGATGCGCTGCTGCTGACGGCGGATCTGCTGGAAAATCTCGGTCAGTTCGATCTGGCGATCGAGGTGTTCAAGTCGATGCCGGCAAACAGCCCGGCCTATCACGCCGCCGAACTTGGACGCGCCGATGCACTGCGCCGTTCGGACCGGCTGGATCAGGCGATCGAGGTCCTTCAACAACTCTCGCGCAGCCATGACAACCTAGCGGTGGTGCATTCCACGCTGGGTGATCTTCTGCGCGCCAAGGAGAACTATGCGGGCGCCATCGCGGCCTATGACCGGGCCATCGACCTTGCCCCTGAAAGCAACCGCGCGCGCTGGTTGCTGTTCTATTCGCGCGGCATCGCGCGCGAGCGCAGCGGCGACGGCGCGGCGGCAGAGGAAGACTTTCGCGCCGCCCTCAAGATGGAGCCGGAGCAGCCGCAGGTGCTGAACTATCTGGGATATTCGCTGGTCGAACAGAACCGGAACCTCGACGAGGCGCTGGACATGATCGAGCGCGCCGTCGCGGCCAGCCCCAATTCCGGCTACATCGTGGATTCGCTGGGCTGGGTATTCTACCGCCTTGGCCGCTATGAAGAGGCGGTGGATCAGATGGAGCGGGCGGTGGAACTGCTGGCCGTCGATCCTGTGGTCAACGACCACCTCGGCGATGTCTATTGGGCCGTGGGCCGCCAGCGCGAGGCAGAGTTCCAGTGGCGACGCGCATTGTCCTTCATCAAGGCCGATGACACCGATACCGAGGCCGACCCCGACCGCATCCGGCGCAAGCTGGAAGTGGGGCTGGACAAGGTGCTGGAAGAAGAAGGCGCGCCGCCCCTGAAGGTGGCGAATGAGGGCTGAGACAGCGCTCGCCCCGGCCAAGATCAACCTGACATTGCATGTGACCGGACAACGGGCGGATGGCTATCATCTGCTCGATTCGCTGGTCATACGGGCGGATGTCTGTGACCGCCTGACGGTACGGCCTGCCGACGATCTGACGCTGAGTGTGACCGGCCCGTTTGCCACGGGTGTGCCGACAGACGCGCGCAACCTTGTGCTGCGCGCGGCGCGGTTTCTGGACCCCCAGAAGGGGGCCGCGATCACGCTGGAAAAGTATCTGCCCCATGCGGCGGGGATCGGCGGCGGCTCTGCCGATGCGGCCGCGGCATTGACGCTTCTGTCGGACCTGTGGGGTGTTGCAATCCCGCAGGACATCAGCGTGCTGGGGGCCGATGTGCCGGTCTGCATGACGGTTCTGCCGCAGCGAATGCAGGGGGTGGGAGAGCGGCTGAGCCTTGTCGATCTGGTGCCCGATTTGCCGCTCGTGCTGGTTAATCCGGGCGTTGCGGTGCCGACAGCA
>JBBSJO010000058.1:0-21146 GCA_038257185.1 Rhodobacterales bacterium | reverse complement strand
GGCCTGCGCCACGCAGCCGGTCACGCCGATCTTCAGATCGGGGTTCAGCGCCTTGAGCGGCTTCATCCGCCCCAGTTCGGAATACACCTTCTCGGCGGCCTTCTCGCGGATATGGCAGGTGTTGAGCAGGATCATGTCCGCGTCTTCGGCCCGGTCGGTGGCGACATAGCCCTGCCCACCCAGCGCCTCGGCCATGCGTTCGCTGTCGTAGACGTTCATCTGGCAGCCGTAGGTCTTGATGAACAGCTTGCGGGGCGGTGTCATGGCACTATCCGGATCAGGGTGGCAGATCGGCGGTCTAGCAGGACAGGGCTTTGCTTGCAATGCGGGCCGAATTAACCGATTCTGCCGCAAAACCATGGCATGCGAGGGTCCATGCAGTATCCCGATCTCGACGCGATGATCAAAGAAAACGCAGCGGCGCTGGCCAGGGGGCCCGTCGCCATGGTGATGGTCGAGGACGATGTAGAGGTCGACACCACCCTGCGCCACCACCAGCAGGCGGGTTTCAAACAGGTCATCGCCCTGATGCCGCAGAGTTTCGCCCTGCCCAAGGATCTCGCCAAGACCGTGCTGCGGGTCGACTACAACATGTTCGAAGATCACGCGATGGAGCGCGCCGTGAACCGGGTGAACGACGCGGCACCGGGGCAATGGATCTACTACTGTTACAATGCCGAATACCTGTTCCATCCCTTCTGCGAGACCCGCAATATTGCCGAATTGCTGGCCTTCCATAACGAGGAACGGCGCGACGCGATGCTGGCCTATGTCATCGACCTCTATGCCGAGGATCTGGAGCGCTATCCCAATGCCGTCTCCCTCGATCAGGCGCATCTGGACCGGTCGGGGTACTACGCGCTCGCCCGCGCAGCCAAGACGACGGATGGCCACCCGCTGGAACGGCAGCTCGATTTTTTCGGCGGCTTGCGCTGGCGCTACGAGGAGCACGTCCCCGCCGCCCGCCGCAAGATCGACCGCATCCCCCTGTTTCGCGCCCGGAAGGGCCTGCGTATCCGCGCCGATCACACCTTCAACGACGAGGAATACAATACCTACGCCTGCCCCTGGCATCACAACATCACGGCGGCGGTCTGTTCGTTCCGCACCGCAAAGGCGCTGAAAAGCAATCCGGGCAGCACCTTCGACATCCAGACATTCAAATGGCACAACTCCGCACCCTTTGAATGGCATTCGCGCCAGCTGCTGGACCTGGGGCTGATGGAACCGGGGCAGTGGTTCTAGGGACCGGGCTGGCGGGGCTGCCAGATTGCAAGGCACAGGTCATCGACCCGATCGCCGTCTTGATCCAGGCCCTGACCCTGCTGGATGGCACTATCGCTACGGCAATGCCTGGTTCAGGACCTGGCAACGCCGTTGCGCGCGGCCTCTGCCCTTTTCCGAATAATGGACAAGATCATGCCCGGCATGCTCAGCTTCAGGGGCACTCCCCTCTCCGGCGTGGCGGGTCGAACCCTCGCTTGCAGGCGAAGGGCAGGAAAGAGCCCTTCTGACGCATTCGGCGGCGAGTATGGATGGTTTGTCGCGATAAAACTATTTGCCATCTGGAAAACTATCTTTATAGTTGGCTGCATGGAAAACTATCATAAAATTCTCGATACCGCCTTTCACGCTCTCGCAGATCCGACACGTCGCGCGGTGATTGCGCGCCTCATTGCTGGACCGGCATCTGTCAAGGAACTGGCCTCGCCATTTGACATGGGTCTGCCTTCGTTTCTCAAGCATGTGAAGGTGCTGGAAACCAGTGGCCTGATCGGGTCCGAAAAGGCCGGGCGTGTCCGGACCTGCCACCTCAAGCCGAAGCGCCTTGCCGCCGCAGAAGATTGGTTAAGCGAACAACGCTCGATCTGGGAAGGCCGGACAGACCGACTGGTCGCCTTTGTCGAAAACGAACACAAATCGGAGGCCAAGAATGACGACGAATTCTGAGTTGTCCATATCCAGATTCATCAATGCGCCACGCGCTGCGGTCTGGCAGGCTTGGGCTGACCCGGAGAAATTCAAGCAATGGTGGATACCTGCCCCCATCGTTTGCCGTGTCGAAAAAATGAGCCTTGAGGCCGGCGGCGGTTTCGTGACGCTGATGAGTGAGGACGGCGGCGCATTCAAGCCTCACGTCGAAGGGTGTTTCCTGGATATTCGCCCGCAAGAGCGGATCGTGTTTACGACCGCATTGAAAGAGGGTTGGGTGCCCGCCGAACCTTGGCTGACGATATCATCGATCATCACGATGGAAGACGAAGGCAGCGGGACACGCTACATTGCTCGGGCGCTTCACAAAAACCCGGAAGACAGCCGCAAACATGAAGAAATGGGTTTTGACGAAGGTTGGGGAACTGCACTGGACCAACTTGCGACGCTGGCAGAAAAGCTTTAACGAAATACGCCTTCGGTTTTGTGGGCATTCAATTCGAAGCATGGAACAGCAGCGATTTCCGAGCAGCAGTCCTTGTCACATACCGCCCCCAAGGTCCCGTTCAAGTCGGAAATGCCTGACGTTTGGGTCAGTATTGCGTGACGCCGTCCGATGGTGCATTCAGAAAGTCGGTCGGCCCGAGTCAAAGATGCGCAGCGCTCCAGACTGAGCGCCTATGGCTGTTCGGGAGAAACCTGAAACAAAAGGCACCCGTTCACGCGCTTGGGCCGAAGGCCAAATGAGGCGAACAGGTGTGTCAGGTATCTCCCGAATTGCTCTAGTTCTATCTCCCGCTCAACTGAGTCGCATCAACAGGGCTGCCATCAAACGCGCGCGCTCCACCAGGCTGTCGACCTGCATATGTTCCTTCAATGTATGCATCCCCGCCCCCCGCACACCGAGCGAGTCGAGCGTGGGGATGCCCATCGCTCCCGTGAAATTGCCGTCGGACCCGCCGCCCTGGCTGCGGCCCTGCATCTCGAAGCCAATTTCCTTTGCGATGCCCTTGGCGATCTCGAAGATCTTGAGCGTGCCGGGCGTGTCTGGCCGCCAGACGGGCCGCGTCACGCCGCGTTTGACCTGAAATTCGACGCCGTTGCCGGTGCCCTGCAGCGCCAGCATCCGCTTCACGCCGTCGTCAAGGTCCTCCTGCTTCTTGGCCATGCTCAGCGCCTGCGCATCGCAGAAGGAGGACACGCAGTTGACCCAGGTGCCTGCGTGAATGACGCCCACGCTGAAGGTGCAGTCGGGGCCGGTCATGTCCTCGATCTCGCCGATCTTGCGGGCCATGGCGGCGATGGCGGACTTGCCGTCGGACAGGCGCGCGCCCGCGTGGCTGGGCTGGCCGATGGTGCGCATCTCGAAACGCGCGATGGCGTAGCGCCCGATGGTGACGCCGCCGTCGTCGTGGCCGGGTTCGGGGACCAGCACATAGGCGTTGCGCGCGGCTTCCGCCTCGATCAGATCGCGGGTGCTGGGGGTGCCGACCTCTTCGTCTGGGGTGAAAAGCACGGTCACGGGCAGCGGTGTCTGCAGGCCCGCACGCAACAGCTGGCGGATCGCCTCCAGACTGATGTAGTTGCCGCCCTTCATGTCCACCAGGCCGGGACCATAGCAGATGTCGCCCTCGCGCTTGAAGGGCAGCACGTCGAGCGTGCCGATGGGATGCACCGTGTCCATATGGCCCGCAATCAGGATGCCCGGCACGCGGCCCCTGTCGGGATGGGGAAACTGCGCGCGGACCGATCCGCCAAAGCCCATGCGACCGGGGATGCGTTCAACCTGCGCTCCCGCCGCCGCCAAATCGTAGGCCGCGATATCCATCATTCGGTTGACGGCGGCGGCATCGTAGGTCGGGCTCTCGCACTCGATCCAGGGCTTGAGGCCGCCAAGCATGGCATCGGTGTCGAAGGGAAGATCCAGTGGGTTCATCGCGCGTATCCTTTCGGGTGATCTGGCAAGTGCTATTCGGCCGCTTCGGCGAAGGGGCGAAAATTGGCAAAGTCCCAGTGGCGGCCGGGGGCGGCGGCGATCAGGGCCTTGGTATATTCCTGTTGCGGCGATCCCAGCACCTGTGCTGCGGGTCCGTATTCGACGACGCGACCGTTCTGCATCACCAGCACGTCGTCGCAGATCTGCGCCGCCACCCCGAGGTCGTGGGTGATGAAGAGAATGCCAAGACCCAGCCGCTCCTGCAGTTCCGCCAGCAGGTCCAGCACCTGCGCCTGAACGGAGACGTCGAGCGCCGAGACCGCTTCGTCGGCAACCAGAACGTCGGGGTCCATCGCCAGCGCCCGCGCGATGGCAATCCGCTGGCGTTGCCCGCCGGAGAACTGGTGTGGAAAGCGGTCCACCGCACTCGCGGGCAGGCCCACCAGTTCCAGCAATTCCCGGGCGCGGGCCATCGCCTTGTCGCGGGGGATGCCGAAGTTCAGCGGGCCTTCGATGATGGATTGGCCCACCTCGATGCGCGGGTTGAGCGAGCGCATGGGGTCCTGAAAAACGATCTGGATGTTCTTGCGCTGCGGTTTGAGTTCCTTTTGCGACATCGTGGCAATATCAGTCCCGCCCACCATGATCTTGCCCGACGTGGGGTCGATCAGACGCATGATGCAGCGCGCCACCGTGGTCTTGCCCGACCCGCTTTCGCCCACGATGCCGAGCGTACGGCCCTTTGTCAGCGAAATGCTCACGTCCTGCACTGCCTTGACGCCGCGGCCCCTCCCGAACAGCCCAGCCCCGCCGTAGGTCTTGCACAGCGTGTCGGTAGAGAGCACCACATTGTCCGACCGTGCCTCACGCGCCATGCGCGGCACCTGACTTGGCACCGCGCGCAGCAGGTCGCGGGTGTAGTCGGTCCTGGGATGCCGCAACAGATTCTCGACGGCTTGGGTCTCCATCACCTCGCCCAGCTTCAGCACCGTCACTTCGTCCGCAATCTCGGACACGACGCCCATGTCGTGGGTGATGAACAGCACCGCCGCCCCCTGCTGCTCGCGCAGCTCGCGGATCAGGGTGAGAATCTGCGCCTGCGTGGTCACGTCGAGCGCCGTCGTCGGTTCGTCCGCGATCAGCAGTTGCGGGCGCATGACAAGGGCCATGGCGATCATGATCCGCTGGCGCTGCCCGCCCGAGAGCTGGTGCGGGAAGCTGGAGTACATCTTGTCCACGTCCGGCAGATGCACGGCCTCCATCATGTCCTTCACACGGCGGCGGCGCTCGGACTGGCCCATGTCGGAATGGAACTCCAGCACCTCCTCGATCTGCTGGCCGACGCGCGCGACGGGGTTCAGCGCGGTCATCGGTTCCTGAAAGATCATCGACATCGACACGGCGCGCAGGGCGCGGAGCCGCGCGGGGCTCGCCTCCAGCAGGTTCTCGCCCTTCAGCAGGATCGACCCCGCGATGGGTTTCAGCACCGGCGGCAGCAGCCCCATCGTGGCAAGTGCGGTCAGCGACTTGCCCGACCCGCTCTCGCCCACGAGGCAGGTGGTCTGCCCCGGCTCGATGATAAGATTCAGCCCCTTCACGACCTGCTTGTCCTCTTCGCCGTTCAGCGCGATCCGCAGGTTGCTGATTTCCAGCAGGCTCATCGTTCGATCCCCCGCTTCGCCATGCGAGGATCGAGCGCGTCGCGCACCGCGTCCCCCAGCAGGTTGATCGACAGGATCGCGATGGAAACGACGATACCGGGCCAGAGCACGATGCCGGGGTTGATCTGGAAGTAGATCCGGCCCTCCGCCATGATGTTGCCCCAGCTCGGCGTCTCGGGGTTGATGCCGGCACCGAGGAAGGACAGGATCGCCTCTGTCAGGATGGCGCTGGCACAAATGTAGGTGCCCTGAATGATCAGCGGCGCGATGGTGTTCGGCACCAGATGCCTGCGCATGATCAGCCATGTCGGCGTGCCCGCGGCAATGGCGGCCTCGACATACGGCTCCTCGCGGGCCGAGAGCACCAGCGAGCGCACCAGCCGCACGACGCGCGGCACTTCGGGAATGGTGATGGCGACCAGCACGGTCCAGAGGCTGGCCCCCCAGAGCGACACGATGGCGATGGCCAGCAGGATGCTCGGGATCGCCATGAGCCCGTCCACCATCCGCATCAGCACCGCGTCGACCCAGCGGATATAGCCCGCGACAAGGCCCAGCAGCAGCCCCAGCACCACGGCGAAAATCGCGGCGGCGACGCCGACGACGAGGGAGATGCGCCCCCCCGTGATGATCCGCGACAGCAGGTCACGGCCATAAGCGTCAGTGCCCAGCCAGAACTCATCGCTCGGTGGTTTCAGCCGCACAGCGGGCGACAGCCGCACCGGGTCGTGCGGCACGATCCAGGGGGCGAAGATCGCCGAGAGCACGATGACCGCAAGGACCGCAGAGGCGACCGTGACCATGTGGCTGGAAAAGACGATCTCGCGGGCGCGTGTCAGGGCGGAGGGGCGGTCCGGCGGGGCGATGGAGACGGTTTGATCGGTCATGCGTAACGGATCCTCGGGTCAAGCAACACGTAGGCGATGTCGATCAGCAGGTTGATCACGACGTAGATCAGCGAGGCCAGCAGGATCACGGCCTGAATGACGGGGTAATCCCGCGACAGCACCGCATCCACTGTGAGCCGCCCCAGACCGGGCAGGTTGAACACGCTCTCCGTCACCACGACGCCCGAGATGATCAGCGCGAAACCGATGCCAATGACGGTGATGATCGGCACCGAGCAGTTGCGCAGCGCGTGATGCATCAGAACCCGGCGTTCGGGCAGCCCCTTGGCGCGGGCGGTACGGACGTAGTCGTCGCCGAGAATTTCCAGCATCGAGGTCCGCGTGATCCGGGCGATCAGGGCGATGTAAAGCAGCGTCAACGTAAAGGTCGGCAGGGCGATGCGGTGGAAGAACGGTCCCAACCCGTCGCCGATGGGCTTGAAGCCCTGCACCGGGAACCACCCCAGCTGCATCGAGAAGAGCGAGATCATCAGGTAGCCGATCACGAAAACAGGGATCGAGAAGCCCAGCACCGACAGCAGCATGACGAAGCGGTCGATCAGCGTGCCCTGCTTCCAGGCGGCAATGACGCCGAGCGGCACGGCGATGACGACCGAGAGGATGATGGTGGTCAGCGCGAGGCTGATCGTGGGCTCCATGCGGTCCGCGATGAGTTCGATCACCGGCTTGCGCGAGAGGATCGAAGTGCCGAAATCGCCCTGCAGCAGCCGCCCGATCCAGTTGAAGAACTGCACGAAGAGCGGATCGTTCAGCCCCAGCGACGTCCGGATGGCCTCAAGCTGTTCTGGCGTCGCGGTATCGCCCGCAATGATCGCCGCCGGATCGCCCGGTGTCAGGCGCAGCAGCAGGAAGACGAATAGCGCGACAAACCCCATCACGGGGATCGCGGCGAGGACACGCTTCACGATGTAGAAGACCATTTGGCGACCCCTTTGGAGAGTTTCAGGAGGGTCCGGTCCCGCGCGTTTACGCGGAACCGGAAAGTCGCATCAGTTCTTGGTGATGTTCCAGAACAGCGGTGCCGGTGCGTCCAGCACGCCTTCGAGGGCGTTGGACCATGCGGAGGGCACGAAGTACTGCCCGATGGGCGCATAGACCCCTTCTTCGAAGGCGACCTTCTGGATCTCCACGGCAAGGCTCTTCTGCTCGTCCAGCGACGTTGCCGTAGCATAGGCGGTGCGCAGTTCTTCGAGCTTGGGGACCTCCGGCCAGCCGAACCAGCCCCCGTCCTTGCCCTTGCCGTTGACCATGTTGTTGACCAGCGGGTTGAACACATCAGCGCCTACCCAGTTGGTCATGAACAGGTGCCAGCCACCATCGGCGATCGACGCCTGGCTGGCGCGTTTGCCGACCAGCGTCTGCCAGTCCATCGCCTGCAGATCGACCGTGAAGCCTGCATCGCGCATGGCCTGCGCCACGACGACCGGCTGCGAGCGCAGGGTGCCCACGTCCGTCGGATGCATGATCACGATGGGCGTGCCGTCGTATCCCGCCTCCTTGAGCAGGGCCTTGGCTTTCTCCATGCCGTCGCCCTTCACCAGCGTCTCGGAACCCACATCGGTGGCCAGCGGTGTGCCGCAGACGAACATCGCACCGCAAAGCGCATAAAGCTCGGGGTTGCCGACCAGCGCATCGAGCACATCCTTCTGGTTGACAGCGGCAATGGCCGCATTGCGGATGCGCGGGTCATCCATCGGCGCGTTCAACGCGTTGGGCCGCATGATGGTCTGGAACCCGAGCGCGTTCTGGTTGTGCACGGTGAGTTCGGAATTGGCCTCCATGATCGGCAGCAGATCGGAGGGGGGGCTTTCCCAATAGTCGATCTCGCCCGCCTGCAACGCGTTCAGCGCGGTCTGGGCGTCGGCCATGACGACCCATTCCACCCGGTCGACCTTGACGACCTTGCCACCCGAGGCCCAGCTGGCCGGCTCGTCACGCGGGACATATTCCTCGAACTTCTCATAGACGGCGATGACGCCGGGTTGATACTCATCCGCCACCCACTTGAAGGGACCCGACCCGATCTGTTCCGGGATGGGTTCGGTCGACGGAGTCTCGGCCAGACGCTTGGGCATGATGAAGGGCACGTTGGAGGACGGCTTGGCGAGGCTGTCGATGACGAGGCCGTAAGGCTCCTTCAAGGTCAGGACGAACTCGTTGGGGGTTGCCCCCTGCGCCATGCTGTCGACAAAGGACATCAGGACCTGCCCCATGCCGTCACGCTCGCCCCAGCGCTTGATCGAGGCGGCGACGTCCTCGCCGGTAACCGGCGCCCCGTCGTGGAACATCAGACCTTCACGCAGGGTGAATGTATAGACCAGCCCGTCGTCGGAGACGGTGTGGCTGTCGACCATTTGCGGCTGCGGCACCAGATCGGAATCCAGCGCATAGAGCGTGTCGAAGATCATGTAGCCGTGGTTGCGGCTCATGTAGGCAGTGGTCAGGATCGGGTCGAGCACGCGCAGGTCCGAGTGCTTGACCGCGCGCAGCGTCTGCGCGTCCACGGCGCCCGACAGCAGGGCAAAGCCCGCCAGCGTGGCACCGAACAACGTGGTACGCAGCAGGCCGAGTGGCCCGGTTCGCATCGGTTTCAGGTTGATTGGAAAATTCATCTGTAACTCCCTTGTGTTGATGACAATGCGCCGGGCTCGGACAGCCTCTTTTGCGCGACTTCAGTTGGTCGTCTCGGCTCTCCTCTTTTCCGTTTCGCCGTGGGTGAACGTGCGGCCCATCGGCTCCAGCCGCATGCCTTCCGCCAAGTTGGTGAAAGGCAGGCTCGCGGGGCTCACCGGCATCGGGCCGGGGGCAGTGCAGGTCAGGATCGTCTCTGCGATGGCGTCGAAATCCGCGCGGAAGTGGACCGAACTCTTGTTGACGAGGATCGCCTGCTCCGTGGGCTCGATGCCCACGAAACGAAACATCTCCTGGTCGGCCATCTGCGCCTTCTGGCTGATCACCACGATCCGCACGTCGTCGATGCGCAGACAGGCAGAAGGGCCGAGGTTCAGCGGCGCGCCACCATAGAACGGCCCGCTCGCGATGAGCTTGCCGTCTGACAGGGCCTCGACGGTGAAACGCGCCTCGAAGGGCGCGTCGCCCTCGATGCCGGAAAACCCGCCGAGCGCGATGTCGATCTCGGCACCCACGCCCGCCTCATGCGCCTTCGCGGCAGCGGCGGGGTCGGCCATGTTGCCCAGTGCAGCGCGCTTCGCGCCCTGCCGCACCAATGCGCGGAGCATGCCGGTGGTGTTGGAATCGCCGCCCGCGCCGGGGTTGTCCTGTGTATCGGCGAGGATCACGGGACGCTTGGCGGTTTCGGCGATGCGCATCGCTTCGATCACCCCTTCGTCGGGGTCAAAGGTCTGTCCGGCAAGCGCCGGTTCGGCATCCAGCACCGCCCGTTCGATCGTGTCGGCGGCCCCGTCCGCATCGGCCTGAGCATCGCCATAACAGATCACCGTCGGCCCGCAGCCCGGAAAATCCGCCGCCGGGAAGCCGAAGAAGAAGGAGGTGCTGGTGACCGGTCCCGCCTCGGTCCGCGCGACCAGTTCATAGATGCCCTGCCCCGGCTGGGCGCGGGTGCTTTGCCATGCGATGGGCACCAGAAACGGCAAGCGACGGAAAGCCTTGGAAAAGGGTTTGCCGCGCGCCATCCGCGCCTCAAGCTGCGCCGCCGCGCGATGTCCGGTGTCGGCCATATCCACATGCGGATAGGTGCGGAAGCCCACCAGCACATCCGCCGCGTCCACCATGTCCTGTGTGATGTTGCCGTGCAGGTCCAGCGCTGCGACGATTGGCATGTCCGGCCCCACCGCCTCGCGCAGGCGCATCAGCAGGCAGCCTTCGCCGTCGTCCTCGTGTTCGGCCACCATCGCGCCGTGCAGGTCCAGAAAAATGCCATCCAGCGGCCCGGCGTCCTCGATGCCCGAAAGAATCTCGCCCGTGATGCTTTCGTAGGCATCTTTGGACACATGCGCCGAGGGAATCGCCCCTGCCCAGAGGATCGGGACCATCTCCCAGCCTGCCGCCTCACCGAAAGTGACCGCACCGCCGATGCCAAGGTTGATGTCCCTGCTCTGCGCGATCAGCGCCTGTCCCCGCGCCAGCGGCATGTAGCCGCCGCCCTGCACGAAGTCCGCCATCTTCGCCGGGCTGGGCGCGAAGGTGTTGGTTTCATGTAGAAATCCCGCCAGCGCCACGCGCTTTGACATCCCGTTCCCCCGAACTCGTCGCCGTCAGAACCGCTTTCGCGCGCCCTGTTGTCAGGCCAACATTGTATTGCCATACAATACAACTGCATCGTATAGAAATTGTATGGCCGTGGATTACCCCGAGTCAACGATAACTCGCTGGAGGGGAAATGTTGCAGAGAAACACGACGCGGGCCGAACCCGGCGGGCGCGACCTCAGCGACGCGGACCGCGCCGGATCTCTGTTTGTGCAATCGGTCGAAAAGGCCATGACCGTGTTGTCAGCCTTCCATCACGCCGAGGGCCCGCTGACGCTGACCGACATCGCCACGCGGGCGAATATCGACCGGAGTGCGGCGCAGCGGATGGTTCATACGCTGCGCGCGCTCAACTATATCGCGCGCAGCGCCGACGGGCACGGTTTCGTGCCGGGCGTCCGCATCCTCGATCACACGCTCGATTTCCTCCGGCTCAATCCGCTCGTCCGGCAAGCGACCCCTGTGTTGCAGGAACTGCGGAGCACCGTACGCGAGCGCGTGGACTTCTCGCTCTTCGACGATCTCAGGGTCATCTACGCGATCCGCCTGCAAACCAAGCGACAGACCTTTAACGCGAGCATCGTCGGCCATAGTGTCCCGTGTTTCTGCTGCTCCGGGGGCTGGGCGATGCTCGCGCGGTTACCGCAGGAAGAGGCGCGCAGCATCGTTCAACGCTCGGACCGGCGGCCCTTCACCCCGCATACGTTGACTGAGGTGGACGAGATCATGGATCAGATCGCGCAAACCCGCGACCGCGGCTATGCCGTGGCCCAGCACCAGATTCTTCAGGGCGAGATCGTCTTGGGCTTTGCCGTGCTCGACAGTTCCGGTGCGCCGGTCGCCGCCGTCCACATTGCCGGCTCGCTGGCCGATTGGACCCTGGAAGACTTCGTAGCCCGCAACGGCCCGCCGGGCCAGCAGGCCGCCCGCGCTCTCAGCAAATATTGACCCCAAAGAAGTACAGGACTCCCCAAATGGACCCCCTCGCATTGCCCGGCCTGACCGCACCCGCAAGTATTTCAGTCGATACCTGGGGCATGGCCCATATCCGGGCGGGGACCGCGCGGGATGCATTCTTCGTACAGGGGCTCAACGCCGCGCGGGACCGCCTCTGGCAGATCGACCTCTGGCGCAAACGCGGGCTCGGACTTTTGGCCGCAGACTTCGGCCCCGGCTACCTGATGCAGGACCGCGCCGCGCGCCTGTTCCTTTACCGGGGCGACATGGCTCCGGAATGGGCGGCCTACGGCGAGGACGCCAGGATGATCTGCACCGCCTTCGCCCAAGGGATCAATGCGGCCATAGACCTTATCGCGGCGGGCACATGGCCGCTGCCGCCGGAGTTCGCCGAACTTGGGACCAAACCCGCCCCGTGGCAGCCCGAGGACGTCGTGCGCATCCGCACCCACTGCCTGTCGCGCAACGCCGCATCGGAGTTGGCGCGCATGCAGGTGCAGGCGCTGGCGGACCCTTCGGTCGATCTGCTGCGCATGCCGCTCACGCCGCCCGTGCCCGACTCCGAATTCGACAAGAGCAGCGGTTTCGACCTGCCCCCTGACGCGCTTGCCGTCTACGAACTGGCAACGGCGCCCGTTACCTTCGACGCAGGCCGCCTTGCCGCCACACTGGAGGAGGCGGACCAGTGGTGCGTGGTGGATGCACAGATAAAGGTGCAACGCGCGGCTCCCTCCATGGAGGGGTCCAACAACTGGGCCGTCGCCCCCGCGCTCACATCCACCGGGCGCGCGATCATGGCGAGCGACCCGCACCGCGCCCACGCCGCCCCCTCCCTGCGCTACATGGTGCACCTCTCGGCACCGGGCATGGACCTTATCGGCGCGGGCGAGCCGTCTTCTCCCGGCGTCATGGCGGGCCATAATGGCACCGCCGCCTTCAGCCTCACCATCTTCTGCGCGGATCAGGAGGATGTGATGGTCTACGAGACCGCTGCCGACGATCCGACCGCGTATCGCTACAGCGAGGGGTTCGCGCAAATGGAGCGTGTCGATGAAGTGTTCGCGGTGAAGGGCGCGCCCGACCAGACCCTGCCGCTCCACTTCACCTGCCACGGGCCCGTCGTCTATGCCGACGCCGCACGCAATGTTGCCGTGGCGGTGCGGTCCGTCTTCACCGACCCCGGTACCTCTCCCTATATGTGCAGCCTGAAATCCATGCGCGCCACCAGCGAGACCCAGTTCCGCGCGGCCCTGACAACCTGGGGCGCGCCTTCGGTCAACATGGTCTACGCCGATATGGCGGGCGACATCTGCTGGCAGGCCGCCGCCTATGTGCCGCGCCGCACGGGCTGGCGCGGGATGGCCCCGGTCAGCGGGGACGGCACCTACGAATGGGACGGCTACCTCACTGCCGCCGACCTGCCCGCAATCGTGAACCCGGCATGCGGCTTCGTCCATTCCGCCAATGAGATGAACCTGCCCGACGACTGGGACCACGACACGCACCCCGTGGGGTTCGAGTGGTTCAAGGACGGCCGCGCGGACCGCATCGCAGAGGTGCTGGCGGGCGGCGGTGGTGGCGACGTCGCCGCCAATTGCATCCTTCAGAGCGACACGTTCTCGGCCCTTTCCGTGGACCTGATCGGCCTGCTGCCTGACAGTGCTCCAGCCCCGGCACGCGACATACTGCGGGAATGGGACGGGCATGCGACTGCACAGTCCGGCGCAGCGCTGCTTTTCGAAGTCTGGCTGTCGGAGCACCTGCGTCCCGCCCTGCTCAAACGAATCGCGCCTCACGCCGAGCTGCGGCGGTACCTGACCCCAGGCAACATCCCGACGGTGGTCCGCCTGCTGACCGGAGATCATCCCGAGCTTGCCGCGCGGGCTGAGATGGAGACAGTCGCCGCGCGCGATGCCTTCCTGAACGAGACGCTTCGGGCCGCACTTGAAGACACCGCCGCTCGCTTCGGCAGCGACCCGACGGGGTGGCACTGGGGCGATCTGCACAAGGGCTGGTTCGGCCACGCGGTGTCCCCGGACCATCACGTCGGACCGATTGCGACCGGAGGCACCGGCGTGACAGTGATGCTGGCTCACTACGAGGCCGCCGACTACCGGGTGCGCGTCGGCGCCTCGGTGCGTATGGTCGTGGACGTGGGGGCCTGGGACAACAGCCTCTGGATCAATGCACCGGGCCAGTCCGGCGTACCGGGATCGCCCCACTACGACGACCTCGCCCCCCTTTGGGCAAGAGGCGACTACGTCCCGATGCTCTATTCTGCGGGTGCCGTCGACAACGCCACCCGCAGCCGGATCGACCTAGTCCCGAAGGGGGTTTAGCCCGCACCACTGTGCAATGAAGAGCGCCAAAAGGACCGTCAGCTGCTGTACGGAGGCGAGTTCGACCCGCTCGTCGAACCCATGGATGTTCTGCGCTTTGGGCCCGATGCAGAAGGCCGGGATACCGTAGTAGAGGCCGTAGAAACGGGTATCCGTCAGCGCGGTCATCCGGTTCTCCTGAATGACTTCGCCTGCGCCAAAGAGCTGCTCGTAGGCCATCTGCATCACGCCCAGGGCGGGGTCCGCATCGGGACCGAGCACGTAGCCTTCGGCCTGAAAGCCGTTCCAGACGACCTCGGGCGGGTTGTTGGACAGAAACGGATGATCGCGCGAGGCGGCGGCGACGCAGGCCTCGATCTCGGCTCGCGCCTTGGCAAGGTCCTGCCCCGGCAGCACGCCCATACGGCAGTCGATGTCGCACCAGGCAGGCACGCTGGACGCCCAGTCGCCCCCCGCAATCTTGCCCGCGTTGAAGTTCAGCGGGTGCGGCACGTCCTTGTAGACGGCGTCTTCGGCGGCACGCTCGTTCCAGTCGGCCTCCAGCTTCTGGAGGGCCGCGATCATGTCATAGCCCGCGAGGATCGCGTTCGACCCCTCACCCGCGACCGAGACATGCACCGGCTTGCCACGCACCTGCAGGCGGAACCAGATCACGCCGATCTGCGCGCGGTTGATCGTCATGCTTGAGGGCTCCGGCAGGACCGCAACATCCGCCCGGTAGCCACGCTGAAGGGTGGAGAGCGCGCCAAGGCCGGTGCTTTCCTCCTCGATCACGGACTGGAAATGGACAGTGGCGGCGGGCTCGAACCCCGCCGCCTTCAGCGCGTCGAGCGCGAAGAGCGCGGCCACGGTACCCGACTTCATGTCCCCTGCCCCGCGGCCGTGCATCCATCCGTCGCGGACCACCGGGTCGAAGGGCGGATCGCTCCACATGTCCGCAGGGCCGGTTGGCACCACGTCCAGATGCCCCTGCAGGATCAGCGAGCGGCCCCTGGTCTCGGTCGGGCGATGGGTTCCCACCACGCTGCGCGCGCGCGAGAAGTCACCGAAGATCGGGCCGAAACCGGGCAGCGGCTCGAGATCCGACAGCGCAATCGTCCAGTCATCAACGCTGTATCCGCGCTTGCGCAGGGCAGCGGCGATGAAGTCCTGCGCCGGCCCCTCCTCGAAGCGCAGGCTGGGGATGCGGACGAAATCCGCGAGGAAGGCGGTCTGCGCCTCGAAACCGGAATGCACGGCCTCCGTGATCCGGTCGATCGTCTCTGCGGAAATGGATATGTCTGACATGGGTTTTCCTCGTGATCTGTCCGGCGCAACTGTCAGGTCCCGCAGAGTTGGCGTCAAGTTGGGGATCGCTTCGACGCGACAGAGAGCCCTTCGATTGAGAACCGCATGGATTGGCGCGCTGTCAGAAGGATCTGATTGACGTGACGCTGACAGAAATAAATGATTTAAATTTTTGAGGAAAGATCATTGCATCAGGTATTCCGAAAAGTGAATCTTGCACTTGCGCAGATACACGTCTTGCTGACCCGGTTCTATCATTCGGTTCGCCATCACAACGCGACCTGGACACTGGCCGAAGTTCGGACCCTGACCTCCAAACATCTTCAATCCGTGGTATTCTTCGACCATCAGAAGACCATTGCTGACGACACGATATAGAAATTCTATGGTGCGGTCGGAGAGACTCGAACTCTCACGGGTGTTACCCCACAGCGACCTCAACGCTGCGCGTCTACCATTCCGCCACGACCGCACGCCATGGATGGTGGGCAGGGTTTAGCCAAACTGCAAAGGGTTGTGAAGAGGCAATCGGCAACAAAAAGCCCCCGGCACGAAAGGGTGCCGGGGGCTTTGATGCCTGGCGTCCGGTTTGCCTTATTCGCTGATCGAGAAGGTCGGCAACGCGGGGCTGGAAACCGATTGCACCGGCGGCAGCGCCGCAGGTGCCGGGGCACCGTTGATCTGGGCCGATGCCTGGCGGATCAGGGTGGTGCGCTCGGGTTGGCCCGGCACGAAGACTGCCGCCGCGCCGGAGTCTGCCGCCTGAAGGGCTGCGTCATACCAGCTTGCCGCCATGTCGGGGCGCCTGGCCGGGCCGAAACCCTGGCTCAGGTGGTGGCCCATCAACTCGCCGTAGACCCCTTCGCCCATCGAGAAGAGCAACAGGGCGGAGCCGAGCGCCACATCCATGTTGTCCGTGCGGTAGCCGACGCCGAGGCAGATGCGCGCGGTGCCTGCCAGCTGGGCCGGTGACATGCCGGTGCTCAGCACGAAGGAGGAGACATCCGCCACCACTGCATCGCGCGGCTTGAGCGAGAGCGACGCGACCTTGTCCTTCATGGCGGGGCCGAAGCCTGCGCATTGCTGGGCGATCTGGTCGGGTGTGAAACCCTGAATCTGGCTGACCAGCTCCTCGGACTTGGCGATGGCATAGGTCCGCGCGAGGCAGAACTGTTCGTTCAGTGCCACGTTGGGATCGCTCATACTGGCCAGTGTCGTGAAGCCGCCGTTGGTGTTGGTGATCAGCGAGACCGTGTTGCAATGCGATGCCAGCGACGCCTGCGTCCCTGCCCCCATGAAGCTTGGCAGCCCCGCCGAAGGCTCGGGTGCGACGGCGGCCGCCAGCGAGGCAACGCCGCTCAGCGGTGCGGGTGTCGGGATGCTTGTCACGGCGGTCGGTGCCGCGGGTGCCTGGATCGGCGCTGGCTGGGGTGCGACGACGATGGTGGTGGTCGGCGTTGTCGCAACCGGAGCGGTCTGCCCGGCCATCTCGGCCCGGTAGGTCATCAGCAGGCCGCGCGTGCCATCGGGGGTCGCGGCGACCTGTTGCTGCACCGCATAGCCACCGGCCTGCGCCCGGTTGTAGCTGGAGATCAGCAGGTTCTGTTCAAAGGCGGACAATTGCCCGGTGATCGGGTAGCCCAGGTAGGCCTGATACTGCGACACCGCGTTGCGGGTGCGTTGACCCAGCTGGCCGTCCACCGTCCCGGCGTTGAAGCCGAAGTAGTTCAGCGAGGCCTGGATATTGCGGCCTTCCTGGCTGGAGGGAATGCTGGAGCTCGTGCTTTTCTTGCGGTAGGTGCGCGTCGTGGTGCGGCGCTGCTTCTTGGCATTGGCACCCACGATGCCACCGATGATCGCACCGGCGATGAAGTCACCGGCATCCGCCTCGACCCGCTCGGCCGGGAAAAGGGCAAGGGACGCTGCCAGCGCCACACCTGTCATTGCCTTGAAAATCATTTCTCACTCCAATCCTGAATCACGTTATGCCGAAGAAGATATCACAGGATCGCCCCGTCCCCAAACACTGATGACCGCACGTTGCATGGTTTCTGCCTTGAAAATCGGTCGGATCAGGCAGACTTTCAGAGATTGACCATATTGAAGGAAGCATACCATGCCCGACAGCAGCGACTCCCCCGCCCTGCAGATCGATATCGTTTCCGACGTCATGTGCCCCTGGTGCATCGTCGGCTACAGGCAATTGGAGCAGGCGCTCGGCAGCCTGGGCACTGGTGCCTACATCCGCTGGCATCCCTTCGATCTGAACCCCGCAATGCCGGCCGAAGGCCAGAACCTCACCGAACATATCACCGAGAAATACGGCAGCACGCCTGCGCAATCGGGCGAGAACCGAAAGCGGCTGACCGATCTGGGTGCCTCTTTGGGGTTCGATTTCCGCTTCGATGCCGACAGCCGCATCGTGAACACCTTCGCCGCACATCAGCTGCTGGATTGGGCGCAGGCCAAGGGCTTGCAGCATCCGCTTAAGCTGGCGCTCTTTGAAGCGCATTTTACGCAGGGCCGCGATGTCTCGCAGCACGACGTGCTGGTGGACGTGGCGGCTTCCGTGGGCCTCGATCCGGCGGAAGCGCAGGAAATGCTGACCTCGGGCAGCCACGCCGCCGAGACCCGCAACAGCGAGCAGTTCTGGACCTCGCGGGGCATCTCCGGGGTACCCTCGATGATCTTCGACGGACGCTACCTGCTGACCGGGGCCCAAGGGTCCGAGACCTACGCGCAGCTTTTGAAGAAGGTGCTGGCAGAGAAGGAAGCCGCCTGAACGGTCCGCACAGGGGGCACCATATGCCTGCGGGTGGGCATCGCTGCGATCGGTTGCAGCCACCTTATCGTTCAATATGTCTTTGAAGTTTCATCTGTAAGGCGACATCGCAGATGCGCCCGCCCAAGTGGCAGTCGGGCGCTGCCCGGCGGCACTGCGTGCCTTGACACCGGGCGGTCGATCAACCTGAGGCGGCAGAGCAGGGTCCGGAGGGTGCCGGGTCTCCTCGGCCCGACACTCCCCTCCCCTTGTCGCTCCGTCAATATCCCCCTAAACCGCCGCCATGGTGGAATGGATCACGACGGACGGGTTGACTGACTATCGCGCCGCAGAGGCGTGGATGGAAGCGCGCGCCACCGCCATCGCCGCAGGTCAGGCACCCGAATGTATCTGGCTGGTCGAGCACCCGGCTCTCTACACAGCCGGCACCTCGGCACGGGATGCGGACCTCACCGATCCCGACCGCTTTCCCGTCTATCCGACGCGGCGGGGGGGGCAGTACACCTATCACGGGCCGGGACAGCGGGTGATCTATGTCATGCTGGACGTCGCCGCGCGGGGCCGTGACGTGCGCTGCTTCGTACGGCAACTGGAGGACTGGGTCATCGCCACGCTCGACCAGTTCAATGTCCGGGGAGAGGTGCGCGCGGGGCGGGTCGGGGTCTGGGTGCAACGGCCCGAAAAGCCACGCGGACGCGACGGTGCGCTGGCCGAGGAAAAGATCGCCGCCATCGGTATCCGCCTGCGCAAGTGGGTCAGCTACCACGGCATCAGCATCAACGTGGAGCCGGACCTGAGTCACTTTGGCGGCATCGTGCCCTGCGGCATCCGCGATCACGGCGTGACCTCCCTTGTCGATCTGGGCCTGCCGGTGACGATGGAGGACCTCGACGCGGCCCTGAAATCCACGTTCGGCGCTGTGTTCGGTGAGATCAAACAGACAGACGCGGTGACGCGCTGAGGCCGATTTCTGTTTGCCGCAACAGTTCTTCACCGCCTCACCCCAGGGGCTGGACACGCCGCTCACCACGACCATCCGCAGGCCCTCTGCCGCCTGCGCCTCCTGCATCGTCACATGGTTGAATGCCATACCGTACCCTCGCTATTGCGACATCCTGCCCGGCTTGCGCCCTCCCGCACAAGCCGCAGCCCCTACCAAAATAACCCGGCCTGCGACCATCGCGCCCATTGCCCCCCGCGCGCAGCCGCTCTAAAACACTCGGGACTTCGCATCGCGCGTGCCAGAAGGCGTGGTGTGTTCAACTTTATCCAGGAGGCACCGCATGGCAGACGCAGCCATTCACGGCCATGAACACCACGACGAGCGCGGCTTCTTCACGCGCTGGTTCATGTCCACGAACCACAAAGACATCGGCATTCTCTACCTGGTGGTTTCGGCCTTCGCCGGTTTCATCTCCGTCGCCTTCACCATCTACATGCGGTTGGAGCTGATGAACCCCGGTGTGCAGTACATGTGCATGGAAGGCGCGCGTTTCATCGCCGACAGTTCCACGCTCTGTACCCCCAACGGACATCTGTGGAACGTGCTGATCACGGGCCACGGCATCCTGATGATGTTCTTCGTGGTGATTCCGGCGCTCTTCGGCGGTTTCGGCAACTACTTCATGCCGCTGCAGATCGGCGCGCCGGACATGGCGTTTCCGCGGCTCAACAACCTGTCCTTCTGGCTCTACGTCGGCGGCACGACCCTTGCGGTCTGTTCGCTTCTGACCCCCGGCGGCAACGGCCAGACGGGTTCCGGCGTGGGCTGGGTGCTCTACCCGCCGCTGTCGGTCAAGGAATCGGGCATGTCGATGGACTTCGCGATCTTCGCGGTCCACGTCTCCGGTGCCTCCTCGATCCTGGGCGCGATCAACATGATCACCACCTTCCTGAACATGCGTGCCCCCGGCATGACGCTCTTCAAGGTGCCGCTGTTTTCCTGGTCGATTTTCGTGACCGCATGGCTGATCCTTCTGTCCCTGCCCGTTCTGGCCGGTGCGATCACCATGCTGCTGATGGACCGCAACTTCGGTTTCGCCTTCTTCGATCCCGCAGGCGGTGGGGACCCGGTCCTCTACCAGCACATCCTGTGGTTCTTCGGTCACCCGGAAGTCTACATCATCATCCTGCCGGGCTTCGGCATCATCTCCCACGTCATCGCCACCTTCAGCCGCAAGCCGATCTTCGGTTACCTGCCGATGGTCTGGGCGCTGATCGCCATCGGGGCACTGGGCTTTGTCGTCTGGGCGCACCACATGTACACGGTGGGCATGACGCTCAATCAGCAGGCCTACTTCATGCTGGCCACGATGGTCATCGCGGTGCCGACGGGCGTGAAGGTGTTCAGCTGGATCGCCACCATGTGGGGCGGGTCGGTGGAGTTCAAGACACCCATGCTCTGGGCCTTCGGCTTCCTGTTCCTCTTCACCGTGGGCGGCGTGACCGGCATCGTGCTGAGCCAGGCCGCCGTGGACCGTGCCTATCACGACACCTACTACGTCGTCGCGCACTTCCACTATGTGATGAGCCTCGGTGCCGTGTTCGCGATCTTCGCGGGGATCTACTTCTACTTCCCCAAGATGACCGGACGCATGTACCCCGAGTGGGCAGGCAAGCTGCACTTCTGGGCAATGTTCATCGGGGCGAACCTTACATTCTTCCCGCAGCACTTCCTGGGCCGTCAGGGCATGCCCCGCCGCTACATCGACTATCCGGAGGCCTTCGCCTACTGGAACCACTGGTCCTCGATGGGCGCATTCCTGAGCTTTGCCTCGTTCCTGTTCTTCTTCGGGATCATGTTCTACGCGCTGACCCGCGGCGCACGCGTCACGGCGAACAACCCGTGGAACGAATATGCCGACACGCTGGAATGGACTGTGTCCAGCCCGCCGCCCGAACACACGTTCGAGCAGCTGCCCAAGCGCGAAGACTGGGACAAGTTGCCCAGCCACTGATTGCAGAAAAGATAGCAGAGGCTCCAATGCAAGTTGGGGCCTCTTTTCTTTCGGCGGACGCGCTCTGGTGGCAGCGGCGATACGGTCGTCAGAACATCTCCAGGTTTGATATTAAGGAGTTCAGATCCTGCCGGTGTAGTCGCGGCGCTTGCCACGCCT
>JBBSJO010000057.1:0-21208 GCA_038257185.1 Rhodobacterales bacterium | reverse complement strand
TTTGCTATCCGCGAGGGTGGCCGCACCGTCGGCGCCGGCGTGGTGTCGAAGATCTCGAAGTAAGGCGACTTTGCTTTCGCAAAGTCTGCCTGGTGGGTGCTTTGCGGCAGTCGCTTTTTACTCTTTGTAAAAGCGAGTATAGCAAAAAGCCCACACCCACTCGTGACCGGGAGCGACGTTTGAAACAAGGGAGGCCGCAGCATAACGCTGCGGCCTTTTTCAATTGCGCTTCACTCGCAGTCTCACTCAAGACCGCCAGCATTGAGGGTCTGTCATGCAGCGGCCTTGTTGATCCCACCCGTCGCCAGCGCGGTCATGTGCCGGTCACCATCGTAGGTGTGGTCGAGCAATTCCTGCAGCTTCGCTCCGTCACCATCGAGATCGAGCCGGTTGGCGAACGCTACAAGGCAGCCGTAGCCAGCCAGGGCATAATGTACCATGCGCTGATACTGCGTGATGATCATCGCGTCGCGGGTGTCGTCGTCGCCGAAGTCCGCTTCGAGCACATGGGCACGCGACTCTTTCACGAGGCCTTCCATGCCCTTGCAATGCTCACCCGTCGGGTCGATGTCGTGATCCGCGCAGATCGATCTTAGCGTGTCCATCCCGCGCGAAATGCCGTTGGCACCGTCGTTCAGCGCCTGGGACAACTCCTTGTCGTGCGCGGCACCGCTGAGTTTCGTCGTGGCGTCGAGGGACTGCTTGCAGGCGCTGTAGAGATCCTGAAGTTGATCGCGATAGACGTCTTTCAGTGAATTGAGGGCCATGTTGTTCTCCATTTCGCAGTTACGCCCATGACGGGCATTCCCGGCTCAACCCCTGTGTCGGCATCACGGTTCCGTGCTGTCTGAGGCGCCGGGTGGAACGTTCTTCGTGCTGGACCTCGTTTTTCCGCCCGTTTACCTTGTCCAAGGCCAATGGAGGGTGACATGAGCAGAACCGCGATCTGAACCCCTACAGTCCAAGATCCAAGGAATTGCCATGACCGACCGCGACCGCGCCGCCTTTCCCGCGTCAAACGAACTTCATCCCGTCCGCCTGCCCGACGGTTCTGCCCACCTGGGCACAGTCTTCCTCGCAGCAGCCATTGACCACCCCCGCATGGAAGTCGGCACCTATACCTATGCCAGCGCATTCGATCCGCCGGACGACTGGGCCGGGCGGCTCGCCCCTTACCTCTTCGACTTCTCGCCGGAACGGCTGATCATCGGCAAGTTTTGCCAGATTGCCGACGGGGCCATGTTCATCACCGCTTCTGCCAACCACCGTCATGACGGCGTCTCGACCTTTCCTTTCGCTGTTTTCGGAGGCGGTCCACGCGAGGGGCGGCCCTCCATGCCCGGACCTGGGGAGGATACAGTGATCGGGAATGACGTCTGGGTCGGGCAGGGCGCCCGGATCATGCCCGGCGTTCGGTTGGGCGATGGCGTCATCGTCGGGGCGGGTGCCGTCGTCGCAGGCGATGTGCCGCCCTACAGCATCGTCGCTGGAAACCCCGCCCGGGTAATGCGAACGCGCTTCGGCCCGGATCAGGTAGCGGAACTATTGCGCATTGGCTGGTGGGACTGGCCGATTGAGAAAATTCTGGCACATGAGGCCGCCATCTCCGGGGCTGATGTGGACACCCTCACCCGCATTCAGAGTTAGAATCCGAGCATGTCGAGGTCCCTTGCGCAAGATAATTGCGCAAGGGGTTGTCGTGCTGCATGTGCGAACATTGTTCTCAAAGGTGTAACCTTTTCAAAGACAATTGGGTCTATTGCGCATGCAGCATTGTCTCATTGTATACAATGGTCTACTGTTAACCCTTTAATATCGCTTGATTTTTTAGAATAACGCTGACCAAATAACCGTCAGATCAATGACGGGAGGAAATGATGGACCAGATCAATCTCGGCGCTTGGATTGACCGAAGTGCTGTGGCATTTGGCGGCGTTTCCGCCCAGACCGCACAACTGGTACACGCGGTTCTGGGACGGCCTCGCACCAAGGCCCCTGGTGAGGGTGAGCGCCTTGCGCCGCTCTGGCACTGGTATGCCTTTCCGCCGTCTGCGCCCATGTCTGAACTCGGTGCGGACGGCCATCCGCGGTTGGGCGACTTCATGCCGCCTCTCCGGCTGAACCGGCGGATGTGGGCAGGCGGCTGCGTGGAGTTTCGCAAACCCCTGCATTTCGGTGAGGCGCTGAGCAAGCGTACCCGGATCGCCAACATCGTGGAAAAGACCGTGGCGTCTGGTGAGATGGTCGTCGTCAGCCTCGATCACGAAATCCACGGTGAGCGTGGCCTTGCCATTCTGGAGCGGCAGGATGTGGTCTATCTGCAGATCCCCGACCGGTTCGATCCGCCTCGAAAGGTGGCCGCCCCTCATGCGCCGGACGTTACCGAGACAGTGCAGGTGTCAGTGCCGTTGCTGTTCCGCTATTCCGCGATCACCTTCAATGCGCATCGCATCCACTATGACAAGCCCTATGCGCAGGAGGTCGAGCACTACCCGGACCTCGTCGTACATGGGCCCCTTCAGGCAAATCTGCTGATCGATCTGGCGACGCGCCACCGTGGTTTTGCGCCGACGATTTTCACGTATCGCGGGGTGCATCCACTTTTCGCGGGGGAAGATATGTCGCTGATGGCGGAGAAATCCAGCGATGCGGAGTGGTCCTTGTCGGCGGTCGCGGGGGATGGTCACATGACCATGCAGGCCAGCGCCATGTGGGAAATCTGATCATGGCAGGTGTTCTTTCCGGCATGCGGGTGGTCGAAGGATCAGCATTTGTCGCTGTACCACTGGCGGGCATGACCCTGGCGCAGATGGGGGCGGAGGTGATCCGCTTCGACCGGATCGGCGGTGGGCTCGACGCTGGCCGCTGGCCGCTCGCACCTTCAGGGCAAAGCCTGTTCTGGGCCGGAATGAACAAGGGCAAGAAATCGATTGCCGTGGACATGAAGTCGCCCGAGGGTCGGGAGTTGATCACGCGCATCATCACGGCTCCCGGCGAGGATGCGGGTCTGTTCCTGACCAACCTGCGGGTGCGGGGATGGATGGATTACCCGACATTGGCACAGTATCGGCGCGATATGATCATGGTGACCCTCATGGGCGACCGCCATGGACGACCGCAGGTGGACTATACAGTGAATCCCGCCCTGGGCATTCCGGACATCACGGGGCCTGAAGGTCATGAAGACCCTGTCGCCAATGCCTTGCCCGCCTGGGACCTGATCGCAGGCAACATGGTGGTGACGGCGCTGCTGGTTGCGGAAAGGCAGCGGTTGAGGACGGGTGAGGGGCAGGATGTGGAACTGTCGCTCAAGGATGTGGCGGCGGCGGCCATCGGGCATCTGGGCATGCTGGGCGATGCTGTGGTGAATGACACGGCGCGCGGTAAAAGCGGCAATGCGCTCTATGGCGCATACGGTCAGGATTTCATTTGTGCCGATGGCAAGCGCGTGATGGTGATCGGTCTCACCAGCCGCCAGTGGCAGGGACTTGTGAAAGTCACGGGCACCACAGAAGTGATGGAGCGCGTTTCCTCGCAGACAGGCCTCGACCTGCGCGATGAAGGCAATCGCTGGAAAATGCGCGACCGGATCACTGACGCGTTCAGGCCCTGGTTCGAACAGCGGTCTTCGACGCAGGTGGCCGCGTCTCTCGACGACGCGGGTGTCACGTGGTCGCAGTTCCGTACCGTGAAAGAAGCTGTGGTGGAGGACCCGGACCTCGGCCCCGATAACCCCATGTTCGAAGTGCTTTATCAACCGGGCCTCGGCCGTTTTCCAGTCCCGGGTTCACCCATCTCGTTCTCGGCCCATTCCCGCGCGGCACCCGCACCGGCTCCCGCCCTGGGCGCGCAGACCGAGGAAATCCTTTGCGAGGTCGTGGGACTGGACGAAACCGAGATCGCGCGCCTCTTTGATCGTGGCATCGTGCAAGGCCCGTCCTACGCCAAGCCGCGCGAAGTGGCCTAGCCAGGGAAAATCCGCCAGGCCGCGCAGGAAGCCCCTTGATCCTGAGACCGATTGCGACTACCCCAAGCCCCGGCACAGGGGTTTAGCTCAGTTGGTAGAGCATCGGTCTCCAAAACCGAGGGTCGTGGGTTCGAGTCCCCCAGCCCCTGCCAATATCAACCAACATTAACAAGGTGTTTGGCGCGAACTTGCCTGAACAGGTTAAGGCTGTCGAAATCGAGATCATCTCCGCGCTCGACCCACTTGCAAGGCCACCCCCGATAGCCAAGTCTTGCGATTCTCGTGAAAAGGCCGGATGCTTTCATCCTGGACGGGCAAGCCGCGCCGGTTCGGGCTGAACTCACATTGGCAAAGGAGCGCCCATGACTGACCTGCATCTGGATGAGGTAGTTAGGTGCCTCGGGTTTCCCGAAGGGCCGGTGGCAATGGCCGACGGGTCGCTGCTGTTCGTCGATATCAAGAAGGAAACATTGGCGCGGCTCGGAACCGATGGCAAGGTCGACGTGGTGGCCAAGCTGCCTGGCGGGCCCAACGGGGTGGCAATCGGGCCCGACGGGGCGGCCTATGTCTGCAACAACGGCGGGGCTTACGGGTTCGCGGAGATGGCACCGGGCGTCACGGTCCCTACGCCCGCACCCGCCGATTACAAGGGCGGCTCCATTCAGCGCGTTGATCTGGCGAATGGCGCGGTGACGACCCTCTATCCGGGCAAGGGCGACCAGCCGTTTCTGGCGGCTGACGACATCGTTTTCGACGAGGCCGGGGGCTTCTGGTTCACTGCGACCGGCATCCAGAACGACGAGGTCCTGCGCAAGGGTGGCCTTTACTACGGAACGATCGACGGAAAGCCACTGAAGCACGCCGTGACGATCCCGATGCCGAATGGTGTCGGGCTGTCGCCGGATGGAAAGACGCTTTACGTCTCGGACACGATCTTCGGCAGGCTCTGGTCGTTCGAGATCACTGGGCCGGGTGAGGTGAAGACGCCGCAGATACCCGACAAACCCGGCGACGTGGTGCAGACCCTTCCCGGTTTCCAGTGGCTCGACAGCCTCAAGGTCGAGGCGGGCGGGCGCATCTGCGTGGGCACGCTTTTCAACGGGGGGATCACGGTCTTCGATACGGACGGCAAGACTGAGCATGTGGCCGTGCCGGACATGTTCACGACCAACCTCTGTTTTGGCGGGGCGGACATGCAGGACGTCTGGATCACGGCATCGAGCACGGGAAAGATCCTGAAGGGGCGTTGGCCCCGGCCGGGCCTGAAGCTGGCTTTCAACGCGTGACCTGAATGGGCAATTGCAAGGCGCGCACCAGCAACAGTGTTGGTGTGGCTGCAAGTGCGGGGCATTCGTATCTTCGAGTTAGTATGCGACGGGCGCCCGAATGTGCGGTAAGCTTCACTCATTCAAGGTAGAAGTTTGACCGGGGGAAATATACTGATGGACGGTCCCGACATTGCCGAACAACTCGTTCAGGCCCTCGATCGCGAGGATGGCAGCCCCGACAAGCGACCGGTACATGCCATTGGTATCGGCGTTTCGGGCTATTTCGATCCCTCGGACGTCGCTGGAAACTTCTGCACGGCGGCACACTTTCAGGAGCGCCGCAGTCCCGTCACGGTGCGATTCTCCAATGGGTCTGGTGCAGCCGCACCGCATGATGGCTGGTCGGACGTCCGTGGCATGGCGACGCGATTCCATTTGTCTGATGACATAGCGACTGATCTGATCGCGATGACCCTGCCCGAGTTTTTCGCCCCGACACCCGAGGCATTCTGGGACTTCGCCAAGCGCGCGAAACCGATCCCGGTCGAATGGGAATCTCCCTGGAAGAAAATTCTCGCCCTGCTCAGGATGACCCTGCCCTTGCCCGATCCTCAGCCCGGCGAGAAGATCAGCCCCAACAAGGGCGCGATAGAGTTCGCAAACGAGCACAAGTACGCTCAGCTTGGGGTGTTTCAGGCAGCCTCCATCGGCGCACCGACAAGCTACGTCCGCGCGACCTACCACGCGGTACATACCTTCATCGTCACGGCTCCGGATGAGGTCGACCGCTGGGTGCGTTTTACCTGGCAACCTATTTCCGGGGTGCTGACAACCGATCCGACGAAGCTCCCCGTGGATGAATACCTGCAGGACGAGTTGCGTGCACGCCTCAGCAAGACACCCGCGCGCTTCTCGCTGATGATGTCGATCGGTGAGACGGGCGATGCCTTTGACGACTCCACGCGCCCCTGGCCGCCGCACCGCATGCAGGTCATCATGGGGACGTTGACACTGACCGACGTCCTGCCTGACCAGATAGCCGATTGCGAGAAGCTCAGCTTCAATCCCGGTCTGCTGACCCCCGGCATCCGCGCCTCGAATGATCCCGTGCTGGAGGTCCGCAAGGAGGCGTATTCCTATTCAAGCGCGCGTCGCACGGCCACGCCCTGTCCCTTTTCGGGGAGCGCCGCACATGGAGAATAGGGGGGGATGGTTCAATGACTTCGTCAACAGCCTGCCCGAACGGGGCTGGTTCAAGTTTCTGGCGGTGCATGTCGTGCTGCCTTACTGGGTCTGGCGCGATCCGAAAGCGAAGCTGCCCGGCGGCCCGCGCACGTCGCCCCAGCCCAGCGAAAACCTGCAGCGGATGATGAACCTCATCATGCCGCTGAAGGATACCTCTTCCATCGGGAGGGCAAAGGCGGCGCTGGCCATCGCCCAGAACGTGGACGAGATTTTTGCGGGTCTCGATAACGTCGGCACTGTCCACAGCGCGCGGTTTTTGCTGCTGGGCGACAACATCTGCATGATCTCGGTTTATGATGGCGACTTCAGCAACTATATCCGGGACTTCATCGAAACGGTGGGCAGCGTCTTTGACGACGTGATGATGCTGGTAGAGGGCGGCGATCAGATGATCCCGACCACACACCATGTCGAAGAGTTCATTGACTGGGTCCACGCCCATGACCTCTTTCAGGCGCCTGACTTCCCAACGGACCTCTTCACGATACAGGACGCGCAGAAGGGCCTCTCGGCTGATGCCCCCCCGCATCAGCTCATGTCACTGCCAAGGGAGTTGATCTTGCAGCTTCACGCCAACCCCAACATTTCGCTGGGGGGCGGCTATCGCAATTACCCCGGATTCTCTGCTGCTCAGGTCCGCGAAAAAATTGGAGTAGGCTGGTGAATACGGAGATCAGGGAAGCGAACCTCGACAATATCCAGGGCAATATCCTGCGGGGCTACAATTACGATCTGGTGCGGCATCTGATCCTCGAGATCACCGACCGCAGCGCGGCGCGCCGGTTTCTTGGGGCCTCGGCGGCGGGCAACAGCGATGAAGTCCCTGCCATCAGGCGGGCCACCCTTTGGGCGAAGGATGAGAAACCCCTGTCGTGCTTCAACATCGGCGTGACCTACGAAGGTCTCAAGGCGCTTGGGCTTTCGGCGAGAAGTCTGGCCAGCTTTCCGACAGAGTTCATCGAAGGGATGACCACCCGCGCGGCGAAAATCGGTGATTACGACGAAAGCGCCCCCGAAAACTGGCCGGCACCTTTCGATCGTCCCGCGAAACTGCATGTCGTGGCCACTGTCTATTCCGACGACCTGGAGGAACTGGAGCGCGTGAAGGGGCAGGTGGCGAAGGCGTTCAACGTCCTGGGCCTGCGCGACGGGCGTGGTCTTGCGAACGGTAATGTTTTCTTCGGCTACAAGGACGGCATTTCGCAGCCGCGTTTCGAAAAGGTGCAAGACTTCGACACGGATGGCTCTGATGAACCGGTCGACCCGCTGGGCACGATCCTGCTGGGCTATCCCACGACCTTCGAGAACCTCAGATACCGGGTGCCCCAGCCTGACGCGCTCGGGCTTGACGGCAGTTTCAATGCCTTCCGGGTTCTGGCTCAGGACGCAAAAGGGTTCGAGGACTACCTCGACGATGCTGCCACAAAGCTGCTCTCACATGACGATGTGGACCTTTTGCTGGCTCCGGGCGAAGAGCATCGGATAGGCGAGGGTCTGGACCGCCACGGCGCGCTGCGCGAAGTCGTGGCAGCGCAGATGTGCGGGCGCTGGCGCAATGGGGTGTCCTATTCGAAATCGCCCGGCGGTCAGCTGCCCTTTCCCGATAACCGCTGGGATTTGACCAATTTCGACTATGATCGTGCCTCGCGTTGTCCGGTCGGATCGCACCTGCGGCGCGCCAATCCGCGCGGTGGCCTCATCGTGCAGCGTATCGCCAATTATACCCGGCGGCTGGTGCGGCGCGGAATGTCCTATGGTCCCGATTTCGACCCTGCACACCGCGATGGGGCAGAGCGGGGGCTGCTGGGCAATTTCATCGGGGCGAACATCGGGGCACAGTTCGAAGCGGTCATGTGCGACTGGATAAACCTTGGGCTTCAGGACCCCGACATAACCGGTTCCAACGATCCGCTGATCGGGGCGAACCAGAAAGAGACAAGCTGGTTCGATCTGTCCTTGAGCAACTCCAAGAAGAAGATCCGCCTGCGTGGGTTTCCGCGTTTCGTGACGGCGCGGGGCGGGGCCTATACGTTCCTGCCCAGCCTGCCTGCGATCCGTTATCTGGCGGGATTGACGGACTGAGTTTCAGGTTTTGCCCCAAGGGCCGCCAGCGCCGTTTCGATCCGCGCCAACATGGGGGAGGGTCCCGTGGGGGCGACGATGCGGTGCGCCTCGGTCAGATGTTGCAGGGCGAGGGGCTTCTTCTTCTTGATCTTGTAGAGCAGCCCCAAAATCATTTCGAGCCGTCCGATATGGTGCCCGTCGCGGTCGAAATGCTGGTTGCCCCTGACATGCTCCAGCAGTGCCAGGATGCGCTTTTCACCGAAAAGGATGATTCCGCCCAAGGGCCCGATATTGCGCATCAGCAAGCTGAGGGAGGCGCCGCCCTCGCCGGACAGAACTTCCAGGTAGACCTCGCAGAGGAACAATCGATACCAGTCGGCAGCGATATGATAGCCCTCGCGCTCGCGCTCGGTAATGTTGTTTTCGATGTGTCGCAGACCGTCACCGATGCGGCCCTCGACGGCCAAGGCGATTCCAAGCATCGTGTCCGGGGTCGACTTGAAAAGCGTCCATCCCCGCTCCGTACACAGATCAACGTAGCGCTTCACCTCTTCGGCCGCGCCCGGCTTTTCGAGCGGCACGAGGGACGCGTGTCTGGAGGCATTGGCGATGGCGATCTCGAACGCGGCGCGTGACAGGCCCAGAGCCTCTTCGGACTTTTCCAGCGCAGTTTCGTAGTCGTCGCTGATCAGCGCGATCAGCGCCTTCATGGCGGTCCCGTAACCCAATGATCTGGGGTCCTTCATTTCCCTGCCGACGACAATCATGTTCTCGGCTGCCGCGAGAGCTTCCAGCACACGGCCGCGTCCGACCGCGTTCCAGCCCATGTGGGCAAGGAAGAAATTCTGAAGATAAGCGTCGTCCAGACCGGCAAGCAGCCCCTCGGCCTCGCGTTGCTTTTCATCAAAATTCTCGCTCGACAGGTGTCCGCAATAGCATGACATCGCCAGTTCACTCACCAGCGCATAAGCCCCCGATTGCTGGTCGCCGAGCCGACCTGCCATCGCCGACAGATCCTGTTGGACGGCGAGCGCGTCGAGATACCTGCCGTTCCAGATCAGACAGGACACGTAGTGGTGGAGAAAATGGACGTGGTGCCGACTGTCGCCGAAGCGGTCGAGGATCGGCCTGACGCTGGTGGCCAGTTCGATCATCGTCCGCACCCTGAGCGAGATGTTCGAGCTGAGCGCATAGTCCGCAAGGAACGCCGCGAAATGGGCGTCATGGGCGCAACCGGGGTCCTGCTGGTAAAGCGCGAGGGCTGAGGCGAAATACCTGTTGGCCTCGTTGAGCGAGTAGACTCCAAGGCTTTTTGCGCCGGCTAGCGCGTTGTAGGTGAAGGCAAGATCGGTCCGGTCGGTGAGCGAATAGTGATAGGCCAAGGACTCCGCCGCTTCGACGGGCCGGTCCGCGTTGCGCCGCTCCAGCGCTTGGGCGATGGCCAGGTGCAGGTCGGCGCGCCGCGCCGACAGCAGGCTTTCATAGACCGAATCCCGCAGCAGGACGTGCTTGAAGATGTATTCCGACGTGCCGGATTCGCGATAGACGATGTCCTTTTCCTGAAGCCTCCGCAGGGTCGGGCCGGTTGTTTCTGTCGCATCGATGACAAGGGAAAGCAGTCCGGGATCGAACCGCTTGCCGATGGCGGCGGCGGCCTGCAACAGGGCGCGGTCCTGCGGGTCCAGACGGTCGATCTTGGCGGTCAGAAGGCTCTGCATGCTGGCCGGCAGCGCGCTTTGCCCAAGTTCTGCATCGAAGACCGCCTTGCCATTTTCGATCCGCAGGGCCCCCTGCTGGATCAGGAAATTCAGGATTTCCTCGCCGAAAAGCGGGTTGCCCCCTGCACGCTCCGTCACCTGCCCGATCAGCGCCTCGGGCAGGTCGTCGACCCCGAGCCGCGTCACCATCAGGTACCGGATGTCACTTTCGGTCAGCGGTTTGAGCGCAAGGGTTCGCACCTCCGCTTTGCCATGCCAGGATGGCAGGTATTCGGGCCGTCGGGTGTGGATCATCAGCAGGTTCGTCTGACCGCCGCTGTCGATCAGCCTGCGCAACAACTGCGCCGATGCGGTATCGATCCAGTGCATGTCCTCGATCAGCAAGACGACCGTTTCAAGGCGACAGCGCGCCTTCAGCAGCTCCGGCAGAAGGTCGCGCGTGCGCAGCCCGATCAGGACGCCGTCGAGGCCATCAAGCGTCCCTTCGGGAGGTGCGAGGCCCAGTAAGTTCATCAGGAGGCCGGTATTCTCCGGGGAATGGACGCCCAGGATGCGAAGGCCTGATTCAAGCTTGCGCGCTACCTCTGCCGGAATGTCCTCTTCCTGAATTCGGAAGGACTTCTGCACCACCTCCAGAAAGGGGAAGAAGGGTGTCTGCTGGGCCGCTTCGGCGCATTGCCCGGACAGAACCACGGCGTCCTGATCCTTCACCCTTTGCAGAAACTCGAACACGAGACGCGTCTTGCCAAGGCCCGGTTCCGCCACGAGGTCGATCACGGAACTCCCCTGCGGTGTCTCCGCCAGCGCCGCAGACATCGTGGCCAACTCATCGCTGCGCCCGATGTAGGTGCTCAGACCCCGGGCGATCGAGACGTCGAACCGCGTGGCCCCTTTGCGGATCGACAGAAGCCCCCAAAGCTTCTGCGGCTTGGCCACGCCCTTGATCTCGTATTCGGCGTCGAATTCGACTTCGACGAGCCATTCCACCAGTCGCCGCGTCGCGTCGCAGATCAGGCAGCCGCCTGCCGGGGCGATCGACTGGATCCGCGATGCCAGGTTTACGGTGTTGCCAACGGCGGTCAGTTCCGCGCCTTCGCCCTGAACCGGGGCTGTCACAGCCGCCCCCGAACTCACCCCCACGCGCATCGTGGGGCGTACGCCGAAGGTGGCCTCGAACTCGTCACCGGCCGCCGCGACGGCTGCGTGGATCGACATCGCCGTGCGGCAGGCCCGCAATGCGGCATCCTCCAGCGTATCGGGAATGCCGAAGACCGCCATGACGCTGTCGCCCGCAAAGCTGCGCACCGCACCGCCGTGTTCGCGCACGGTGGTCTTCAGCTTCTGGTAGATGGCCTGCGTGAAATCCAGCGCGCGGTCTTCACCCAGCCGTTCCACATTGGCGGTGTATCCGACCATGTCGGCGAACAGCACGGAAACCTGACGCCGTTCGCTTGGAACCGTCAGCGGCCGAGATGCTGAATCCGAATGCAGGGACATGATAAGACATACCCTACTTCGTTCGGCAGATTACCGCCAGCGCGACAGAGCGGGCGACACAAAATAGCGGATCTGCCTGCGAGGGCTCGTTGTATTGCCCCGCTAATGGTCGCAAGGGGCGGCCTTTGGTTGCGACCGTCCCTTTGAAATCACCCGGCCCTTACAAGTCCATCAGCAACCTGCGTGGATCCTCCAGCATCTCCTTGACCCGCACAAGGAAAGTCACCGCCCCCTTGCCGTCGATGATCCGGTGGTCGTAGGACAGCGAGATGTACATCATCGGACGGATGACAATTTCACCGCCCACAACCATCGCGCGGTCCTGGATCTTGGCCATCCCGAGGATACCCGACTGAGGCGGGTTCAGGATGGGGGCCGTCATCAGCGAGCCATAGACGCCGCCGTTGGAGATGGTGAAGGTGCCCCCGGTCATGTCGGCCATCGTGAGCTTGCCGTCGCGGGCCTTCTTGCCCATGGCGTTGATGGCCTTTTCGATCTCCGCGAAGGACATCGAATCCGCGTCGCGGATCACCGGCACCACAAGACCCGTAGGCGTACCCGCCGCGACGCCCATGTGGACGTAGTTCTTGTAGATCACATCGGTGCCGTCGATCTCGGCGTTGACCTCGGGGATTTCCTTCAGCGCATGGCAGCAGGCCTTGGTAAAGAACGACATGAAGCCCATGCGCACGCCGTGCTTCTTCTCGAACTGCTCCTTGTAGAGGTTCCGGATTTCCATCACCTCGGTCATGTCGACCTCGTTGAAGGTGGTCAGGATCGCGGCGGTGTTTTGCGCCTCCTTGAGGCGGCGGGCCATGGTCTGCTTGAGACGGGTCATCTTGACCCGCTCCTCGCGGCTTGCGTCATCGGCGGCAGAGGGCGCGCGGGGCTGGCTTGGCTTGGCGTCCTGCTTGGCCGCAGAGGAGCCTGCAGCGATGGCCTTGGCCACGTCCTCCTTCATCACCCGCCCGTCACGGCCTGTCCCTGTCACCGCATCGCGGCTGATCCCGGCTTCGGCCATCGCCTTCTTGGCGGAGGGGGCGTCTTCGACGTCCTTGCCGCTGCTCGAACCCGCGGCGGCAGGGGCCGGGGCGGCCTCCGAAGCGGGGCCAGATGCTGCGGCACCTCCACCGGCGGAGATCACGGCAAGCTTGCCCTTCGCGGCAACGGTGCTGCCTTCCTCGGCGATGATCTCTGTCAGCGTTCCGGCGGCGGGCGCCGGGACCTCGACGCTGACCTTGTCGGTCTCCAGCTCGCAGAGCATTTCATCCTGAGCGACGGTATCACCGACCTTCTTGAACCAGGTGCTAACAGTGGCCTCGGTCACGGATTCGCCCAGGGTGGGGACCATGACGTCCACGTTTGCGGCCGGATCGCGCGGCTTGGGGTCCTCGGCACCGGCGTCGATGGCCTTGGGCGCGGTGGCTGAGTCTGCGCCATCGTCCTTTGCGGCTTCCTTGGCCTTGGGCGCAGCCTTGGAGCCCGAAGCGCCTTCGGACACGGTGGCGAGCAGCGCGTCGACGCCGACAGTTTCACCCTCGGCGGCCACGATGTCCTCCAGCGTGCCCGCCACCGGGCTCGGGACCTCGACGGTCACCTTGTCGGTTTCCAGCTCACAGAGCATCTCATCGACCGCCACGGTGTCGCCGGGCTTCTTGAACCATGTGGCCACGGTCGCCTCGGTCACGGATTCGCCCAGGGTGGGTACACGTACATCAGTCATCGGTCATTTTCCCTTGAGTGTCAGCGCTTCGTCGATCAGCGCTGCTTGTTGTGCCTTGTGCTGGCTGGCCAGACCCGTGGCGGGGGAGGCGGCTGTGGCGCGGCCGACGTAGTCGGGGCGCAGATGCTTTGCCTTGATACGCCCCAGAACCCATTCGAGGTTGGGTTCGATGAAGGACCAGCCGCCCTGGTTCTTGGGTTCTTCCTGGCACCAGATCATTTCGGCATTCTTGAACCGCTCCAGTTCCTTGACCGCGGATTGCGCGGGGAAGGGATAGAACTGCTCGAAGCGCATCAGATAGACATTGTCGATGCCACGCTCATCGCGCTCCTCCAAAAGGTCGTAGTAGACCTTGCCGGAGCACATGACCACGCGCTTGATCTTGTCATCGGCCACGAGCTCGGTGTCCGAATTTCCATGTTCCGCATCGTCCCACAGAACGCGATGGAAGGACGAGCCGGTGGTGAATTCATCGGTCTTGCTGACGGCCATCTTGTGGCGCAGGAGGGACTTGGGCGTCATCAGCATCAGTGGCTTGCGGTAGCTGCGATGCAACTGGCGGCGCAACAGGTGGAAGTAGTTCGCCGGCGTCGTGCAATTGGCCACGATCCAGTTGTCACCGCCGCACATCGTCAGAAAGCGTTCGAGACGCGCGGAGGAGTGCTCCGGCCCCTGTCCTTCGTAGCCGTGCGGCATCAGGCAGACGAGGCCCGACATGCGCAGCCATTTGCTTTCGCCCGAGCTGATGAACTGGTCGAACATGATCTGCGCGCCGTTGGCGAAGTCGCCGAACTGAGCTTCCCAGAGCGTCAGCGCATTGGGCTCGGCCAGCGAATAGCCGTATTCGAAGCCCAGGACGGCATATTCCGACAACATCGAGTCGATGACCTCGTATTCCGCCTGACCCTCCCGGATGTGGTTCAGCGGATAGTATCGATCCTCATTCTCCTGATTGATCAGGGCGGAGTGGCGCTGGCTGAACGTGCCGCGGCTGCTGTCCTGACCGGAGAGGCGCACCTTGTAGCCTTCGGTGAGCAGTGATCCGAAAGCCAGTGCCTCCGCCGTGGCCCAGTCTATGCCGGTGCCGGAGCTGAACATCTCGGCCTTGGCTTCGAGGAGGCGCGCCACTGTCTTGTGAAGCGGGAAACTGTCGGGAGCGGCGGACAGCGCCCGGCCGATCTCCTCGAAGGTTTCCTTCTTGATCGCGGTCTTGCCGCGTTGGTACTTCTTCTCTTTCTTGCGGTCGAGGTGAGACCATTTGCCATCCAGCCAATCCGCCTTGTTGGGACGGTAGTCCTTGCCGGCCTCGAATTCCTCGTTCATGCGGGCTTGGAAGGCGGCCTTCATGTCCTCGATCTCGCCTTCGGGGATCAGGCCGTCCTTGACGAGCCGCTCGGTATAAAGGCTCAGCGTGGTCTTCTGGGTCTTGATCTTCTTGTACATCAAGGGGTTGGTAAACATCGGTTCGTCACCTTCGTTATGCCCGAAGCGACGGTAACAGAAGATGTCGATGACCACGTCCTTGTGAAACTTCTGGCGGAACTCCGTGGCCACGCGCGCGGCGTGGACGACCGCCTCGGGGTCATCGCCGTTGACGTGGAAGATCGGCGCCTCGACCACCAGCGCGTTGTCGGTGGGGTAGGGGGAGGACCGCGAGAAATGCGGCGCGGTGGTGAAACCGATCTGGTTGTTCACCACGATGTGCATGGTGCCGCCCGTGCGGTGCCCGCGCAGGCCGGAGAGGGCGAAACACTCGGCCACAACGCCCTGACCGGCAAAGGCCGCGTCGCCGTGCAGAAGGATTGGAAGGACGGCGGTGCGGTCGCTGTCGTTCAGTTGATCCTGCTTGGCGCGGACCTTGCCCAGCACGACGGGGTTCACGGCCTCCAAGTGCGAGGGGTTGGCGGTAAGGCTGAGGTGCACGGTATTGCCGTCGAACTCACGATCTGAGGAGGCGCCGAGGTGATATTTCACGTCGCCCGATCCGTCCACATCCTCGGGTTTGAAGCTGCCGCCCTGGAATTCGTTGAAGATCGCCCGGTAGGGCTTCAGCATCACGTTGGCCAGCACCGACAGACGGCCCCGGTGCGGCATGCCGATCACGATGTCCTTGATGCCCAACTGACCGCCGCGCTTGATCACCTGCTCCATCGCAGGTACGAGGCTCTCGCCGCCGTCAAGGCCGAAGCGCTTGGTGCCCATGTATTTGACGTGCAGGAACTTTTCGAAGCCTTCGGCCTCAACGAGCTTGCCCAGGATCGCCTTGCGACCGGTCTGGGTGAACTCGATCTCCTTGCCCAGGCCCTCGATCCGCTCCTTGAGCCAGGCGGCCTCTTCTGGGTTCGAGATGTGCATGTATTGCAGCGCGAACGTGCCGCAGTAGGTGCGGCGCACGATGTCCACGATCTGTTTCATCGTGGCGATTTCGAGGCCCAGCACGTTGTCGATGAAAATGGGGCGGTCCATGTCGGCATCGGTGAAGCCGTATGATTTCGGGTCCAGTTCCGGCAGGTTGCCGGTCTCGCGCATCCCCAGCGGGTCGAGATCGGCCGCCAGGTGGCCCCGGATGCGGTAGGCACGGATCAACATCAGCGCGCGAATGCTGTCCAGCACTGCCTGCTTGACGTTCGAATCGCTGATCTCGACGCTCTTTTCGGCGGCCTTCGCCTTGATCTTCTCGCCCGCTGCTTGCGCTTCCTCGGGTGGTGTTGGCCAAACACCGGTCAGTGCGCCCATCATGTCTCCCGAAGGCGCGGGGGGCCAGTCATTGCGCGCCCAGGATGGGCCCGCCGCTTCGGCCTGCGCCGTTTCCGCGTCGTCCCCCATCGCCTTGAAGAACGCCTGCCACGCTTCGTCCACCGCGCCCGGATCGCTGGCGTATCGCGCGTACATCGCTTCGAGGTAATCCGCGTTCTCGCCCTCCATGAAGGAGGATGCGTGGAACTGGTCGTTGGCGGGTTGTTCGGTCATGGTGAGGCCTCGCTAGAGATCACGTTGCGATTTTCCGCAGGCCGGGGATCTGGCGGCCTGCGGCGGAAGGCGGGAGACCCCCGCCGTTTGAGTCAGCCCTTGTCGATCGCGGCCTTCACCGCCTCGCCGAGTGTCGCGGGGCTGTCCGCCACGACGATGCCAGCGGCCTTCATCGCCTCGATCTTGCTTTCCGCGTCACCCTTGCCCCCGGCGACGATGGCGCCCGCGTGGCCCATGCGGCGGCCCGGAGGGGCGGTGCGGCCCGCGATGAAACCGGCGGTCGGCTTCCAGCGGCCCTTCTTGCGTTCGTCGGCAAGGAACTGCGCGGCTTCCTCTTCGGCGCTGCCGCCTATTTCGCCGATCATGATCATCGAATGGGTTTCGGGGTCTGCGAGGAACATCTCCAGCACGTCGATATGTTCCGTCCCCTTGATCGGGTCACCGCCGATGCCGACGGCGGAGGACTGGCCCAGACCCATGTCGGTGGTCTGCTTGACCGCCTCATAGGTCAGCGTGCCGGAACGGGAAACCACGCCGCAGGAGCCGCGCTTGTGGATGTGGCCGGGCATGATGCCGATCTTGCAGGCACCGGGCGTGATGACACCGGGGCAGTTGGGCCCGATCAGGCGGGATTTGGAACCTTCCAGCGCGCGCTTGACCTTCATCATGTCGAGCACCGGGATGCCTTCGGTGATGCAGACGATCAGCTCCATCTCGGCGTCGATGGCTTCCATGATGGAATCGGCGGCGAAGGGGGGCGGGACATAGATGACGGTGGCATTGGCACCCGTCACTTCCCGCGCCTCGTGAACGGAATTGAACACCGGCAGGTCAAGGTGAGTCTGCCCACCCTTGCCGGGCGTCACGCCGCCGACCATCTTGGTGCCGTAGGCGATGGCTTGTTCGGTGTGGAATGTGCCCTGCGAGCCGGTGAGGCCCTGACAGATCACTTTGGTGTTTTCGTCTACGAGTACGGCCATGTTCGGCTATTCCTTCGGTTTATGCGTCGTTTCGGTCGGTCCGGGCTGATGCCACTTGGGCATCAGTCGATGATGGGTCGGGCCCCGTCGCCGGGTTCGTAGGCGCGGCAAAGGCGGGTCGGATCATTCGCGCAGAGCGGGTATTGCTCGTCAGGCGCGTAATACTGCTTTGCGGCGAGGGGGGACGTGCTGGGATGCACCGCTTGCGGGCCGTTGCGGACACCGTCGTTGGCGGTATTGCACGCGGCAAGGGCAAGGGCCAGGCCGAGCAGCGGCAGGGATGTCATGCGCATGGCACGTCCTTTCTTGAGAGGCGGAAGCAGAAAATGGGGCTTGGGAGGGTGCATCGCCTAGTGTCCCTCAGGCAGGCCGAGACCGTCGTAGAGCCGGTCGACGGTCATGTAGGTTTCCACAGCGCCGCCCGCATCACGTGTGCCGACTTGCACCACGGCGACGCGCCCGTGCAGCAATTCGCGCCCCTCGATCAATTTCGTGCCCTCCGTTTCAGCATGGGTGGTCGGCAGGGGGACCAGGGTGCCGAATTCCGGCGGAGTTGCCATCTGCGCGCGCATCGCCTCGATGGCATCCGCTGCATGATCGCCCGCAAAGGCGACCTCGCAGCGGCGTTCGACACCTTCCGGGGCGTCGGCGGGGCGCGGCTGCAGGCTGTCATCCCAGAACGTGAGGGAGAAGGGGGCGCCGTCTGCGCCCATGTTTGTGCGGGCCTGCGCTTCGGTCTGACCGGCCTTGAAGCACCATGTGTTGAATGCGGTTATGGCAGCATCAGGGCTCCCGGCCCCGGTTGCGGCCCCGGCCAGAAGGCATGTCCCCAAGGCCAGCAAGACAGCCGCGCGCACCGCTCCGCCGACCACCCGGACGGGGACTAACTGAGGGGCGCCGGGCGCCGACAGACCGTTGGTCGCGGCCTTCAGGGCAGCCGTGCCTTGTGCGGCAGCCGCTAGGGTGCTCTGGACAACGGCCAAGAGAGGCTCAGAAAAGCGCATCTTCATCCTCGACCAGTTCGTCGAGCGCGCGGACCAGAAGAAGCCCCGCACCCATGATGATAAGAGAGCGCCCTATGGAGCCGGTCATGTTGCCGGGCAGGATACTCGCGAGACCATCACGCGACTTGCGGGCCGCGCGGCGGACGCCACGGTCCTTGTGGTGCGTGTCAGACGGGGTATCCGGAAGGTCCAGCAGCTTCGGCTGCCAGCGACGGATCAGCAGCCCCGCGCCCAGAAGCGCGAGACCGGCCAAAAGCGGGGATTGCCGTGGGTTTTCCATGCACCGACCCTCCAGTCGCTATCCGTTCAGCCCTTGACGGCCTTGACGATCTTTTCGGCGCCGTCCTTGAGGTTGTCCGCCGCGATGACGTCAAGACCGCTTTCGTTGATGATCTTCTTGCCCTCTTCGACCTTGGTGCCTTCGAGACGCACCACCAGAGGCACCTTCAGCCCCACTTCCTTGACCGCGGCCACGACGCCCTCTGCGATGACGTCACAGCGCATGATGCCGCCGAAGATGTTCACGAGGATGCCTTTGACCTGCGGGTCGGAGGTGATGATCTTGAAGGCTTCGGTCACCTTCTCCTCCGTCGCACCACCGCCCACGTCGAGGAAGTTGGCAGGCTCCGCGCCATAGAGCTTGATGATGTCCATCGTCGCCATGGCGAGGCCCGCACCATTGACCATGCAGCCAATCTCTCCGTCGAGCGCGATGTAGTTCAGGTCGTACTTCGAGGCCGCGAGTTCCTTGGGGTCCTCCTCCGTCGTGTCGCGCAGTTCGGCGATGTCATGGTGGCGGTACATCGCGTTGCCGTCGAAGGAGACCTTGGCGTCCAGCACCTTCAGGTCGCCCTCGTCGGTCACGATCAGCGGGTTGATCTCCAGCATCTCCATGTCCTTCTCGATGAAGGCGCGGTAGAGCAGGCCCATCAGCGACACGCATTGCTTGACCTGCTTGCCTTCCAGACCCAGCGCGAAGGCGATCTTTCTGCCGTGGAACGGCTGATACCCCGTCGCGGGATCGACCGAGAAGTTCAGGATCTTCTCGGGTGTATTCGCGGCCACTTCCTCGATGTCCATGCCGCCCTCGGTGGAGCAGACGAAACCGACGCGGCTGGTCTGGCGATCCACCAGAAGCGCGAGGTAGAGTTCCGTTTCGATGCCCGAACCGTCTTCGATATAAACACGGTTGACCTGTTTGCCCGCGGGGCCGGTCTGATGCGTGACCAGCGTGCGGCCCAGCATCTTCTTGGCTTCCTGTGATGCCTCTTCGACGGATTTGGTCAGGCGAACGCCGCCCTTGTCACCCGCATCGGCTTCCTTGAACTTGCCCTTGCCGCGACCTCCTGCGTGGATCTGCGCCTTGACGACCCAGAGGGGCCCGTCCATCTCGCCTGCGGCGGACTTGGCGTCCTCGGCCTTCAGAACCACGCGTCCGTCGGAAACGGGCGCGCCGTAGCTACGCAGAAGGGCTTTGGCCTGATATTCGTGGATGTTCATTAAAGAGGTCCCGTGCTGTTCCAGTTCGCCCGCAATACGCGGGTGAGTCTTACGGCTCGGTAAAGAGTTTTCCTCAGTATTTAAGGATATGCCAGCCTAAAGTGACATTTGTGATCACACTTCTGCGCGCTGTGATCACAAGATTTTGGGTCTGGATGGAGATCCAGCGTGCAGAGCACCGAAAAGCGTTTGGCAAACAGCCCGTGTGTTGATGTCTGGACGCCCCGACAGAATGTGTAAGCGCACGTTGATGTCGGGGCGCCCTGACAGAACGTGTAAGCGCATTTGGGCACTTTTCGCAGCAATGCGCCGACCCCCGCCGGGGGAAAAGGGCGCGCGCCAGCGGACCCGCTCCGGTCAGAGCGGGATCAGCGCCCAGTAGTCCAGGTCGAGCATCACGTCTGGCAAGTACTTGCCGTCACTCCCCCTGAGTTGAAACGGCGCGCCGCCCTTGGTCGCCACCAGCCGGAGTCTGATTGCTCCGACGCCCGGCGCAGCGGTTTCGGCTTTGTCCAGGACCTCAGACCAGGCGCGGATCGTGTCGCCCGCGAGGCAGGGGTTGGCATGAGCTCCGCCGTTCAGGCCCACAACCATCTGGGCATTGGCCAGCCCGTTGAAGGACAGTGCGCGCGCCATGGAGATCACGTGGCCGCCATAGATCAGGTGGCGCCCATCTGGGCGGGCTGAGGTGTCGAAGTGGACCTTGGCGGTATTCTGCCAGAGGCGCGTGGCCAGCATATGCTCGGCCTCTTCCACGGTTACGCCGTCGACATGGTCGATCTGTTCGCCGATCTTGTAATCGCCCCAACGGTGCGGTTCGCCCGCCAGCGTGAAATCATATCCGGTGAAGTCGAGCCCCTTCGGGATCACCAGTTGGTCGGCGGGCACGACGTCGGGCAGGTCAGGCACCACCGTGTCGGGAGCGGGGGCGTCCGTATCGCGTTTGCGGACCATCACCCAGCGGACATATTCCAGCACGGCTTCATCATGTTGGTTCAGCCCGGTGGTGCGGACGTAGACCACGCCGGTCTTGCCGTTGGAGTTCTGCTTGAGGCCAATCACTTCGGATTCGCTGCGCAGGGTATCGCCCGGCCAGACCGGCAACAGCCAGCGCCCCTGCGCGTAGCCGAGGTTGGCAACGGCGTTGAGGGAGACATCGGGCACGGTCTTGCCGAAGACTACGTGGAAAGCCACCATATCGTCCAGCGGACTGAAAGGCAGGCGGCAGGATTGCGCGAACTGGTCGGAGGAATAGAGCGCGTGCCGCGCCGG